>NZ_JH980292.1:4871893-5218291 GCF_000314005.1 Spirulina subsalsa PCC 9445
GGGGAATAGTGGCTAGTGAATAGCCAAAAACTCTTTTATTTTAGGGAACAGGGAACAGGGAACAGAGGGGGAGAGTTCCCGGACTCCCGACTCCCGACTCCCGATTCCCGACTCCCGACTCCCGATTCCCGACTCCCGACTCCCGACTCCCGACTCCCGACTCCCGACTCCCGACTCCCGACTCCCGATTCCCGACTCCCGACTCCCGACTCCCGACTCCCGACTCCCGATTCCCGACTCCCGATTCCCCAACTCTTGGACTTATTCAGCAAGCCCTATCTAAAGGACTTGCATCACTACAACGGTCATATCATCCCCCCGAGGACTATCCTCCCCGCTAAACTCTTTGACCGCCTTAAACAGTTGATTCAGTAACGCTTGGGGCCGATAACCTTGGCGACAACACCATTCAAAGACCTGAATCAAACCCTCTTCATCAAAGCGATCGCCCTCTTGATTCACCGCATCCGTGAAACCATCGGTATAGTACATAATCGTGTCCCCAGATTCCAGTTGAATTTGTGCGTCCTCATAGTCAGAATTGGGTTCTAAACCAATTAACATTCCTTTGGTGTCTAATTTCAAAATCGACTGACTGGCCGCGTGCCACAACAACGGGGGATTGTGGGCGGCGTTGGTATAGGAAAGAACCCGGGTTTTGGGGTCGTATTCCGAGTAAAACAACGTCAAGAAACGATGAGAATTTTCCAAGTCCACATACATCACCTGATTTAAGTGTTGGACAATGGTAGAGGGAGAGTGACGGTTTAACACCTCCGCCCGCAACATTCCCCGAGTCATGGTCATAATTAGCCCGGCCGGTACCCCTTTCCCCATCACATCCCCAATCACAATACTCCAAGGCACCGAGGCCGCAGGTTGTCGCTCTTGGGGGTCAAATTGTTCGTAACTGGCCGGGATAAAATCATAGTAGTCTCCCCCCACCCGGTTAGCGGTCTTACAACTGGCCGCTAACTCCACCCCCTCAACAATGGGGCATTTACTGGGCAAGAGATGATCTTGAATTTCGGCGGCGATTTCTAATTCTCGGTCGAGACGTTCTTTTTTGCGGAGTTCGTTGGTCAGTTCATGATTCGCAATGGCAACGGCCGTCTGGTCTGCCACTAACTGGACTAATTTTTTCCGCGTCGTCGTCCAGATATACTCCTCATCTCGACTAAAGACATACAAACGTCCCCGCTCTTCATTTTTAATCAGGATGGGGGTACCAAATAACTGTATATCATCTTCTAGGGAGGCTTTTAACTGTTCATCTAAAAGGGAAGGATTGAAGTGAATGGCTTTTAAATCAGGGGTTTTGAGGCTGCCGGATGAATAACTGGCAATCACCGGGGCTTGACTCCCCTCAGCGGCCATTTGCTTGGTGACAGACTCTAACACCTGTCGGATATCCTGACAAGCGTGACCTTCTTGACAGTGTAACTGTTCTAGGCGCGCTTGGCCATTGGGTTTTAATAACACGAGGGCTCCGCCATCAGAATCAGTGACGCGGGCGGCCATAAGCGGCACAATTTCTAAAAACTGATTGAGATTGTTAAAACTGCGCAGGGCGAAGCCCAAGGAACTCAGGAGATTTTGAATTCGGTTTTGTTCCCGATGGAGACGGGAGACTAATTCCTTGAGGGCGGAAACGGGGGTCTTGTCAGCTTCTGTCTTGGCGGCAGAAGTTGTATCTGAGGAGGTGGAGGACTGGGGAGGAGGAAGGGGGGCTGCGGTCATGGGATCAGGCGTTGGCAAGATAAAATCAACAGAGCAAATATGGTGCGTTGGCGTAGCCTTCCCTAGGAAAGGAAAACCCGACCTAGGAATCACCTGAATGAAGATGATGGCACAAGACACCCAACTGAGTAGATAACGCTAAAACGTTCGAGAGCTAAGTAATATTCGGTTCAACTCAACGGGGTTCAGTCCGCAAAACGGCCATTGAAGCAGTGGTCTTTATTCCCAAGGCCATTTTAGCCCTGCCAAGGGAATGGTTTCTGTTTAAACCCTGTTAGCCCTTAGAAAATTCTTGATCCGTGGGTCAATGATAGAGCTAACGGTCTAACACTTGATAAATCCAGATTTGACCTATCAATTGAGCTAGATCGTTACTCAGGTTAGGAAGTTGTCCCATCATCCTTAACTGATTTAAATTCATTTGTCAAGCATTTGGATCTTTTGAGTCGGGGAGGATCGTTAATCAACGACGGATTCCTGATAATTGTTCACTGTTTGAGGGCTTGTTGTTGGAGAATTAATAAGTCTTGAATCCCGGTTTGTGCCATTTCAATGATTTGATTGAGTTGATCTCGGGTGAAACTCCCGGATTCTGCGGTGCCTTGTATTTCAATCAGGTCTAAGTTCCCGGTCATGACGATATTAAAATCTAAATCGGCGGTGACATCTTCGACATAATTAAGATCGAGGAAAATCTCTCCCTCAATGAGTCCTACGGAAACGGCGGCGACGGGGTAGCGAATGGGCGATCGCAGAATTTCCCCGCGCTCCATGAGTTTCTCAATGGCTAAGGCTAGGGCGACATAACTTCCGGTGATGGCTGTGGTTCTCGTCCCAGCATCGGCTTGAAGAACATCTGCATCTACGGTAATGGTGCGCTCCCCTAATAATTCTAAATCGAGGGCAGCGCGTAAACTGCGACCAATCAGACGCTGAATTTCTTGGGTGCGTCCTGATAATTTCAGGTATTCCCGGGCTTGGCGTTGGGGGGTGGCCCCCGGTAACATTCGGTATTCAGCCGTTAACCAGCCCTGATTACTGCCGAGGAGAAAGTTGGGAACACCAGGAGCAATGCTAATGGTACATAATACCTTTGTCTCTCCCGCATGGGCTAGAACAGAAGCCGTCGCAAAGCGGGTAAAATCACATTCAAAGCGAATGGGACGGAGTTGATGGGGAAGCCGACCATCGGGACGTTGCCAAGGCATAAATTTTGGGGATAATGAGGGCAGTTTCCCAATAGGATAAATTCCTTTGCTAACCTTTGGTTAACAGTTCAAGTTTTTGCAAGATTTCTTGGGTCACTTCCTCGACTGATTTTTCTGCATTGAGGATTAAGAGTTTTTGCCGACGACCATAGTATTCCAAGATGGGGATCGTCCGTTGATGGAATAAGCTAATCCGTTTATTGAGGATTTCTGGGCTATCGTCAGCGCGGGATCTGGCTAAAGAACGCTCTCGCATGGCTGTTTCATCGATTTTTAAATAAATCGCAGAATCGAGAAACTGTCCAAAGTCATCAAGGACAAAATCTAATTCTTCGGCTTGAAAAGCGGTGCGGGGATAACCTTCTAAAATCCAGCCTTTATGTTCTGTTCCTAAATCGGGCTGAAGGAAGCGCAGACGCATTAACTGAATCATTAATGGATCGGGAACTAATTCCCCTCGTTCCACATAGGGCTGGGCTTTCACCCCTAAAAAGGTTTGAGATGCGATCGCCTGTCGTAACACATCCCCCACCGAAATCCCTGCCAGTTGCAAGTGTTGACTCAAGTTGCGTAATTGAGTCCCCTTTCCCGATCCTGGGCCACCTAATAGAATTAATCTCATCGCCTTTTACTCCCTTCGTCGCTCAATCATCAGTAACCAATCCCGAGATATAGCCAGTCCCAATGAGACGTGAACTCTAGGGTTATTGTCCTATTTTGATGGCAGGCGAGCCTTTTTAGCACGACTCAGATAGGTTGGCTATAATTCCACTGTAAACGTTCACGAACCGTTCTTTTGCAAAGGTTTGATGAGGAATTGTGCAGGACAATCAAGTTTTGTGTGGGCTGTGGGGTGTGGGATAATTAGCTAAACCTGATTAACCCCCAATCCTCCGATTCTCCCATGATTCACACCCTACTGCGCCCCGTCTTGATCACCCTCCTAACCTTGTGTCTGTGGTTGAGTAACTTCGGCCTCCTTGTCCCCACATCAGCCGCTATGGCTGCCCAAATTGACTCCCAATTTGAAAGCAAAGTGCTAGAGGTCATCCGCCAAAACCCCGAAGTGATCATTGAATCCCTCCAAGTCTATCAAGCGCGGCAACAGGCTATTCAACAGCAACAACAGCAGGCGGTTTTAGACGGCATGAAAGCCAATCCTAGCGGAATTATTGGCTCATCACCGACCCGTGGGGCGGCGGAACAAGATGTCGTGATGGTGATGTTCTCTGACTTTCAATGTCCTTTTTGTGCAGAAGCTCATAAAACTCTAAAATCTTTTATCCGACAACATCAAGATCGGGTGACGTTTGTTTATAAACACCTCCCGCTTACCCAAATTCATGATCAAGCTTATCCGGCGGCTTTAGCGGCTTGGGCAGCCCATCAACAGGGGAAATTCTGGGACTATCATGATGCCCTGTTTGAACAACAAGATCAACTGGGAGAAGCGTTGTATATCAAGATAGCCCGTCGTTTGGGTTTAAATCTAGAACAGTTTAATGGCGATCGCAACAGTGAAGCCGCCGAACGTGCCATTGCAGAAGATGTCCAACTCGCCCAAAGTTTAGGACTACGCGGCACCCCCTTCTTTGCCATCAACGGAGAACCCATCCCCGGAGCCGTTTCCCTACAAGATTTTGAAGCTGTCCTAGCCCGAGTGCTAAATTGATCTAAATCTAGGAATCCGGCAAAAACAACCGATAGATATTCCCAAAACCCGGCGCTGTATGCCTATCAGCCTTGAGTAATTCACCCGGAATTCAAACGAGGTTTACTGTGAACATCAATTACATTCTCAGTCAATATATTGAGGAAGCAATGTCTCAAGCGACTTACGATAAACTCGAAGATGGTACGTTTGTCGCTCGTATTCCATCATGCAAAGGAGTGATCGCATTTGCCGCAACATTGCGGGAGTGTGATCAGCAATTGCGCTCCATCTTAGAAGACTGGATTTTAGTTGGGGTGAACTACCCCACCCTGCCTAGGCGCGAGGATGGAGCTTCCTGATTCAATGGGAAGTGCTTTCTATACCGAAATATAGCGAGTCTTATCTTCCCTCCCCAGGCAGAAGTCCTAGTTCCTAAGACCCAAATTTTCTCTTGCAACACAGCCCTTTTTAGCTTGGTTTTCGCTTTGGGAGTTAGTGGTCAAGTCCATCCCCTCCCTGCAAGCGAGGAAGGGGAATTCCGCAACATTTTTGTTAAAACTCGGCCACACTTTACCAATCATCAACAACATCGATCTAAATAGGGTCTGCTGAATAACACGCCTATGCTAGGCTCAACAAGGCAACAGGGAACTCTTAACAGGGAACAAATCACAGGACTATATTAAGTTGGGAGAACTGCCCACTCGCAAGCTAAAAAAAGATCATGAACAGAATTTCCGCGCTGGGTTTAGATGTTGGTAAACGGCGCATTGGTGTTGCTGGATGTGATGGACTGGGGTTAATTGCCACCGGACTAGAAACCATCGAACGGCGGAGTTTTACCGAAGATGTGGCGCGCTTTCAAGCCATTGTGCAAGAACGTCAAGTTCAGGTGTTAGTGGTGGGTTTGCCCTATAACAAAGAGGGAAACATCGGCTTTCAGGCCAAGCAAGTCCAAAAATATGCTCGGCGCTTAGGAGACGCTTTACAACTGCCCCTAGAGTTTGTGGATGAGCGTTTAACGTCCTATGAGGCAAAGGAAATGATGAAAGCCCAAAATCTCTCCCCCAGATATCACAAGGGCTTAGTAGACCGCAAAGCGGCGGCAATTATTCTCCAACAGTGGTTAGATTGTCGCCGCTAGTGGGGGGGTTTTCCCTCACGGCCGCCAAGGATACTGGCGAAAATCGGGGGGACGTTTTTCTAAAAAGGCCTGCTTGCCTTCGCTGCCTTCTTCGGTCATGTAATACAAAAGCGTGGCGTTGCCTGCTAACTCCTGTAATCCGGCCTGACCATCACAATCGGCATTAAAGGCGGCTTTGAGGCAACGAATGGCGATGGGGCTTTTCGTTAGGATTTCCTGCGCCCACTGGACTCCTTCTGCTTCCAGTTGCTCGACGGGGACAACAGTATTCACTAAGCCCATGTCTAGGGCTTGTTGGGCGTTGTACTGACGACAGAGAAACCAGATTTCTCGGGCTTTTTTCTGCCCCACAATGCGGGCTAAGTAGGACGCGCCAAATCCCCCGTCAAAACTGCCGACTTTGGGGCCGGTTTGCCCAAAAATGGCGTTATCGGCGGCAATGGTTAAATCACAGAGCAGGTGTAAAACATGACCCCCCCCAATGGCATAGCCTGCAACGAGGGCGATGACGACTTTCGGTAGGGAGCGAATTAAACGTTGTAGGTCAAGGACGTTTAGGCGGGGAACGCCTTGATCGTCAATATATCCGGCTTCTCCTCGGATGCTTTGATCTCCCCCGGAACAAAAGGCATATTTGCCATCGGTATGGGGGCCGGCTCCGGTCAATAAGACAACACCGATTTCGGGATCTTCACGGACATCACAAAACGCATCATAAAGCTCAAAAACCGTCTTGGGTCGGAACGCATTGCGTTTGTGGGGACGATTAATTGTAATTTTGGCGATGCCGTCGGTTTTGTGATACAAGATGTCGCTGTAATTTTTGGCAACTTGCCAGTCTATTTGCATCGATCGATCACTCAAGTTTTTTCGGGACAATGTTACTATACCAGTCCGATTTGAGTTATGGCTCAATGGACAAGGTTTTGGGCTATTGAACTGGGGGAAGAGAGGCCGGATCTGGCTGGGATGTGTATTTTTTTGTTTTTAAATATTAAGAAAAAATGAAGATTTGTCTAAAATAATTTAGGACTGGCTCAATTTTAGTCGCAGGATTAGCCAAGTGGCTAGAATTCTTGTTATAGTACTATGGGATCAATTAATTCTAGCTATTTTTGCAAACTCACACATTTTTAAAATAATCTTAATATTTTGCAAAAGTGGCGACTATCCTATTAGAAATCCGGGCAAAAACAGGGTGTATCCAGTTTTTGAACGGGGATAAACACGGCATTTTATAAACAAGTTTTGAGGTAGCGTTATGACGGGTGGTGTTATGACTCAGGTAGAAACAATCCGGTGTCCGAACTGTGGGAAGCCCGCAGAACGGCATTATTTGCTCAGACCGGATTTGGGGCAAGCTCAATTAGTGCAAACTCAATGTGGAGCTTGTGATTATTTATTGATCAGTTGTTCGGAAACGGGGCGGGTGTTAGAAGCCTATGCGCCGGGGATTGCTGCACATAATATCTAACTGTCTTTTGTCAAACTGAGGTCAAACAACGAAAACCCGTAGGCTGTGATGGCGTAACTTCGTGGAATTATCCGATAGTGACAGAAGAGAGCTAAGTCAACTGCCCCATCCCCTTGTGGATGGGGTTTTCCGGGTCATCTTGATAAATCCCCTGCTGTTGATTAACCTTTGCATCAAAATCCCGAGATTTGCCAGAGATTTAAGATAGAAGTCATGATCGGTAAGGGGGGCTAAGGTTACTATGGGAAGGCTCATCACGCTCAAACTGGATGGAAACCTAGAAGAACAGGGGTTTCGGGTCACGTTGGAGGTGGGGGAGGAACAACAGCGCCCTCAAGTGGAACGGGTGGGGTTTTTGCCGGGGGATTCTCAGTTAGCCCAATTAATTGACCAGCATTGGCTGGAAAAATATCGTCCTTTGGGGGCACCCTATGGGCGGAAATTGAAGGCTAAAACTATTGATTATGGGGGGTCAATTCAGGAGAAACGGGTAGCTTGTCAGGAGTCGGGGCAGAGTTTGCGCGATCGCCTCAATCAGTGGTTACAATCCCCCTCCTTTCTGCCGATCAGCCAAGAATTATTAGTGGCCTTCCGACAAGATCAACCCCTCCGTTTCCTCCTACGCACAGACGATCCGCACCTGCAAAAACTCCCCTGGCACCTCTGGCAGGTTTTAGCCCAATACTGCCCCACAGAACCCCTCTTTAGCCCCCTCAGTCTCACCTCCAGTCCACCGAGTCCCCCTCAACCCCGTTCTAAGCTGAAAATCCTCGTCATCTTAGGCCATCGGGAAGGGATTAATACCGACATCGACTATGACATTATCCAGAGTTTACCTAATGTAGATCCCCTGTTCTTAGTTGAACCCCGACGCAGTGCCATTAATGACCAACTCTGGGAACAGTCCTGGGATATTATCTTTTTTGCTGGACACAGTGAAACCGAGCGAGACACCGGAACCGGGAAAATTTATATTAACCCCCGTGAAAGTTTAACCATTGATGAGTTATGGTACGGCTTGAAAACTGCCGTTAATCAAGGGTTACAGTTAGCCATTTTTAACTCCTGTGATGGGTTAGGATTAGCCCGTCGTCTCAATGATCTATCTATCCCCCAAATGGTGGTCATGCGGGAGTTAGTACCGGATCAAGTCGCCCATGAATTCCTGAAATATTTCTTGGCCGCTTTTTCCGAGGGCAGACGCTTTGAACAAGCGGTACAAGTGGCCAGAGAGCGCCTACAGGGGTTAGAAAGCGAGTTTCCCTGTGCCAGTTGGTTGCCGATTGTCTATCAAAATCCCGGGGTAGATTCCCTAACGTGGGATAAACTCCTACGCACTCCCAGCGTCTCGAAACCCCCCCTTTGGAGATGGCAGTGGGTGGGGGTGAGTCTCCTTTGTACGGCCTTGGTGATGGGGGTGCGAGCTACTGGGGTATTGCAAGGATGGGAATGGGCGGCCTATGATCATCTATTGGTACAGCGCCCGGTGGAAGCGGGGGATTCCCGTTTATTGTTGGTGGGAGTGACGGAGGGGGATTTGAACCAATATGGGAATCCTTTACCGGATGATATTTTAAGCCAAGTTTTGAGTAAACTTAGCGCCCATCAACCGCGAGTGATGGGTTTAAATATTTACCGGGATCAACCTGTTGCTACTGGATACGAGGCACTGGTGACAGAGTTTAAACAACAGGATAACTTAATTACGAGTTGTGCTTTGGGGGATGAATACGGAAACGAGGCGATCGCACCCCCTCCCCACAGTCCTCCCAAACAAGTGGGGTACAATGACCTTGAATGGGATGGTAAACACAATGTAATCCGCCGGATTTTATTAGAGCGCAGCGCCCCCATCATCGCAGATTATTCCCCCTGTTCCAGTAACTTTTCCTTTGCGTTTCAAATCGTCCAAGAATACCTAACTCCACAAAACCTAGAGTTTTCCCTCAACTCCGAAAACCATTGGCAAGTAGGTAATCTTGTTTTACAACCGTTAGGTTCTCATAGCGGAGGATACCAAAATCATGACCCTCAAGGCTATCAATTGCTCATCAACTATCGAGCTACCCCCGAACTGGCTCAATCCATCTCAGTACAACAGCTTTTAGCAGGATCTTTTCAACCGGACTGGATCAGAGATCGTATTGTTTTAATTGGTGTCATTGCGTCTAGTAGTCGAGATGAAAATCAAACACCCTACGGCAATATGCGGAGTTTACATATACAAGCTCATCTTGTTAGTTCCCTCATTAGTGCAGTCCTAGATAAACGTCCTCTGTTGTGGGCTTTACCCTTCTGGGGGGATGTCATTTGGGTTGGATTTTGGTCAATTTTAGGCACAGGTTTAATGGTTTATAAAAAACATTACAAAATGTCTCAATTTGCTTATGGATTAACCCTCAGTTTAACCCTAGGGGTTATCTATGGTCTTTCTTGGGGAATCCTAGTAATAGGGGGAGGATGGTTGCCCTTGATTCCCGCTATTCTAGGTTATTTAACCAGTGGAATGATTATCGCCTTGCTTCCCTTCCCACAATTTGAAAAATAGGAAAAACTATCATGAAATTACTCAAACTTTCCCTAGTTTTGGTCTTACTGTCTTTTCTTTCGGACTCTGCTCTGAATGCCCAAATACTATACAGTCAAAACTCGTCTTCTTCTTCCTCATCTAATCGAGGAACCCCCCCAACAAGAAGAGGCCCTGGTGGTACTCGTCCCCCCGGTTCTCCCCTAGGAGACTGTCCCACTACCGAGCATGAAATTAGCGTAATTGCTCCACCCAACTTTCACGGAATTACTACAGTAGAACATCCGATTTTATGGGTTTATATTCCTTACACCCGCGACCAAATTCATGAGATTAACTTTCGCGTAGAAAATCGAGATCCTAATCCTCAAAATCGCAAAACAATTTACAGAAATACTATTACTTCTCTCGAACAATCTGGCATTATTGGCATTCCGTTATACCCTGAAACACCTTTTTTAAACAATCAAGTCTATGAGTGGGTTTTTGTCTTAAATTGTAGCGAAAAAAGACGCGGAATCCCCCATGATATCCGCTTAAATTCGTTGATAACAAAAATGCCAGTGACGGAGCCAAATACTGATTATTTTTCCTATGATATTGTCACCAACACAGTACAGGCAATTCTAGAGAATAACGGTACATTTGCCGATGATCCCACATGGCAAGCTCTGCTGAAAGAATTAGAATTAGAACACTTAATTGGAGAAAATGTCATCCTATTGTCCCCAGAATAACCCGTTATTCGTTCGTAGGTTGGGTGAAGCGTCAGCGCAACCCAACAATTAACTGTAGGTTAGGTAAAGCACCAGTGCAACCCAACAATTAACTGTAGGTTGGGTAAAGTATCAGCGCAACCCAACAATTGACAGTTTTTCTGTTTAACCCCAATTATGCTTTCTGACACACCCCACGGATAATTCAAACCACTTTAATCTTAATACCAGTTTCCCACTAAAATATAAGCAGCCCAATGAACAGGCGAATCATATTGCGCATGATTAATTAATTTTTGTTGGGCTAAATATAGAGCTTCGGCTTTAGTAATCTCAGGATTTTGTAACTGTCGATAAAATTCAGTCATTAACTCCCGAGTTGAAGCATCATTGACTTGCCACAAACTGGCTAAGGTTGTTTTTGCACCAGAACGCACGGCAATTCCCGCTAATCCCAGCGTCGCTCGATTGTCGCCAGTAGCGGTTTGACAGGCGCTCAGGGTGAGGATTTCTAACGGAGTGAGTCGCCGTTCAAAATTTGTTCTAATTAACGCTTGAAGGGTGTTTATTCTTAACAGTTCCTCATAGGTCATCACATAAGTATTTTCTAGGTTCGAGCTAAATTTTCCATGACTGGCAATATGAATGGCCGAAAACGATTCAGTCTCTAATACCTGTTGTAAAGCCTGCTTAGAAAATTCTGCGTTTAATAAGGTCTTAGCGGGAAAAATTGCCGCAATTTCTTCTAGTTCTTGCTCGACATTCTCCAAGACCCAAAATCGTTGATCTTCAATCCTTCTTTCCTCACTGACTCCTAACAACAAAACATTAAGCTTAGTTGTTGCAGCGCGCTGTAAGTCGAAAACATTAAGATTCGGTAAAATTGACAGACTATAAGGTTTTTGTCCTAAATACTCTTGGTGGTTAGTATCCCACAGTGCCGACATTGGTATATTTCTTAATGCCCCATCTAAAATGAAGACTAAATGTTTGAGATTGGGCTGTTTGTTTAATTCAGTTTCCCAAGGTCTAATTAGGGTTTCATAAAGATTAGTGCCTAAATCTATGATATCACTTACAGCCTCGTTTTTAATAAATAAATCTTGAAAATATAATGCTTTATCCTCAATCTCCTCTCGACTTTTATCAACCCAATAGGCTTTAAAGGGTTGCTGGGGAAACTTGACAATAATCACCATTTTATGCTTAAATAAAATGGGGTAGATTAGAGCCGTTTGGTCATCTAGATGATTCAAATTTTGTGTAATGGGAACTAGGGGCAAAATTCGGCATCTGAGAAAATTCTCTAATTCCACTAATTGCAATTGATCAATGGTTTCGAGGGCTTCTTTGATGTTTTCCTCCCCCGGATTGTCCTCCAGCAAAAGTTCTGCTAATCGGCGATAAATTGGCTCAATATTATCCCGAAAATCAAACTGAATATTAGGGTCAACGGGTAATAAAGTAGAACGGACTTGATCCAGTGTTTTCAGGGCGATTTTGTAGAGGGCGATCGCACGTTCGGGATGATCCTGTCGTTCCGCTAACCGCCCCAGTTGCCATTCCCAGCGATACCGCAAGTCGAGCGCCTGCCGATCTTCAGCAATCCTTAAAGCCTGTTGGGTCAAACGTTCCGCCTCACTATACTGTTGATTCCGTTCGTACAATTCCCCCAACTGTCCCAGCGCCGCCGACTCCAGCCGCAAATCCCCTAACTCCCGCGCCCTTTGTACCCCTTGCGCCAATTGCTGACCAATGATGACCCCTGTAGGAGTAGACTGGACAGGGGGAATAGCCCGACATCCTGGCACCCCCGACACCCGGTTTAACTCCTCCTGTAAACAGATTAAACTCTGGGCAAAATTTAACTGGGTTTCTAGACTGAAATGATTCGGGGGGAGTTGTGCCAATAAAGGAGCGAGGGAGGCTTGAATTTGTGCCGCTTCTGTCCACTGTTCGGCTGCAATTTGTAGACTTAACTGATTGAGTTGAGCTTGCACTTGTTCGAGGGGAGTTGTTGCCCGTTGAAACGCCTCCTGATAGGCATTGAGAGCCGATTCAACCTCCGCCTTTTCTTCCAAGGCGATCGCACGTTCCCACAAAACCCGTCTTGTATTCCCCAACTCCAACCAATTCCCGCTACTTCTCCCTTGTTCTAAAATCGCTTCAGACTGCCCCAACTCCCCCACCTGTCGCCACACCCGCCCCAAACTTTGCCGCCCCTGCTCCTTTAAATCCCCCTCCGGTAAGCCATCTAACACCCCCTCCACCCGCTTTAAAACCGCTTTCGCTTCCAAGGGAAACCCCAAAAACAGCAACCCTTGAGATTGATTGATTAAACTGCCTATCACCCCCTCCGAGTCTTCCACCCTTTCATAGGCCACCGTCGCCCTTTGCCACGCTCCTAGGGCTTGCTGAGGCCATCCGGTGAGCCAATAGAAGCGCCCCTGAGTATTGAACAACTTCGCCTCAACTGCCAGATTTTCTACAGTTTGTCCCTCCCCCGGCAAACGGCGAAACCCCTCCCTCAGTGCCTCTTCCGCCTCCTGCCACTGTCCCAACTCCTGATAGCCTAAAGACAGGTAATGATAAATCAGCGCTTGAGTGTTGCGAGTCTCTTGGGGGAGAGCTTGCCGCCATAATGTAATCGCCTCTGCTGGGTTTTGGGGATAGGCGATTAATCCCTGTTCAATCAGGGCAAAACTCCCCCCTTGAGCCATAGTGAGAGAGGGAGTCAGGCAACAGAGACAGAGAGAAAGAAGCGCCACAACGAAAAACCGAAAATTCAATTCTTACTCCTATTTTTTGCGAGTTCTTCAACAAGCCCCACCTAACTATATCTGAGCTTGCCGAGTCTGGTTCTCTGGGGAGGCAATCAGCGAAGAACCTGAGAACCGAGAATCCGCCGCTACATCCTACAAGCCCTTAGCGGCGGATAGTCGCTCCCGGCTACTGTAGAATGAATAGAAAATCCCCCAACCCAATACAACCCCCAAAAAAAGCATGGAACGCGGTTATTCCGAAATTGATTTAGCTGAGTATATAGATCATTCTGTACTACAACCCACAGCCACCCTAGAAGCGGTACAACAGGCCTGTGGGGAAGCGGTTCGCTATGATTTCCCGGCCGTCTGTGTTTATCCTTGGGCGGTGCGCACAGCGCGGGAAGCCCTACAAGGAAAAGCTCCTCAAGTTTGTGCGGTGATTGGCTTTCCCTCGGGAGCCACGACGAGAGCCACTAAAGTCTATGAAGCCCTCGAAGCGGTGGAAAATGGGGCGCGGGAATTGGATGTGGTGATTAATTTGGGCTGGTTAAAAGGGGGGGATACGGAACGCATTTATCAGGAAATGGCGGAAATTTGCGAGGAAAGTGGACAAACGGTTAAGGCGATTTTAGAAATGGCGGTGTTGACGGAGGGGGAAAAACGCCTTGCGGCGGAGGTTTGTTTAGAAGCGGGGGTGTCTTTCCTTAAAACCAGTACGGGCTGGTTTGGGGGGGCAACGGTGGCCGATGTGCGCTTGCTCAAGGAAATCAGCCGAGGACAGGTGGGGATTAAGGCATCGGGGGGGATTCGCACTCCTGGGCAGGCTCTAGAATTGATTCAGGCGGGGGCGACGCGCTTGGGAACCTCTCGGGGGGTGGACTTGCTGCGCCAACGGGAAGCGATCGCCTTTGAGGAGTGAGAATGAGTCGAACTTATAAGGCAACAGGCATTAATTTGAAGAGTTTGCCCTTGGGAGAATCCGATCGCCTCGTCACCATCCTAACCGCCGAATATGGGTTAGTGCAAGCGGTCGCCCCCGGATCGCGCAAACCCAAGTCCTCCCTACGGGGCAGGATTGAACCCTTTGTTGTCAATGAATTACTTTTGGTCAAAGGGCGATCGCTCGATAAAATCATCCAAGCCGAAACCCTCGAATCCTACCCCCGTCTTTGCCAAGATTTAGGCAAACTCGCCACCAGTCAATACTGGGCCGAAATGGTTCTAGCCGTTGGCCTGAGTGACCAACCCCAGGCCGAACTCTTGGAACTGCTCAAATTGCACCTGCAACGCCTCGATCAACTCCCCCATGATGTCCCCTCCCATAGCAGTGATTTCGCCGCCGTCTCCCTCCTCTGCTCCCTCACTCAGGGCGTTTTTCACCTGCTCACCCTAGCGGGTCTTGCCCCCCAAGTTCATGTACAACTCACCCCCGGCGAACGAGTGGGCTTTAGCTTTGAAGTGGGCGGCGTGGTTCCCCTCTCGGGCCCCCCACACCCCGCCTCCACCCATTGCCCGGAATACGACCTAATCACCCCGCCCCCCATGAACACCTTCCTCGGCGCCCAAGAACTCACCCTCCTCCAACACCTCGCCCAGATTGAACCCTGCAATCCCCACACCCTCAACGCCCTCAACAAAGCCCTCTGGCTCAAAATTGAGCAAACCTTGCGGAACTATACCCAATATCATTTAGGCAAGCCCATTCAATCGGCCGCATTAGTTGATACCTTATTCATAGTAGATTTTTAAAATTTCTTAGATTTTCTTAATTTCCTTTAATCCTTAAATCGCCATTATTTCATTTAGTAAAAGAGACAATCCCTTAGTGATGCAGTTGTTTGAACCTGAACAAGAAAAACGCCAATACCCCCCTTTTCCAACCCCGACCCCAGAAGCGTCCAACCCGCACCATCAGCCCCAGTCCGAGAGCCTCTCACCTGCCTTTAAGCGGGGATTTGGTCCAGTCTTAGAGAACCCCCGGTTTCTCGTCCTCTGGTTGGGTCAAGTCTTCTCCCAACTGGCCGATAAAATCTATCTGGTGCTAATGATTGCCCTGATTGCCAGTCGTTTCCAAGCACCAGACCAGCCCATTAGTGGCTGGGTGTCTGCCATTATGATCGCCTTCACCATTCCCGCCGTCCTTTTTGGCTCCCTTGCGGGGGTTTTTGTGGATCGGTGGCCCAAAAAAGATGTACTGGTTTTAAGCAATCTCCTACGGGGGGGAGCCGTTTTAGCCCTGCCCCCCCTCCTGTGGCTCTCCCGAGATTGGGGCTGGTTGTGGGGGGTTCCCGTGGGCTTTCTCCTGCTCCTTGTCGTCACCTTCTTTGTGTCCACCCTAACCCAATTTTTCGCCCCCGCCGAACAGGCCGCCCTGCCCCTGATTGTCAAACGACAAAGCCTCCTCCCGGCTAACTCCCTTTACACCACCACCATGATGGCGCTGTTAATCATTGGTTTTGCTGTCGGGGAACCGTTACTGGCGGCGATGGATCATCTGGGGACTCAGTTGGGCTGGTCTTTTGGCAAAGAATTATTAGTGGGGGGGGCCTATGCGATCGCCGGAATGATCCTGCTGTTACTCAAAACCGGAGAAAAGCGAGCCGCCCTAGAAATCCAACGCCCCCACGTCTTCCAAGACATTTGGGAGGGGATTCAGTACCTGCAAGCTCATCATCGCGTGCGCAATGCCCTCATCCAGTTAGTGATTCTCTTCTCCGTCTTTGCCGCCCTCGCCGTCCTGGCCGTCCCCCTCGCCGCCTCCATCCCCAGCCTCAAAGCCGAACAATTCGGCTTTCTCCTCGCCTCCGCCGGACTGGGAATGGGTCTAGGTGCCGCCTTCTTAGGCCACTGGGGGCAAGGATTCCGTAACGCTCAACTGAGTCTCTGGGGATCCGCTGGAATGGCACTCTCCCTCGTCGGCCTTTCCCTCTTCACCCATAACCTTGTTCTTGCCCTGCTCATGACCGGGTTTTTAGGCGTTTTCGCCGCCCTGATTGGCGTTCCCATGCAGACCACCATCCAAGCGGAAACCCCCGAAGAAATGCGCGGGAAAGTCTTTGGGCTCCAAAATAACGCCATTAACATCGCCCTCTCCCTCCCCCTCGCCCTGGCTGGAGTCGCGGAGTCCTTCTGGGGCTTACAAACCGTTTTATGGGTGTTAGCGGCCTTTGTCGTCTTGGGAGGGATCTTAACCTGGTATATTGCCCAAAAAGGGGCAATTGTACCGATATCTGGGAAATAATTGTATGATGTGAACGATCATCTCCGTCCGATTGTTTCCCCCATCAGTTGTTACTCCCTTATTTGTGAATGCACCATCACCATATCGCTTGGCTGGGGAAAAAATCCCCGTTTTGTGGCAACGTCACCTATGGTCGAGAAATCAGTAACGCCCTCCTAGAACGCGACCATCGGGTGAGTTTCCTCCACTTTGCCCAAGAGGAATCCCTCTCCGACAGTTGGGCGCATCATTCCGAGGTCGTGCTACCCTTCCTGTATAAATCCCAGATTTACACCATCCCTACCCTGAAGTCGAGTAAAGTATTAATGCGATCGCTCGCCGACCTCAAACCTGACCTCGTTCACGCCTCCCTCACCCTATCCCCCCTCGATTTCCGCCTACCGGAAATTTGCGCCGAATTAAACCTACCTCTGATTGCCACCTTTCACCCCCCCTTCGACAGCAAACTGCGCAATCTCAAATCTAGCGCCCAGTTTCTCACCTATCAGCTATACGCCCCCTGTTTAGCCAACTACGACCGGGTGATTGTCTTTTCCCAAGTCCAGAAAGACCTCCTCGTGCGTTTAGGAGTCCCTGACCCCAAAGTAGTCATCATCCCCAATGGTGTAGACGTGCAGAAATACTCCCCCGGCCCCTCCCGTTTTAAAACCCGACTAGGGGCCAAACGGTTATTTGTCTACATGGGACGCATCTCCACCGAGAAAAATGTAGAGGCCATGCTCAAAGCGTGGAAACTGGCGAATATGGGGCCGGATTGTAAATTAGTCATCGTGGGAGATGGCCCCCTCAGCACTGTGTTAAAACCCTTCTACACCCCAGAGGACGGCATTCTCTGGTATGGATTCGTTGCCGACGAGCAACAGCGCATTGAGATTTTACGCGCTGCCGATGCCTTTATTTTGCCCTCCTTAGTGGAAGGTTTATCCCTTTCCCTTCTAGAAGCGATGGCCTGCGGAGTGGCCTGCATTGCCACCGATGCCGGGGCCGATGCCGAAGTAATTGAAGACGGGGCCGGGGTCGTTATGAGTACCCAGGGCGTCACCACTCAGTTAAAAACCCTCCTCCCCCTCTTCCGGGACCAACCGGAATTAAGCGCATTACTGGGTCAAAAAGGCCGCAAACGGGTTTTAGAACGCTACACCCTCAGCCGCAATATTACCCAGTTAGAGCAACTCTATCAGGAGGTGTTAACGGAAACTCAGACCTTGACTTATACTCGCTGGGCTTAGTTTGCCAATGGTTTTAGACGAGGCCAGTTTAGCATTACTCCAAACCGCCCTTAAACGCTTAAATAAGGGCTTTAACACCCTGCCTGATGTAGAACATGATCTTGACCTAGAAGCCGTCGAGAATGTGCTGCTAGAGGTGGCTGGACGAATGCAGGATAACTACCCCTATCCTCATCCATTGTATGCGGGACAAATGTTAAAACCTCCCGCCCCTATAGCGCGTCTGGCCTATATGTTGTCTCTTTGGATTAACCCCAATAATCACGCGCTGGATGGGGGGAAAGCGAGTTCCGCCCTAGAGAAAGAGGCTGTAGCAGACTTGGCGAAAATGTTCGGTTGGGAGCGCCATTTAGGCCATTTATGCAGTGGGGGAACGGTGGCTAATTTAGAGGCTTTATGGGTCGCGAAAAACCTACATCCGAGTCAGAAAATTGTCGCATCTAACCAAGCCCATTATACTCATTCTCGCCTTTGTAGGGTTTTGGGGATTCCCTTTTTAGCCGTTCCCTGTAATTCTCGCGCTCAGATGGATGTAGGAGAGCTAAAACAGCTTTTGGAAACCGAAGAAATTGGGACGGTTGTTATTACTATGGGAACAACGGCTACGGGGTCGGTGGATCCATTAGCGGAAATTTTAGAGCTACAAAAAATCTACGGGTTTCGTCTTCATGCAGATGCTGCCTATGGGGGGTATTTTCGCTTAGTTGAAGATTTAGCCCCAGAGACGAAACAAGCCTTTGCGTGTCTTAATCAAGTGGATTCCATTGTCATTGACCCCCATAAGCACGGACTACAGCCCTATGGGTGCGGTTGTGTGTTGTTTCAAGATCCAACGGTGGGGCGTTTTTATCACCATGATTCCCCCTATACTTATTTTAGTTCAGATGAGTTACATTTAGGAGAAATTAGCCTCGAATGTTCTAGACCGGGATCGTCTGCGGTGGCACTGTGGGCGACTCAGAGGTTATTTCCCCTAGTTCCGGGGGGGGAGTTTGCGCGAGGTTTAAATCAGTCTTGTCAAGCGGCTAAGATTTTGTTTAATAAGCTGCAACAGGACTCTCGCTTTAGAGTTGTTTTTTCACCGGAGTTAGATATTGTCGTTTGGGCAGTTTATGGGGGAACGGCGGGTCAGTCTTCTCGGTTAGCGCAAGAGATTTTTAAGGCCGCTGCACGGGAAAATCTACACCTCGCTTTAGCTAATTTACCTAGATATTTATTGGAGTCGCAGGGAGTGGTGATGGAGTGGGATCAAGACTCTATCACTTGTTTACGATCTTGTTTAATGAAACCGGAACATTTGGCTTGGATTGAGCCGATTTGGGCAATTTTAGATCGGGTGACGGATGCTGTTTTAAAGGATGAAGGGGGAAGTTAGGGGAACAGGGAACGGGAAATAGAAGAAATTCAGGCTTTTGATTCACTAACTTTCTTTGGTGTCTTCGATTGGTTCTTAAGTCTGTTGAATTGGGTCTGAGATTTTGTGATAAATCTTAACGGTTACGGCTCGGAGTTGATGTTCCTGAAAGACCAACATAGCAAGGCAAATTGAGCAAAGGCTACAGGCTAGATTAAGAAATGTTATGGCATTGAGCAACGATGGAGCCGGCTTCGTTAATTGGAAAGGATTTAAGATAAAATTAAGGAATAAGGCCTATGGATGAATCTCTCTGAGCGAGGAAAAATCTTTGCTTGAAAATCAGGGAGATAAAAGACCTCAATATTGGCTTCAGGATTCTTTTTTACCTATAACTGGGTAAGTCTTGGGGCATTTTTTGGGTTGCGTTGTCGCTATCCCTAATTGAAAAATTGGGTGAATCTGGGGGTATTTGTTGGGTTGTGCTGTCACGATGCTTAACCTAAAAACTAGGTGCGTCTTGGGGGGATTCGGACATTAGGGAACATTGAAAAACGAGAACGATTAACTATTAATTATTTCTTCTGCACTTTTTGGTCATTTCTTAGGGTAATATGACGAACTTGACGAAAACATCCTCTGTGAACCCCCCCACTCTTAAGGGGTATACTATCCTTGAGTTATTATATTTAGGTTCTCGGACGGCTGTTTATCGGGGGGTGGAGGATGAGTCGCAGACTCCGGTAGTGATTAAGGTGTTGCGACGGGAATATCCGAGTTTTGGGGAGTTGGTACAGTTACGGAATCAATATGCGATCGCCCAAAATCTCCCGATTGCTGGTATTGTTCAACCCCTGCGCTTAGAATCCCTCGGAAATGGCTATGCTTTGGTGATGGAAGATGTGGGGGGAATCGCTTTAGGGGATTACTGTCAGCAAAAACGGTTAGGGGTGAGTGAGGTGTTAGACATTGCCATTCAAGTGGCCGAAATTCTCCATCATCTTCATCAACACCGCATTATTCATAAAGATATTAAACCCGCAAATCTGTTAATTCATCCTGAATCAAAAGAAATTAAATTAATTGATTTTAGTATTGCGTCTTTGTTGCCGAAAGAAACCCAAGAAATTCAAAGTCCCAATATTTTAGAAGGAACGTTAGCGTATATTGCACCGGAACAAACGGGACGCATGAATCGGGGAATTGATTATCGCACGGATTTTTATGGGTTGGGAGTAACTCTGTATGAATTACTGACGGGGAGGCTTCCCTTTACGGCTACCGATCCCCTAGAGTTAATTCACTACCATATTGCACAGCGGCCAACCCCAATCGAGGAGCTAAATCCGGCGGTTCCCTTGATGGTGGGTGCGATCGCCGCTAAACTGATGGCCAAGAATGCCGAAGATCGCTATCAAAGTGCCTTGGGGTTGAAATATGACCTTGAAGCGTGTTTAACCCAGTGGCAAACCTGCGGGGAAATTCAGGAGTTTTCCCTCGGCACTCGGGATTTAAGCGATCGCTTTCTCATCCCCGAAAAGCTCTATGGACGACAGGCAGAGGTTCAGACCCTTTTAGAAGCGTTTGATCGAGTCGCTCAAGGCACTGTAGAACTCATGCTTGTAGCAGGCTTTTCCGGTATTGGCAAAACGGCTGTTATCAATGAAGTTCATAAGCCCATTGTACGCCAACGGGGGTATTTTATCAAGGGTAAATTTGACCAATTTAATCGTCAGATTCCCCTCTCTGCTTTCATTCAAGCATTACAGGATTTAATGGGACAATTACTCTCTGAATCCGACAGTCAATTAGAGCAATGGAAAACTAAAATATTGTCAGCCTTGGGGGACAATGGACAGGTTTTGATTGAAGTTTTACCCGAATTAGAACAAGTCATTGGTTCACAGCCTGAAGTAACAGAACTTTCAGGAACGGCCGCTCAAAATCGCTTTAATTTACTCTTTCAACAGTTCATTTCTGTTTTTACCACCTCAGAACATCCCCTCGTTTTATTCTTAGATGATTTACAATGGGCAGATCCAGCCTCTTTACAACTGATTAAGCTCCTAATGAATGAACAGGGGTATTTACTCTTATTAGGTGCATATCGGGACAATGAGGTATTCCCGAGTCATCCTTTTATCGTAACCGTAGAAGAACTGAAAAAAGCCCAGAAAATCATACACACTTTAACCTTAGCACCCTTGAAATTTGAGAACGTCAATAATCTCGTCGCGGATACCCTTCACTGTTCCCAAGATTTAGCCAAACCCCTGACCGAATTAATTAACCAAAAAACCCGAGGTAATCCCTTTTTTACCACCCAATTTATCAAAGCTCTCCACGAAGATCACTATATTTCCTTTAACTACGACCAACGTTATTGGCAATGTGATCTAGAACAAGTCCACACCTTATCTTTAACCAATAATGTCGTTGAGTTCATGGCGCTACAGTTGCAAAAACTACCTGAAACCAGCCAAGAAATTCTGAAACTTGCCGCTTGTGTCGGCAATCAATTTGATTTAAATACCTTGGCGATTGTATCTCAAAAAACGCCCCATGAGGTAGCACTTGCGCTGTGGCAAGTTTTGCGGGAAGGATTTGTTATTCCCACCAGTCGCATCTATAAGTTCTTTCAAGGAGAACAGGATAAACAGATAGATTCTGGGGAATCAGTCAATCCCACCTATCGCTTTTTACATGATCGAGTTCAACAAGCCGCTTATTCTTTAATTCCTCGGGATCACAAACAAGTGACTCACCTTAAAATTGGGGAACTGCTACAAGAGAATTTAACCGAAATTGAACGAGACGAAAAGCTATTTGATATTGTGGGTCATTTAAATCTGGGTCAGGATTTAATAGAAGACTCAGACGGACGGGAAAAATTAGCTCGTTTTAATTTAGAAGCAGCCCAAAAAGCCCGCACATCAACCGCTTACAGCGCCGCTCTAGAGTTTGTCCAAATGGGGTTAAATTTATTAGATGAGCAAAGTTGGGAAACTCAATATGATTTAACCTTAAACCTCCATATTGTGGGGGCAGAAATTGCCTACTTAAATGGAAATTTAATCCAAATGGAGACGAGAATTGAAGCGGTTTTACACTCGACTCCAACCATATTAGATCGGGTGAAAGTTTATGAGATTAAGATTAATGCTCTCACCGCTCAAACTCGGATGTTAGATGCTGTTGACGTGGGTCGAAATGCCCTCGCACAATTAGGGATTGATTTACCCGAAGAACCAGATGAGACTAAAATTAAGCAAGCTCTTCAGAGATTAGGCACGAAATTAGAAGGTCAAAAAATTGAGGATTTGGCGCATCTTCCCGCCATGACAGATCCTCAAATGAGTGCCGTAATGAAAGTATTAGGAATGTTGTTTGCGCCTATTTTTCAAGGGGCGACTCATTTAATGCCTTTACTGACTTGTGAAATGGTGAGTCTTTCCCTAGAATTTGGCAATGCTCCGGCCTCCATTATTGGTTATGTGGCTCATGGGATGATGCTTTGTGCCTTTTTGGGAGACGTGGAGTTAGGCTACCGTTTTGGTCGCTTGGCTATGAGTTTGTTAGATAAACCCGAAAACCAGCCCTTTAAGTCTTGTATTTTGCTGTTATTTGGCAACTTTATTCATCATCATAAAGAGTCACTACCGGAAACCTTTCCTGTATTTAAGGAGGGAATGTTAGCGGGGATAGAAGTGGGAGATTTTGTCTATTATGGGTATAATGTCACGGTCAACTTTTCCCATCATTTCTTTGCGGGAATGCCCCTTAATGATTGGCAAGGAGAAATGGAGGAATATTGTACCTTTTTGGAGAAAATTAAACAGTATTCTGGTTTAAACTATGTTAGAATGGAACAGGAAGTCATCCAGAATTTACTCAAGTTTAGTTCAACTCCAGAGGTCTTACAAGGAAATGCCTATGATGAGGGGGTGATGTTAGAAAAACATCATCAAGAGCAGGAATTAACACCCATCGGTTTTCTCTATGTTTATAAGTTGCTTTTAGCCTATTTATTTGGACGCTATGACCAAGCGTTAGGGATTGTTGAGACGGTACAACCCTATATTATTGCTGTGACGGGAATGTTCCAAACTCCGGTTTTTCATTTCTATGCAGGCTTGACTTATTTACAACAGTATGCAAGGCAAGAGGAAGGCGAACAACAAGGGATTTTAGAGCAAGTCCAGCACCATCAACAAATATTAACCCGGTGGGCTTATTTTGCGCCGATGAATCATCAGCATAAGGTGGAGTTACTGGAGGCGGAAAAATGCCGGGTTTTGGGCAATAAAGCGGGGGCGATTGAGGGGTATGATCGGGCGATCGCACAAGCTCAAACTAATGGCTACCTGCACGAGGCCGCACTAGGCAATGAACTAGCGGCGGAATTTTATCTCGATTGGGGGAAAGAGGCGATCGCTCAAACCTACCTGACCCAAGCCTACTATAGTTATGTTCACTGGGGAGCAACGGCTAAAGTCGAACAGTTAGAGCAATGTTACCCCAGTTTGTTAGCCCCCATCTTACAAACCGTTCAGAGTCCCCTCTCAGCCACCGAAACCGTCTTTAGTACGACTCCTTTCTCTCACTTACCCACCCTAGGAGAACAGACTTCCACCTCCACCAGTATGGCTCAAACCCTTGATCTGACAACGGTTTTAAAGGCCTCTCAAACCCTATCCAGTGAGATTGAATTAGAGCAACTCCTCAGTACCCTTCTTCAAACGGTGCTAGAAAACGCGGGAGCCGATAAAGGGGTGTTATTAATGCCCCATGAGTCGAAATGGTATGTTGAAGGGGTGGCTCAATTGGGAGAATCTGCACGGGTGACACCTGTTCCCTTCGCTCAGAGTGTAGATGTTCCCCATCGTTTAATCCATAGTATTAAACGCAGTCTACAACCGACGGTGATTATGGATGCCACGGCTGACCCCAGTTTAGCGACCGATGCCTATATTCTCCAACAGCAGCCGAAGAGTGTGTTATGTACTCCCATTTTGCATCAAGGGAAACTGGTGGCCATCTTGTACTTAGAGAATCGTCTCACCGTTGGGGTCTTTACAGGCGATCGCGTGGAACTTCTGCGTTTCCTGTGTACCCAAGCCGCCATTAGCTTAGAAAACGCTCGTCTCTATCAACAAGCACAACAGGCCTTAAAAGACTTACAAGAGGCACAATTACAGATGGTGCAAAGTGAGAAAATGTCTGCACTAGGAAATTTAGTCGCTGGGATTGCCCACGAAATCAACAATCCTCTGGGGTTTATCTTAGGGAATGTCAAAGAAGCGATCGCCAACTTTACCGACATTAGCGACTATTTGCGACTCTATCAAGAAAAATACCCCCCAGAGGACGAGGCCATTAAAGCCAAGGGGGAAGAGGTAGAAATTGACTATTTACTGGAGGATTTCCCCAATTTATTGGCTTCAATGGTGACCGGGTGCGATCGCATACAAGAAATCAGCACCAGTTTACGCATTTTCTCCCGCGCTGATCATCAGAAAAAAATTCCCTTTAATCTCCATGACGGCCTCAATAGTACCCTCCTCATCCTCAAACATCGCCTCAAAGCCAACGCCTCTCGCCCCGCCATTGAAGTGATCCAAAACTACGGTCAAATCCCCCCCATTCGCTGTTTTCCCGGGGAATTAAACCAAGTGTTTATGAACATCTTAGCCAACGCCATTGATGCCCTAGAAGAAAATAGCCACAACAAAACCTTTGCCCAAATGGTCGCCCATCCCAATCAAATCATCATTCACACCACCCAACTAAACCACACCGTAAAGATTGCCATAGCCGACAATGGTCAAGGCATTGACGAAAGCGTAAAACCCCAAATCTTTAACCATTTATTCACCACCAAAGCCGTCGGCAAAGGAACAGGTTTAGGTTTAGCCATTGCCCGTCAAATTGTAGTAGAAAAACATCAAGGAGAGATCACCGTTAACTCCCAACCCGGTAAAGGAACAGAGTTTATCATTACCTTACCTTTTGATCCTGAACCGAAATAGGAAATAGGGGGAATAATAATTGATCAAAACTAGGGAACAGGTAATACTAATTGACTCCCTAATTTTTAATCACTATTCACCCCCTATTGTAAAGGTGTCTATTCTCTACATAAAGGTAACTCAATAACAAAACAACTCCCTTGCCCATAAACCGAAGAGCAAACAAGAGAACCCCCATGATTTTGAGTAACAATTTGATAGCTTGTAGCGAGTCCCATTCCCGTTCCTTTTCCCACAGGTTTAGTCGTAAAAAAGGGGTTAAAGATTTTAGCTTGTACTTCTGGAATCATCCCCACCCCATTATCTGCAATGCTAATCAAAACCCGATTATTTTCTCCCAACGTTGTGGTAATTGTAATCTGACCCTGATAGAATTCTTGCTCTCCCTCCTGTGAATTTTCTCGTTCAATAATCGCATCAATTCCATTCATTAATAGATCCATAAACACTTGATTTAATAAGCCGCCATAGCACTCCACAAGAGGTAAATCTCCATAACATTTAATCACTTCAATAGCAGAATTCTCAGCCCTACCACTGGTTTTATTTTGCAAAATAACTAGCGTGCTATCTAGATTTTCATGAAGATCAATCGCCTTAAACTCAGCCTCATCTAACTTAGAAAAGGTGCGTAATGAGCGAATAATATCTCGAATACGAGCCGCCCCAGTTTTCATTGACTCTAAAATTTTGGGCAAATCCGCTAAAATAAAATCCAAATCAATGGCTTCTATTTGCTCAAGAATAACTCGCTTCGGTTGAGGATAATTGTGTTGATAAAGGGCAATTAAATCCAGAAGATTATTAATATACTCCGCAATGTGGGCAACATTGCCATAAATAAAACTCACCGGGTTATTTATTTCATGAGCAATTCCGGCCACTAACTGCCCCAAACTCGACATTTTTTCTACTTGGATTAATTGAGTTTGTGCCTGTTGAAGTTCTTGATAAGCTTGCTCTAATTTAATTGTTTTGGCTTGAGATTCTTGATACAATTGGGCTTGATAAATAGCAATAGCTACCTGATCGCCAATCCGTTGAAGTAACTCAATTTCATCTTCTTGCCAAGGTTTATCCCTGCCGACTCTACCTAATTCAAAGCCGCCAATTTGTCCACCAGCAGTATGAATGGGCAGAATTAGATAAAAATCAATCCCCACTTCCTCGCAAAATTCAGTCAAGCCGATTTCTTCAGAAGTATGACGATTAAATTGATGAATTTTTTCATCAAAAATATGAGCAGCAACTAAAGGAAAATCTTCCATTTTATAACAGCCTAGCCAACTGGGCAAATTCAGCTTTTTCTGCTCTTTGACTAGCTCCCACATGGGAGGGTTAGATTCAGGACGATACCAGCCAAAAGCACAAACATCTACATTTAATTCTGTGACAATTGCCTTGACAGCATTTTGTAAAATTCTATCCAAATCTAGAGAATTTCGGATTTCTACACTAATTTTATTTAATAATTTTGTTCGATTGACTAACGCTTCTAAAGTCGCTTCTGTGGCAAGACGTTCTGTAATATCGCGTGCCGCCGCATAGGTTAATTTCCCATAGGGGACTGATGACCATTCAATAGCACGATATTCGCCATTTTTCGCCCGATAACGGTTGACAAAACGGAGAACCGTATGATCTGCGTCTAAATCTGCCATTGCTGCTAATGTAGCCTCTATATCATCAGGATGGACTAATTCTAAAAAAGGCTTGCCTTCTAGTTCAGCGAGAGAATACCCTAACATGGTTTCCCAAGCTCGATTCAGACGACGAAAACGCCCCTGATTGTCAGCAATACAAAGTAGCTCCAAACTAATATTAAAAAACTGTTCTAGTTCTAATTCTGCGGTTTCCTGTTTAGGTTCAATTGGGGGTTGAGGTGAGTGTTTTTGAACGTTCAGTGCTTGGGTTTCGGCTTCATCGAAAACCTGCACGGTAATATCGCGTAAAATCGACAAATGAAGATGAGGTAAAAAATGGGCTGTGGCGCGATATTGAACAGTCCGAATTTCCCCATCGTCACGAATTAAAAAAAACTCCCCTTGGGCTTCTCCTTGATTCAGAAACTTTTGCCAAACTTGCTTAAAGTTAAAGTCTTGGGTGGCAAAGTCGCCAATAGAACGTCCGATTAAATCATAGGGAGGCATTTTTAACAGTTGACAAGCGGCAGGATTGGCGGCTCGATATTGCCCTTGATCATCGGCAATCAGGATAGCATCAAAGGCTTGGGTAAAGAGGGTTTTGAGAGCAGGATGATCCAGTTCGAGGGGGAGAAAATCTACTCCTGACACCCCTGTAGAAACAGATTCAGGATGGAGCGCTAAGTTGCGATCGCAGCACTGGGGGAATTGCGTCCAGATTTGGCGAGGAAAGAGCATAGAATCGCGATCTCCAAGGGATCTATCTTTCCCATCCTAGCGGAAAATAGAAGAGATGAATGATCGATCAAAGAGGGTGTTAACGTGACCTATCGCATTTTGAGCCTAGATGGAGGCGGAATCCGAGGCGTTTTATCGGCTCAACTGTTAGTACAAGTTGAGAAGGTGGTGCAACGGGAGAAAGGGCAAAAACTGCATGAGTATTTTGACTTAATCACCGGAACATCTAGTGGTTCTATTGTCGCCACCGGAATCGCCGTCGGCAAAACAGCGCGGCAAGTGGTGGATCTCTTCCGCAACGACGGCAAGCGGATTTTTCCCTACTCCGGAGCGATGGGTTACTTGTCTCCCCAACGGTTTAGTTTAATCTGGGAATATGGTATATCTGCGCCGAAATTCTCCCATTCGGGCTTTACGGCCGTCTTACAGGAGGCTTTTGAGGAAAAAACCCTGAGCCAACAGGGAGAACAGCCCAAACTGCTGGTAACATCCTATGATACGATTACCCGTCAACCCATTGTCTTCAAAAGTTGGCGCGAGAATGAATGGTATTCTGATGTTCCCCTGTGGACGGCTTGCCTCTGTTCCAGTTCCGCGCCGACCCTCTTCCCGGCCTATTATTTAGACTATGGGGGGCGGGTGTGTTCCGCCATTGATGGGGGAGTTGGGGCAACCAATCCCATTACTTGTGCGATCGCCGAAGCCCTACGTTTTGGCGTTCCCATCGCCGATTTGCGTATCCTCTCCGTCGGCGCAGGTCGTGCCAGCAAAGGCTTTAGCTACACAGAAACCCGCAGTTGGGGCGTATTGCAATGGGCCGGACATATGTTAGATTTACTGCTGAACGCCCCCTTAGACGTTAATGAATATGTAGCCCGGCAAATTATCGCCAGTATCCCCGACAGTCACCCCCACTATCTCCGTCTACAGCCCCTCCTATCCACCAGTGAATTCCTGAGACTCTTAGACTTTGACCCCGTTTATAAAAACCTCTTACAGGAGAAACTCAAAGATCATCCCCTAAAAATTACTGACAGCATTGATGATGCCAGCGAGATCAATCAATCACTGCTCACCGTCCTAGCCGATTGTTATGTCAAATATGGTACATTGGCCGTGCGAGACGAAGATAAAGACATCCTCTCCGCCTCGGTCAAAGAACGGATTGAACAATTTGTTCAATCGAGTTAAAACGCTCTTAAACTGCCATGCAGCCCGACTCCGAGCAATTTCGCCAACTGGTTCAAAAGTGCCAAGAGAGTCCCATTGGAAAGCATCTCCCGGGGGCGCTCTATGTCCATCAGAGCGCTCTATCCGCCCTTGCCCCCCAATTGCAAGATTACGAACAACAAGCCCGCACCCTTGCCCCCCAAAGCCACCAAGCCACCCTGATTAAATTTAACTACGACCGCCCCACCCTCTCCTACCTGTTTTATCCCGACTTTGACCAAGACCCCCACCCCGCCCTACAAGGTAGCATTCAGGTCAATCTGGCGGAAGAAACCGTGCAGTATCGGGACTATAGCACCTCAGAAAACCCCCCCATCCTCCACCGCAAGGAAACCTTTGTCACCCCCGAATATCCCCACTATGCCCTTTTTTTGGAGTTGACCCGACGGGAGGAAAACCTAGGTCTACTCGATGATCCACGCTTTATCGGCACCCAACGGGAATGGAACAAACGCCTGCAAAGCTATGGCGTGATTCTAGAAGGTCATTCCCTGCTACGCCATGCCAATCGTCTCCCCTTGGGTGAATTTCCGCGCATCCAACGCCATAAAGCCGCCATGGTGAGGAAAACCCTCTCCCGCCCCGTGCGAGCCGCCTTAGAGGCCGAATTATTCAGCCCAGAGACAACGTTTTTTGACTATGGCTGTGGTTATGGCAGTGATTTAGAATTTATCGCCCAAAAAGGCTATGTTAGTTCCGGCTGGGATCCCTACTATCGCCCCGATACCCCCCGCACTCCCGCCCAGATCGTGAATTTGGGCTATGTGATTAATGTGATTGAAGACCCCCAAGAACGACGGGAAGCCCTGATCAAGGCGTGGGAGTTGACCCAACACGTGTTAATTGTCGCCGCTCAGGTCTTGATTCAGGATAACTTAGACGGACAACTGGCCTATGGGGATGGCATTATTACCCGTCGGAATACCTTCCAAAAGTATTACGAACAGGAAGAACTCAAGATTTATATAGACCAAGTGCTAGGGGTGGATGCCATTCCCGTGGCCTTGGGGATTTATTTTGTCTTTCGGGACGAAGAACAGGCGGAAATTTTCCGGGCGGCTCGTTTTCGTTCTCGGGCGACGACTCCTCGGGTACGTCTTCAGGTCAAAAAATTTGAGGATTATGCAGCCTTGCTCACCCCCTTAATGACCTTTATTACCCAACGGGGGCGTTTACCTGTTAAAGGGGAATTAGCCCAAGAAGAGGAAATCTTAGCCGAGTTTGGCACCTTCCGCCGAGCCTTTAGTTTGGTACTTCAAGCAACAGATGAGGCCGAATGGGAGGCGATCGCCGAAAAACGCCGCCAAGACCTCAAACTCTATCTCGCCCTAACCCACTTCGGCAAGCGCCCCAAAGCCCAAGACTTCTCCCCCACCGTTAAAGAAGACTTTAAAGCCCTCTTTGGTAGTTATAAACAGGCCTGTCTTTTAGCCGACATGATGCTGTTTAGTGTCGGCGACCTAGAAAACCTCGCTGACCTTTGCCAACAGAGTCCCATCGGCAAAAAACACCGTCAAGCCTTCTGGATACACATTAGCGCCTTGGAAACCCTAGACCCCCTCCTGCGACTCTATGAAGGCTGTGCTAGTCGCACCATCGGGCGCTTAGAGTCCGCCACCGTGATTAAATTCCACCTCAATCAACCGAAAATTTCCTATCTCGACTATCCCTATTTTGATCAAGATCCCCACCCCGCCCTCCATGCCACAATGCAAATTGATCTGCGGGATCTCCATGTGTCTTACTGGGAAGCCGATCCCGAAAATCCGCCCCTCTTACACCGCAAAGAACAACTCCTCGCCCCCGATTATCCCCATTACGCCAAATTTGCCCGTTTAAGCCAACAGGAAGAAGATCGGGGCTTGTTTGATCAGCCCAAAGCCATTCGTACCCGTCAAGATTGGTTAAAACAGATGGCTCAACAGGGAGTGATGTTGAAAAATTATCGCCTGACTTGGCGGGAGGATATCGATCCCTATCGTTTGAAAGTGTTACAGGCCGCCTTACGTCGTCGTCAAAAACAACGGAGGAAGCAGGGGAGTAGGGGAGCAGGGGAGCAGGGGGGCAGGGGGGCAGGGGAGCAGGGGAGCAGGGGAGCAGGGAGAGGGGGAATAGTGGCTAGTGAATAGCCGAAACTCTTTTATTTTAGGGAACGGGGAACGGGAAGGGGGAGGTAATAGGTAGGGCTTGCTGAATAAGTCCGAGAGTTGGGGAATCGGGAGTCGGGAGTCGGGAGTCGGGAGTCGTGCCAGTTTTAGATGATCTGTTCCCTGTTAAGAGTTCCCTGTTCCCTTGTTGAGCCTAGCATAGGCGTGTTATTCAGCAGACCCTAGGTAATAAGTAGTAAGTCTTAATTCCCTGTCTCCCTCTCTCCCCCTCCCCCCGACTCCCTAGGGCGCAAGCATTGCGCCCCTACGCCGATTCCCGATTCCCGATTCCCATTCCCCGTTCCCCATTCCCCGTTCCCTGTTCCCTAGCCCAGTTATTCACCAAGCCCTATATAGGGGGGAAACTCCAAAGGAATCGCCCCTAATGCACCCTTACGAAAATCATTTAAAAACAATACCGCCACTCGTTCCAAATCCCCCCGATACTGTTGATGAGCTAAAGTGTAAAGATACTCCTCCCCGGTAGAAGAACCGATTTCTAGCCCATAACGAGAAGACAATACTTCCGCAAAATCCAACTCCTGCAATAAATCCACCAAAGCGGCCGCGACGCGGTGATTATCATAACTCGCCTCCCCAATATCCTCACAAATCGCCAACTTCACCGCATCCCCTTGATTTTCCAAACGCCAAGGAATCACCCCCGGCGCGTCTAACAATTCAATATCATCAGAAATTCTCACCCATTGTAACTGTCGCGTCACCCCAGCCCGTCTCGCACTTTTAACCGCTTTTTTTCCCACAAAACGGTTAATTAACGCCGATTTTCCCACATTCGGTAAACCAATCACCACCGCCCGCACAGGGCGCGGCATCATGCCTCTCTCCCGTCGTCTCTGATTCACCCCCTCCCCAAACTGTCTCGCGGCCTTAATTATCTCCTTGACTCCTTTCCCGGCCTTGGCATTGGTAAAATACACCCTCTCCCCTTGGGACTCAAACCATTTTTGCCAAGGGCTATATAAATCACTGGGAATCATATCCATGCGATTTAACAGCAATAGACGCGGTTTAGTATTAATCCAATCCTTCACTTGGGGATGTTGGGAGGATAAGGGAATGCGGGCATCTAATACCTCGAACACCACATCAACATTTTTCAGTTGTTCTTTCAGTTGGCGTTCTGCCTTGGCAATATGTCCGGGATACCATTGAATGGCAGGCGTAAAAGTCATAATTCATGTATGGGGCTTCTTGGTCTAGTTTACTAGGATTCTTCCCCCTAGAGTCAGGGAATTTTTGAGTGCAACTTTTCCCCCTTGACCCGCCCTGAATTCTAGGTTACAACCAGAGGAGTGAATCTGCATTACTAGCCGATACAAGCGGGTTAATCTATCTTAAAACCATCACGAAGTTTTAAGAAAAGGTTGCCATTATAAGTTCAACCCTAAAGTTTTAGGAGATTAGTCTTTCACACCACCCCTGTTTTCACCTTTTAAGCGGTCACGCTTTTAAGGAATTGGTTCGGGATTTGGGAACAGTTCAAGTAGGTGGTTATCAAGCGTAGCTGAGATGCACTGACCACAGATAAAGGTTTGCTATTGGTTCTCCTATTCCTAAAAAGATGTGCTTTGAATACAAAATAACCGAGGTCAGTCTACGCCTATAACACATTATGAACTTTGTATCCTTGATTTTTCCTTTTTTCTTAATCATTGTCTTCGCGCTTTACTGGCATCTCAAGACCCAAACTCAACGGAATCTATTATTACTCATTGCCAGTTATATTTTCTATGGGTGGTGGGATGCGCGATTTTGTATCCTGATTCTCGCCTCTTCCTTGTTAGACTTTTTTATTGGCTTAAATTTAAAGACGAATCAAAACCCGAAACAGCGCCGCTATCTGTTAGGAGCTAGTTTACTCTTTAACCTAGGAATGTTGGGGCTTTTTAAATATTTCAACTTTTTTGTGGATAACTTGATTAACGTTTTCGCCAGTTTTGGAGTTAATCTTAACAGTCCATCCCTTTATATTATTTTACCTGTCGGGATTAGTTTTTACACCTTCCAGACTCTCAGCTATACCCTAGATATTTATCGAGGAAAGTTAGAACCAACTCACTCGTTATTAGAATTTTTAACGTTTGTTTCCTTTTTCCCCCAATTGGTGGCGGGGCCGATTGAACGGGCGACTCATTTACTGCCCCAGTTTGCGGTTCAGCAGTCTTTTGATTATAGAAAAGCGCGGTTAGGATGTCAATTAATCCTTTGGGGTTTATTTAAAAAGGTGGCTATTGCTGACCCTTTGGGGGCGCAGTTTGTCAATCCGGTTTATAATCAAATCCACACGGCAACGGGGGCTGAGATTGTTTTAGCGACGGTGGCTTTTGCCTTCCAGATTTATGGCGACTTTTCGGGCTATTCTAGTATCGCTATCGGTACGGCTAAGTTGTTTAATATTGACCTCTGTCAGAACTTTAATAAACCGTATCTATCCCCCAATATTAACGAGTTTTGGCGACGTTGGCATATTTCCTTATATGAATGGTTTAAGGATTATGTTTATATTCCACTTGGGGGCAGTCGAGGGACGATGCTGCAAGGGATGCGGAATATTGTCATTACCTTTGGTTTAAGTGGATTGTGGCACGGGGCGCGTTGGACTTTTGTCTGCTGGGGAATTTTAAACGGTTTGGCTTTGATTCCTCAGTTTGTCGTGCAATATTGGCAACGTCGGCGGGGATTTAAGGGGAAAATTTCAGCCCGTGAGGTTAGATTTTTACCGCCTTTTGTGGGTCAAGTTTTGGGGATTTTAATAACCTTTAGTTTTGTCTGTTTGACTTGGATCTTTTTTCGGGCTGAAAGTCTCTCTCAAGCCATACAAGCGCTGGGTGTTATTGTGCAAAGTTTCGCCTATCCGTCCCAATGGCTACAGGATGGCTATGGTTTAATCGTGAGGGGAGATACCCGTTCTAATTTTATCTCGTTAGCTTGTCTGTTTATTTTGTTAGTTTGTGAAGTTTGTGATGAGTATTGGCCGCAGTTGAAAGGGAGAATTTTTAATACACCGTTTAAACTGCATTGGCTGATTTATTCTTTGGGCTTTTGGATTATTTTAGTGCAAACTCGCGTGATCTCGTCTGATTTTATTTACTTTCAGTTTTAGGGGTGAATACCATGCTTAAAAAGTTCTGGGTGCGTTGTAGCTTATTTTTGATGATACAAGCGATTCCTTTGATGATGTTTAGTTCCTTGGCTTTAAAGGATGGCTATGGTAGTCCGGGACTGGAGTTAGAATATCTACGGAAGCAGTCGGCACAACATCCCTCACCTCGTATTATTTTAATGGGTGATTCTAGTGTGACGTTTGGCTTATCTGCCCAAGAGGTTCAGGTTAACTTGAAACAGCGCGCCTTGAATTTAGGCTATTATGCGAATACGGGGGCGGATTTTACGGTTTCTGATGCGAAATGGAATGCGCGACGGGGTGATACGGTGATTTTATCTTGGAGTGCGGGGTTTTATCGCACGACTCAGAGCCAACTTCCGGGGTATTTTGCTTTAACGTTTTTACTGCGCTATCCTGAAGCATTTTTACTGAATCCTTGGCAGTATTCTAAGCAATTGTTAGATCATGGTCAACAAGGATTAGGGATGATGTTGGCTTATGGGATTAATCGTTTGTTTAAGGGGAAAAAAGCCGTCTCTCCTGTGGTGGAAGGGGAGGAAATTATGGCTGTTGGGAGTCGTATTGTGAACGGAGATATAATGCTAGATTGTGGGAGAGAACCGTTTGATTTGACGGGGTTTCCTCCAGCGTATGGGGAGATTTGGACAGAACATCATGAGGCTCATATTACCCTGATTAAAAGTGCTATTGATGCTTTAGAGTTACAAGGGATGCGGGTTTATTATTTGTTTCCTCCGGTATCGGAAAGTGCTTGGGCTGGGAGTGAGGCGATCGCACAACAAATTGAACAGCACCTGCGAGACACCCACCACCCCTACATTCTAGGCTCTCCCCAAGACTTCGTATATCCTGATGATTGGTTTTATGATACGGAGAATCACCTCAATTGCCAAGGACGTGAGGCACGGACAAAGCAGTTGATTGATCTGTTGAAACAGATTGAAGTCTGAACCCAAAAGTTTCTAGAGTAATGTCTACGGTGCGCTGATATTCTAGATCGATGGAGGATCAATCTTAAGGAAAGAAAACCATGCGACTGTCACAGATGCTCTTTGTTACCCTGCGTGAAGACCCCAAGGACGCAGAAATCCCGAGTCATAAACTGTTGGTGCGGGCGGGGTATATTCGACGCATTGGAAGCGGGGTGTATGCCTATTTACCCCTAATGTGGCGAGTGTTGCGCAAGGTTTCCCAAATTGTGCGGGAGGAAATGGATCGCACGGGAGCCCAAGAATGTCTATTACCACAGTTGCAGCCCTCGGAGTTGTGGAAGGAGTCGGGACGGTGGGATACTTACACTAAGGCTGAGGGGATTATGTTTGCTTTTGAGGATCGCCAAAACCGGGAGGTGGCACTGGGTCCGACCCATGAGGAGGTGATCACGGCGATCGCAAAAGATATGATCCGTTCCCATCGTCAACTGCCCCTGCATTTATACCAAATTCAAAGCAAGTTCCGCGACGAAATTCGCCCCCGTTTTGGTTTGATGCGCGGTCGGGAATTTATCATGAAGGATGGTTACTCTTTCCATACCGATGAGGACAGCCTCAAACAAACCTATCGGGATATGGATCAAGCCTACCGGAATATGTTCTCGCGCTGTGGTCTGGAATTTGTGGCCGTAGATGCGGATTCGGGAGCCATTGGTGGGTCAGGATCTCAGGAGTTTATGGTGTTGGCTGAAGCGGGGGAGGATGAGGTGTTATACACCGAAGATGGTCAGTATGCGGCCAATGTGGAAAAAGCGGTGTCTCTGCCTCCCGATGCCGTGCCTTCTCCCTTTACCCAGTACGAGAAACGGGAAACGCCCAATACTCCCACCATTGCCACCCTAGCGGAATTTGCCCAATGTTCCCCGACGGCGGTTTTGAAAAATGTTCTCTATCAGGCCATTTACGACACGGGATTACAGGTGTTGGTGTTGGTCAGTATTCGGGGAGATCAGGATGTTAATGGGGTGAAATTACAAAATGAGTTAGTGAAACGGGCGGCACAGTTTGGGGCGAAAGGGATTTTAAGCTTAGAAGTGCCGGATGAAGAAGCCCAGAAAAAATGGGCGGCGAAACCGTTACCCTTGGGCTATATTGCCCCAGATTTGGGGGATGAATATATTGGGAAAACGGCTGATATTCACCCGAAATTCCTGCGTCTGGTGGATGAAACGGCGGTAAACCTCAAAAACTTCGTCACCGGGGGGAATGAGCCGGGATATCACGTTTTTGGGGCAAATTGGGGCAAACCGTTCAAGTTACCGGCCCTGGTGGTGGATGTACGGACGGCAATGGCAGGCGATCGCGCTGTTCATGATCCCACTCAGGTTTTAAAGTCAGCGCGAGGGATTGAGGTAGGGCATATTTTCCAACTCGGCACCAAGTATTCTCAAGCGATGGGCGCGACTTACACCAGCGAAAATGGCGAGGAAATCCCCCTCTGGATGGGCTGTTATGGTGTGGGGGTGTCTCGTCTAGCCCAGTCTGCTGTAGAACAATCCTATGATAAAGATGGCATTATCTGGCCCGTTGCCATTGCCCCCTACCATGCCATTGTGATTGTCCCCAATGTGAATGATACGGAAGCGTTAGGGGTGGCCGAGACGCTCTATGAGGCCTTAAATCAAGGGGGGGTAGAAACCCTGTTAGATGACCGCAATGAACGCGCTGGGGTGAAGTTTAAGGACGCGGACTTAATTGGTATTCCCTATCGGATTGTCACGGGGCGATCGCTTAAAAATGGCAAAGTGGAAGTCGTGAAGCGGGCGACCAAAGAAACCCAAGAAATCGCCCTAGAGGAGTTAGTCCCCACCCTACAGCAATGGGTGCAGGACGCTTTGAGTCGGGAATAGGGAGTCGGGAGTCGGGAGTCGGGAATAGGGAGTCGGGAGTCGGGAGTCGGGAATAGGGAGTCGGGAGTCGGGAGTCGGGAGTCGGGAGTCGGGAATAGGTAATAGGTGATAGGGAATAATTATCAATTCTCCCCTGCTCCCCCTCTCCCCCTCCCCCCCGTTCCCCGTTCCCTGTTCCCCGTTCCCTATTACCTATTACTGAGCGATGTGTCAAAATAACTAATAGAGTTGAGGAAGTTCCCCTATGCTGGTTTGTCCTGAATGCCAATCGAAAAACCCGACACAAAATAAGTATTGCCAAAAATGTGGAACTTCCCTCACCGTTAGGGATTGTGAGGAATGCGGGGAACCCGTAGGGTGGGAAGAAAGCACCTGTCCCCATTGCGGCGCCTCTGCGGTGAAACCTATCCTCGCGTTAATTCTGCCGAAAACCCCCTTAGACCCTTCAGAATCCCACGAAACCGAGGAGTCCGATCTCCCCGAGGTGGCAGCATTAGACCCAAACCAGCGTTATCACATTTACAGCTATTCCTCCCTCTCCCCTCCTCCCTCCTACGGTCAGGGCTGTAGTGTACAGGTGTGGGACTCTCAACCCCTCGTAGAGTCCTATTTAAGTTCTCAACTGAGTGCAACAGCAGCCCTTGACCCCAACGCAGTCCTAACCGATTCATCGGAGTCTCAGGAGGAAGGATTACAACAAACGGGAGTCCCTGCCCTTGCCATTCCCTACCAATTACTCAAAGATCGTTTCTCTCCCATTATTCCCCGTCTCTATGATGCTTGGGACACCCCAGAACAAACAGTAGTCTTGCTCGAAGATCGTCAAGAGTATCACGGGTTAACTCAATGTTGGGAAGATCCAGATATTCCCCTATTGCAAGTTTTGTCTTGGTTAGATCAACTGGCGCACTTGTGGCAAGATTTAGCCCCTGTGGGGTACTGCCAAAGTTTATTAGAAGCGAGTAATTTACGGGTCGATGAGGATGGGGTGCTGTGTTTACAGCAACTCTATCCCGATGACCCAGAACATCCACCGGAATTGAGCGCTTTGGGTCAGTTGTGGCAGCGCTTTTTTAGTCAAACGGGACGCACCCTCTACGGGCCGTTAGCGGACTTGTTGGGTGGGTTGATGGAAGGCAAGATTACGGTAGTGGAAGATGTGCGATCGCGCTTACGAGAATTTGCCCGTCAACAAGAAGCCCCCTACGACGATCAGGAGAATAACCCAGAAGCGGATCCCTCCGACGTAGAAGAACAGGAGATGATGGCCGCTGCCCATGACGAAAAAATGATCTATGCTACCCAGGGGGAAGATGTACCTACTATTGTCCTCCCCATGCAGTTACTCAGCCTCAGCGCATCGGGTTTAACCCATGTGGGGGGGCGAGATCATAATGAAGACACCTTTGGCATTGAAACCTTGATCCACAACACAGAAAACCCCCTAGGCAAAACCCTACAAGCGAAAGGGGTTTATATTGTTTGTGATGGCATGGGGGGACACGCGGCCGGAGAAGTGGCTAGTGCGATGGCGGTTGAATCCCTACAATACTATTTTCGCGAACATTGGACCGACCCAACAATACTACCCGATGAGGAAACGATCCGTCAGGCTATCCTAACGACCAATGAAAAGATTTACACGGTTAACCTAGAAAATTCCCGGTCTGGGAGTGGTCGCATGGGGACAACTTTGGTGATGGTGTTAATACAGGATCGGAATGTTGCGATCGCCCATGTAGGAGATAGTCGCGTTTATCAAATCACCCGCAAACAAGGCATTGAACAATTAACCCGAGATCATGAAGTCGGACAACGGGAGATATTACGCGGGGTAGATCCTGAAGATGCCTACGCTCGTCCTGATGCCTTCCAACTCACCCAAGCACTGGGTCCCCGAGAAAATGATTTTGTCAAACCCGATATTTTGTTCCTAGAAATTCACGAAGATACCCTCTTTTTACTCTGTTCTGATGGTTTATCTGATGGGGATTTGTTAGAAAAACACTATGAAGACTACTTAACCCCCCTCATCAGTTCTCGGGCTAATTTAGAGGAAGGATTGTATGATTTAGTCCGTTTCGCCAATATCGAAAACGGTCATGATAACATCACCGGGGTTGTGGTTCGGGTCAAATTACGTCCCAATTTAGATGGTACGTCGGTGATGTGATGTAAACCGTAAGAGTAGACCATTCCTAGAGTGCATCAGACCTCACCAATATGTTCTGAAAGCTGGGGTTTTCCGTCTGACGCACCCTCTAGATTTAGTCATTCTCACGTTCAAAAAATTATTACGTTTGCAGGGACATAATTCATGGTTCAAACACCTATCCCACCTCACATTCTTTACCCAGATTCCGATGGTCAACCCATGGCAGAAAACACCCTACAGTATGATTGGATTGTCCGTCTAGTTAGTAATCTGAGACGTTTATTTGTCAATCAACAAGTCTTTGTCGCGGGGGATTTACTATGGTATCCCGTACAGGTGGATAAACCCCCCGCTCCGGCTCAAGCACCCGATGCTATGGTAGTGTTTGGTCGTCCTCCCGGATATCGTGGCAGTTATAAACAATGGGAGGAAGATAATATTGCCCCTCAAGTGGTGTTTGAAATTCTTTCCCCAAGTAACACCCGCAGCGAGATGTTAGCCAAGCAAACATTCTATCAAAAACATGGGGTGCTAGAGATGTTTTTTTATGACCCAGAATCCTATGATTTTTGGGGATTTGTGCGGGAGGAGGAGGGGGAGGATTTTGTTTTAATTACCCCCCTCCATCTACCTTGGACATCACCCCGTTTACAAATCCGCTTTGAATTGGGTGCAGAAGGGTTAAGGATTTTCTATCCCAATGGGGAACACTTTAAAGATCCCGGGGAGTTTATGGAGGAACGGGATTTAATTCAGCAGGAACGGGATCAAATTCAACAGGAACGGGATCAAATTCAACAGGAACGGGATCAAATTCAGCAGGAACGCGATCGCGCTTTAGCTAAATTACGAGAATTAGGGATTGATCCAGACGCGCTGTAATCCTTTTCTGTGTAAGTGAATCGTGAATTGCCAAAACTCTTATTCCCTTGCCAATTTTACTCATTTTTTTGGTCAGGATGAGGTCGTCCCGACACACTTTCCAATGCGCCAATCAGAGCGCGAGAAGCCGCTAAAATATCCCGTTCTTCTCCCCCCAAATACAACCGCCCAAAACTCCCAATCGCCGAGACTTGTAAAATATTGATTGAGGCCGCTTTTTCCGCTTCATTGGCCGCTAAAGCCGCATAGGCGGCAGGTTGCACTTCCAACACATAAAGGGTCTGTCCTGCTAGAATTAGCTGACCGCGACGACTGCGATTAATTAACTGGGCTTGGTGTGCGTCCAAATTGCGGATAATTTGACTCGAAATAATTCGGGGTTTAAGGCGATCGCGTTCTGACACCCCCAGAGTATCTAAAATCGCTTGTCCTGCTGTTCGCGTTTCCCCCTGACTCGGAGAATGTATCTCTAATAATCCATACAAACGTTCTACAAATTGTACCCCCGGACGGACGGCCGTTGCTTTTAATGCCACATCCGTAATGCGGTTAATCTCAATGCCCGGAGAAATTTCAATCCAGAGGGAAGTGTCGCCCGGGAGGGGGAGAAAACCAAGAGCAACGGTTCCAATATAAGCAGCGTGTTGGGGTTGTAGATTATCAAGAAAAACGTAACTGCGTAGATCAATGCCCAAAACTTATTTCTCCGTCGGTGGGATTGTGAAGGCAAGGATATTATATAGCGTTTCCTCCCCCAGTCCGTTAAGAACCCCCGAAACTACGCTCTACTAGGGGGGCGGCAGATCACACACGACAAAAGCTATAGTAGGGATACCTTGCTCAATGGACCAATCGTGATGCAGACTTCTCCTATTTTCTTATCCTTGCGCCGCAAGATTCGCCTCAGTTGGGTTTTGACCGTTCCTTTAGTGGTACAAGTAACATTAGCGGTCACATTAACCGGGTGGTTAGCCATTCGCAACACTCAGGAAGCGGTGCGAGATTTAGCCAATCAACTCAGTGCGGAACGAATGGCACGGGTGGAAGAATATTTAATTAATTACTTAAACACACCTCATCGAGTCAACCAAATCAACATCAATGCTATCCGGAGGGGACAATTAGATATTCAAGATCCTTCAAGTCGCGAGCAGCAATTTTACGATCTATTAACCCTATTTCCAGAAATCGGTAATATTGCCTTCGCGGGAGTAGATGGCAGTTTTACGGCTGTTCAATATGAGGATGAGACTCGTTCTGAACGGGTTGTACAAGTGGCCGATTTATTAACCCAATCCATGATTACTTACGGTTTGGATGAAATGGGTCGCAGAACCTCACTCCTCTCCAGTCGTGCTAATTTTGATGTGAGAACCCGGGAGTGGTATCAAGAAACCCTACAACAGACAAACCAAGAGCAACCCCAAGCCGTTTGGAATCCCGTTTTTAACTTATTTGGCAATCCCCGGATTCTAGTGCTTCCGGTTAGTGAACTCCTGTATGACAATGGGGAGTTCATTGGCATGGTGAGCGCTCGTTTATATTTGTCTGATGTAGACGAGTTTTTAGCTCAATTGGACTTAGGACAAGGGGGAAAGGTTTTTATTCTGGAACAGGATGGCTCTTTAGTGGCTAGTTCTATCCCCGATACAGTAACCGTAGAAACCCCTACAGGACGACAACGAGTTAAAGCAGAGGATTCCAGTCATGCGTTAATGCAAGAAGTGGGTTTATCCCTCGGAGATCGCCTTTCTACTCTTGATTCTAGCCCATCCCCATCTGCACTGGATTTAACGATTGATCACGAGGAACATTTTATCCAGATTTTACCCTTTGCTGAGGAACCAGGATTAGATTGGTTTATTGTGGTGGCTGTGCCGAAATCGGAGGTTTTGGGACAAATTCAAGCAAACAGTCGTAATACTATTTTGCTCTGTGTTGCGGGGTTAATTTTAGCCATTGGGTTTGGTTGGTATATGGCGCGACGTATTGCCCAGCCTATTTTAGCACTGAGTCAAACCAGTTTGGCGATCGCAGAAGATACCCAATCCCTTAAAAATCCTGAAAATCAAGGATTGCAGCCTTTGCCATCCTCTCAAATTCAAGAACTCGATCGGGTGGCTCACTCTTTCAACCAAATGACAACTATTTTACAGGATGCCTTTCAGCGTTTAGAAAATACGAACAGTGAGCTAGAACAACGAGTCACGGAACGAACTTCAGAATTAACTCAAGCGTTAGCGAATTTAAAAACAGCCCAAATGCAGTTAATTCAATCTGAAAAAATGTCGAGTTTAGAACAATTAGTCGGGGGAATCGCCCATGAAATCAATAACCCAGTTAATTTCATCTATGGCAACATTCAACACACTGAAGAATATGCTAACTCTTTGCTTTCTATCATCCAAGAATACCAAAATACCTATCCTACCCCCCCCGCAGAACTATTAGAGCATTTAGAAGATGCAGATTTAGATTTTGTTCAGGAAGATTTACCCAAACTGTTGTATTCTATGCGGGTCGGTTCTGAGCGGATTAAAACTATTGTTGCGGCTTTGCGTATTTTTGCCCGCTTGGATGAAACTGGGTTTAAACCTACTCAGTTACAAGAAGGGTTAGATAGCACATTAGCAATTCTCAAAAATCAGCTAAGAGCTAATGCAAAACGCCCCGAAATTCAGATTATTAAAGATTACCAGCCGATTCCTCAGATTGAATGTGATCCGGGACAAATTAATCAGGTTTTTCTGCAAATCATTACCAATGCTATAGAGGCTTTCAATGAATTAGAAATAACAAATCCTACATTGTGGATTAACACCTTGGCAGCAGAGCAAGAGGTTATAATTCAAATTGCAGATAATGGAGGGGGAATTCCAGAAGAGATTAAAGGAAAAATCTTTGATCCCTTTTTCACGACAAAACCTGTCGGTCATGGGACAGGTCTAGGGTTAGCGATTAGCTATCAAATTGTAGTCGAACAGCATAGCGGCTCTATAATGGTAGATTCTACTTCGGCTCAAGGAACAAAATTTACGATCATTTTACCCAAAATAACCTAGGATCATCTTCCTCAATCTGACTTGACTATAGGGGACAAACTCGGTGAATTTTGACGTTTTTATTGGGGGGGGTAAAAGCTTGATAGAGTAAGTTTCAGCGAAATAAGAAACGGATAAATAATGATTGGCTAGTACGAAAGTTTGTTAGTTATTTCCCTTGTGTTGATAGGGAGGATCTCCCCCATTGTGTTGTTTTTAACAAAAATGTTGCGGAATTCCCCTTCCTCGCTTGCAGGGACCGGATGGACTTGACCACTAACTCCCAAAGCGAAAACCAAGCTAAAAAGGGCTGTGTTGCAAGAGAAAAATTGGGTCTTAGGAACTAGGACTTCTGCCTGGGGAGGGAAGATAAGACTCGCTATATTTCGGTATAGAAAGCACTTCCCATTGAATCAGGAAGCTCCATCCTCGCGCCTCGGCAGGGTGGGGTAGTTCACGCCACCTGTGCCATGACTTCCTGAAAGAGTTTTTCTCGGGATTCCTGACGAACCCAGCCATCCATCACGGCTTTTTGTAAGTCGGTGTAAGCTCTCAGTTCTTCAACTCCGTAGTTTGTGGTTTGCAGGAGTTGACGCAGTTTTTCTTCTGCGCTGGTGCTTAAAAACCCCGTCTGGAGTGCATGAGTGACAATGTAGTTGATGGAAGTCGTGGATCTGCATCCTTGAAAAGTACTGTGATGAGGTTGCAGGAGGACAGATAGATTATTCATGATGTTTGGGGTAAAAGGTTTGTGATTGGTCAAAAAGGTAGATCATGAGTTCTTTTTTCCGTAATAACATCAGGGGTTATCCTGTGTTTTCCACGAACTCAATCAGAATCCCCCTAATATAGCCTAATTGTTTTTACGGAGTAATAGAAAATTTACTTATTTTATTGTAAAGAAATGATGAAGAAAAAAGGGAGCAAAATGGCAAAAAAATAAGGCTTTAAACTATTAAAGCCTTAATGGATATAACTTCCAGTCTTTATAAAGATTTTGTTGAGGTCTTTTTTTTTTACCGTATTATTACGGTATTTAAGCACCTTCTACCCTGAAACTGCTTTTCTTTCAGTGTAGTTTTTTACCAATAGTTAAAACATCGGTATTTTGCCTTATGTTTCCTCATTTTTTGGCTTAACTAGGGCTTGCTAAATGACGGGGGAGGGTGACACAAAACACTGAACCTTGTCCGAGTTGACTCTCTACGGTGATGGTTCCGCCCATTAAGTCAACGAGGGATTTGGTAATGGTTAATCCTAAACCTGTGCCGGAATATTTGCGGGTGGTGGTTTGGTCTACTTGCCGGAATTCATCAAAGATGTAGGCCTGTTGGTCTGGGGCGATGCCGATGCCGGAATCTTGTACCAAAATCTGGATATGGTGGGGGGGGATTTCTTGGAGGGTGATGGTGATTTGTCCGGTTTCTGTGAATTTGAGGGCGTTGGAGAGGAGGTTAATCAGGATTTGACGCAGGCGATCGCGATCATTTAAAATTTTGCCGTCTTTGAGTTGGGATTCTAGGCACAGAGGCAATTGTTTTTCATCGGCTAAGGGGCGCAAACTATCCAATGTTGTGGCGGCTAATTGCTCTAAGTTGAGGATTTCGGGTTTTAAGATCAGGTGATGGGCTTCAATTTTTGATAAATCCAGAATGTCGTTAATTAAGGTGAGTAAGTTTTTCCCGTTGTTATGAATACTTTCAATCATCTGGATTTGTCGCCGGGTCAGGGTGCCGGAGCGTTGGCGTAACAAAACTTGAGAAAAGCCAATAATGGCATTCATGGGAGTGCGTAATTCATGGGACATCATGGCTAAAAATTGCGCTTTCATGCGGGCGGCCTCTTGCGCTTCTTTATATAAACGGGCGTTTTCTATGGCTAGGGCGGCACGGTAAGCTAAATCTTCGATGAACTCTAATTCTTCTTGGTTGTAGTGACGACTGGACTCGCCCCAGACACAGAGAATGGAGCCTAAAATCCGTTCTCGGGTACGCAGGGGAACGCAGATATAGGAGGAGAATTTTAACTGAGTTAAGAGGTCTTGTTGTTGGGGACTGACAGACAATTTACTGAGCAGAGGGGGGGAGACTTCAAAACAGGCGACAGATTGCCCGGTTTGAAAGACTTGGGTGGTTTGGGGGGTGCGATTGTCCCCTTGTAGTTGCCAGACGAGGGTTTCTTGTTCTGGGTGAACATGAGCAACGGCGATGAGATGGGGCGATTTATTGGGTTCAGCGAGGTTAATCGTACACCAATCGGCGAGGTGAGGAACAATCAGATGGGCGAGGTTTTTCAGGGTGGTTTGATAGTCGAGGGTGGCGGACAGGAGGGTAGTGGCGGAGGCTAAAAAGCGCGATCGCTCTTCGGTGCGTTTGCGTTCTGTGATATCACTCACCACCCCGGATAAACGGAAAGGGGTTCCGGTGCGATCGCGTTGGGCTTTTCCCCGCACGGTACAGTAATGATATTCCCCGCTTTGGTGACGAATACGAAACTCTAAAGCAAATTCCGCCCTTCCCTTGAGATGTTCCTGCACTAAATGCAGGAGATGGGGTCGATCATCAGGATGGAGGAGTTTTAAAATCAATTTGGGCGTAATCACCACCGCCTCGGGAGAAAAGCCCACAATAGCCAATAAACGGTCATTGCCGTAGATCGTCTGACGCTGTAAATCCCAATCCCAAATCCCATCATGGGACCCTTCCACCACTAAACGATAGCGTTCCTCACTTTCTAAGAGTCTTTGATTGGCTTCTTGGGCTTCTTGTTCAGCAGAATAAACTCGTACTGCACTTAATAAACTACGGCATAAGGTGTCCGGGGAAACTTTATTTTTGGAGAGATAATCGGAAGCCCCGGCTTTCATCAACTCTACGGCAATTTGTTCATCCCCTTGCCCCGTCAGTGCAATCAGGGGGATTTTAATTTGGCGATCGCGAATGGTCCGAATTAAATCCAGTCCGTTCCCATCCGGTAGACGATAATCCAAAAACACACAATCAAATCTTGTCCGAGTTAATTGTTCTAATGCCCCCTGACAAGTTTCCGTCTCTACCATGACAAAATCTACCTCAGCCTTGTTTAAAGCCCGTCGGACAGCCATACGGTCTATTTCGTCATCTTCCACCACCAAAATAGTCAGGGGTTCATCAATCATGGTTTATCAAGACTGCCGGGAAAACCCCATCCCCTTGTGGGTGGGGCAGTTGACAACAATTCCCATATTGGCGAGGTACAGAGTCTCTCCTTTGAGGGAACAGGGAATACCGGATCTGGGAACAGAGCAAGACTGAAAAACGCTCTATTTCAGTCACGCCCTCCCCCTTCTTGATCACGAAGAAAGGGGAGGAGTTGATTCTAGTGCCATGCTTTTCCCCGGATCTTCCCCCATATTGGCCTCAGAATTCTCCTGTTGTTTACTCCGTCGATATTGACGTGCAAGCTCCATTGTACTGGGCAAAACCCCCACTAAACTGGCTAGCAATTCATCCTCTAAACCATCGGTAATGGTCGCCCCAAAATAACGCTCCATCATCGCTAAAATCAAACTGGCTCGCTTTAAAGGTACTCCTTGTTTAACCACTTTTTGTGTCGCACTCAGCCATTGTTGACGATGGAGAAAAGCGTCTTTTTTTTGCTCAAAGGATTCTAAATAAGTCAGCGCCACTTTTCCCAAAGGAACCAAGCGAGAACAATCGAGATCCACAATTCCCCCCACCATTGCCCCCGGCCCGACTATTTCCGCATAGTGGGTATGACAAATAATCAGGGCATTACCGGGAGTCGCTTGGACATAAAACAACTGTCCACTCTTTAATTGACCTAAAACCTGAGTGGGGGGAAAAAGCGGATTCCGTGTTAGAGCTTGCTTAGACATATCGACCTGGGGAAGCAATAAAGGAAGTTATATTTTGGAAACAAGATGGAGGAACGATAGCTAAAAACGGAACTATCTACAAGGGTGAAAAGTCTAAGTCAGAAGAAGCGAAATTTATTGCCCCTTCTTTGAGCCTATCTTATATCCCAATCCTATGGCAAGCTTCTTGAGTTTCAGGATGTCATAACAATCACCTTTAGGGATTAATGCAGACGTTTGACCCTTTTTGTCTAGACTTTTTTCTCTATCTTTATTTTAATCAAATCAGCCCCTCTGTGCCGTTGGCAAATTCTACGAACTTTTGGCGAATAAGATGTATTATAAATTACATTAAATATCCGTTAAAGTTCTGAGGGTTCAGAGGGGGATAATAGAGGGTATTGATTACTTCAACAGGGGAGGATATTTTTTCGTACAGAAAAAAAAATCGAAGTTTTCCACCCGGAGTAGAGTTATTCAGCAAGCCTTAAGTAGGATAAGGTGGTAGATAGTATTTGTTTCAATCCTAAACATTCACTTGTGGAAATTACGTTTTTAGGTACCAGTTCCGGCGTTCCCACGCGATCGCGCAATGTGTCCAGTATTGCCCTCCGCTTACCCCAACGGGCGGAAGTGTGGCTCTTTGACTGTGGCGAAGGCACCCAACATCAATTTCTTCGCAGCGACCTGAAAACCTCCCAAATCCGCCGTATTTTCATTACCCATATGCACGGCGACCATATTTATGGTCTGATGGGTCTAATTGCCAGTATTGGGCTCGCTGGCACCGGACACACCCTAGATATTTATGGCCCATCTGCCCTAGCCGATTACATCAAAACCTCCGCCCGTTGTTCTCATCTCGATATTGCCCGACGGGTGAAAATTCATCGGGTAGAAACTGGGCTAGTCTATGAAGATGCAGAATTTACCGTTAAAGCCCAAAAATTAGAACATCGCGTCACCGCCCACGGCTACCGAGTTACAGAAAAAGATAAACCCGGGCGCTTTGATGTCGAACAAGCCCAAGCCCTTGGCATCCCCCCCGGCCCTATTTATGGGGAACTCAAACAGGGCAAAACCATCACCTTAGACAATGGGCGTATCATTAACGGTCAAACCTTATGCAGTGAACCGGAAAAGGGGCGCAGTGTCGTTTACTGTACAGATACTGTATTTTGTGACGGCTCCGTAGAATTAGCCCGAGGGGCTGATGTTCTCATTCACGAGGCCACCTTTGCTCACCAAGACGCTCAATTTGCCTTTGAACGTTTACACTCCACCTCAACAATGGCCGCACAGGTGGCGCTATTAGCCGGAGTCCAAGAATTAATCATGACCCACTTTAGCCCCCGGTACAACCCAGCCAATGAGTTGACATTAAAGGATTTATTGGCAGAAGCCCGGGCGATTTTCCCCAACACTAGGTTAGCCCATGACTTTTTTTGTTACGCATTACCCCGCCATCGTGGGGGATTGAACAAACCAAGCGACGCGTTGCCTCACCTCGGAACAGATGGAGCTTGAGGCGTTGTGGGGCCTTAAGGATATAACATAAGGGCTGACATTCTCGCCGCCGTGAACGGACGGTAATTCCCAAACCTCCTTGTAGGATTCCGCAACTTTAGCCAATCGTCGCCATACTCTATGATCAAATGTATTCTAGGCACGGGTGTATTAGAACCAGTCCCGACTGGAGCATGGGTTATTCCCAACTCTCCGAGGGGGGATCTCTTTCTCTCCCTAGTGATTCCCACTTACAACGAACGCCCGAATGTTCGCCCTTTAATTTCAAAATTAGTGCGAGTTCTCGATCGGGTGCTTCCCGAGAACTATGAACTGATTGTGGTGGATGATGACAGTCCAGATAAAACTTGGGCGATCGCCTTAGAATTGACGGCCTGTTATCCTCAATTGCGCGTCTTACGTCGTTTGGAGGAACGAGGACTGGCCTCGGCGGTATTGCGCGGTTGGCAAGTCGCCCGAGGAGAGGTTTTAGGGGTGATTGATGGGGATCTACAACACCCCCCAGAAACCTTGCTGGCTTTGCTGAAGGTGATGGAACATCATCATGATTTAGCGATCGCCAGTCGTCACCTCCCCACCGGAGGCGTTCAAGATTGGAGCCTGACTCGACGTGTCCTTTCTCGGGGGGCAAAGTGGCTCAGTTTCTCCGTCTTGCCCCAACTCAAGCAGTCCGTTACCGATCCCCTCAGTGGGTACTTTCTCGTCCGTCGTCATACCCTGTTAAACATTGCCTTTCAACCTGTTGGCTATAAAATCCTCTTAGAAATTCTCAGTCGCACTTCCCCCCGGAGTATCTGTGAAGTGGGCTATATTTTTCGCAAACGCTACGCGGGATTAAGCAAAGTTAGAGTCCAGCATTTCTGGATTTACTTACAACACCTTTTACAGCTAACTCAGGTCAGGTGAATTACTCCACTTCACTGGCCCGATGGGGAATTCCCGCTACATTGGTTAAAAACGGATCATTGAGCATTGACACATGAAAACGCGCCAACTTGGAACTTCAGATATTCAAATTACCCCCATTCTGATGGGAACCTGGCAGGCTGGGAAACGGATGTGGGCGGGCATTGAAGACGAAGAGACGATCAAAGCCATTCGAGCGGCCTTTGAAGCCGGAATGACCACTATTGACACCGCAGAGGTCTATGGGGAGGGGCATTCTGAGCGCATGGTAGCCCAAGCGCTGGGGGATGTGCGCGATCGCGCTGTCTACGCCTCTAAAGTCTTCTCCACCCATCTGGCCTATGATCAGGTCATTGCTGCCTGTGAACGCTCTCTCACTAATCTACAAACCGACTATATCGATTTGTACCAAATCCACTGGCCCGCCGGAACCTGGAACACCCCCCTTGTTCCCCTTGAAGAAACCATGAACGCCCTCAACACCCTAAAAGAACAGGGCAAAATCCGCGCTATTGGAGTCTCTAATTTCTCCCTCCCCCAACTCGAAGAAGCCGCACAATACGGCCGCATTGAGAGTTTACAGCCCCCCTATTCCCTCTTTTGGCGACAAATTGAAGGGGAACAAATGCCCTATTGTGTGGATAATCAGATCACGATTCTGGCTTATTCTTCCTTAGCGCAAGGCTTTTTAACCGGGAAATTCGGACGAGATCATCAATTTGTCGAGGGAGATCATCGTTACCAGAACAAACTCTTTGCACCGGAACACTATGGGCGAGTGCAGGATGCTTTAGACCAATTAAGACCCATTGCGGCTCGGTATGATTGTAGTCTGGCACAGTTGGCGCTGGCTTGGTTAATGGCTCAACCTCAAACTTGTGCGATCGCCGGAGCGCGTTATGCTAGCCAAGCTGTAGATAATGCCCAGGCCGCAGCGATTGAACTTTCCGAGGCCGATTTAGCCCTGATTAGCGACATCGGCGAAACCGTCGCCGCCCCCTTCCGACAAGAGCGAGTCCTCTGGACTTTTGCTTAATACCCAACCTTGACAAGTTAAGACCCCAAGTTAGAAGTTAAGGGAACGGGGAATAGGGAACAGGAGAGCAGGGGAGCAGGGGGAGCAGGGGAGCAGGGGAGCAGGGGAGCAGGGGAGAGGCAATCTCCCGACTCCCGACTCCCGACTCCCGACTCCCGACTCCCGACTCCCGATTCCCGACTCCCGACTCCCGACTCCCGACTCCCCATTCCCTATTCCCCAGATTCTTCCATCACTAACTGTAAACTGGGTAAAAACTTCTGTAAATTGGAAAGGGATTTTTTTTGCCAAGGGATATCATCAGATCCGATCACAATTAATTGGGTATCTGACTTTCTCATTCCAATCACAAATTTAGACAACATACTAATCCCGGAACTGTTGAGAAAATACAATTCTTTCAAGTCTAAAATCACTTGTTCTAAATCTTGGCTGACCACATCTTCTAATAACTGTTTAATCGGCTCATAATCTTTTGAACCACTCAAACTCAGTTCTCCATAAAATGCAATTGTGCTTGTTTTTTCATCATACAAAACACGGTAATCATCCCCAAACACTTCCGAATTCATCTCTATTCCTCCTCTCAAAGCGCCGCCAAAACTATTCTATGGTAACTTGTGCCATTGTGGTTACAGAACAAAGATTAGGCTGCTCGGGAATATCTTGGAAGTACCAGCCTAATCTTGCTTTATAATCATTAATAATCGTCAGCAATCCCACACCAGATTGATCTTCCTTTTCCAAGCTTTCTTCAATTTTCTGAATATAAAGTTCTTCTGTATCGGCAGAAAGTAACTGTTGAATCCAGTCTTGAAAAGGTTCAACCTTATCCCGTTGAATCACATTAGTTGCAAAAATGACGGCGGTAATCGATTCCTTCTCAATAAAATGAATACCAAAACGAATTGTATAGTTCAGATTATCCGGCTCATCATGAAATTTGACCGCATTTTCTAGTAGTTCATTGGCGATGTAACTCACAGCGGCTTTTCCCTCTTTTAGTCGTCGTTGATGGGACTTATCATGGTTTTCTGATCCTAAAAAAGTAGAAAAATAGTTGGCGACAAAATAAGCAGAGAGGCGATTATTTCGCCAACGTTCTTGAATTGTTTTAGAACTGGGTTTAAAGTTCAACTCTAAAGAATCATGATCTGGAGGGAATGTATTAAGAAAGTGACCCAAAATTTTCAACATATTCTTATACTATCACTTAATCACAAAAACAATAACGAAAGCAGACTCTAATATTGCCTACTGACATCCTCCTACACTGAATCAGAGATTACAGTGTGGGATTCCCAATTCAACCCGTCAAAGGAAATAATACAACGTTGAACAGAAATAGCGACCTATTCCCCCACCTCGCAGATGGGGAGAGCTTAATCAGATCCTAGGTATCAGCAAAACAAAAAAAAGCAGAGAACGCCTTTGATTACATCCCTCATCGCTTAGGAGGGAGTAACAGGAAATTCCGGGGTGAGTCAGATCATGCCTTTAGGAATTCCCTTCAAAGTGGTTCTCTTTGGTGCTTGTCTAGAGTCAGTTTTTCTTGTAATCTTCTCTTCACTCTAGCCTATCATTGTGAAGATTTTGTGAAAATTTCCCATAATTGCTAGAAAATTTGACCAAAAACCCAGTTGTGCTATGACCCAAAATGTGATACAAGACTCGGGAATTATAGGGATTTGAGGGCTTGGGTTAAACGGCTTTTATCCCAACCTTTTTGGTGTAATAACACCCAAGCTTGAATTAAATCCGGGCCTTGGACTTCACCCGTTAGCCCAGCCCGCAGGGACTTCATCACCAGACCTTTTTTGACCTTTTGCGCCTTTGTCACCTGATTAATCAGGGATTTTGCCGCCTCCGGGGTCAAGTTTTCCGCCCCCTCCAACCCACTTAAAACCGCTTGGAGAATCTCCCTCGCCCCGTCGAGTTTTAACTGTTCTTGGGCGGCCTCGTTGAGGGTGATGGAGTCACCAAAGAGTAAGCACGCTTCGGCTACAGCATCGGTTAAACGGGTTAAACTGTGGGCAACTAAGGCCGCTAATTCCACCAACCAATCCCGATCCGCCACTGGATCAAAGGCATAACCTGCCCCTTGCCATTGGGGAATCAGTAAATCTACCAACTGATCGGGGGGCATATTGTGCAGATACTGACTATTAATCCAGTCCAGTTTTTGCCAGTCAAATTTAGCCCCAGCCTTGCTCACTCGATCTAGCTCAAACTGTTGGGCGGCCTCGCTGAGGGAGAAAATTTCTGGGCTACCTTCTGGGGGAGTCCAGCCTAGGAGTGTCATATAGTTGGCGATCGCGTCCGGTAAAAACCCCATCCCTTGAAAATCGGAAATCGAAGTCACCCCATCCCGTTTAGACAATTTGCGCCCCTCCTGATTCAAAATCAAAGGCGTATGAGCAAACACCGGCACCGTCCCCCCTAATGCCTCATAGAGTAGAATCTGCTTGGCTGTATTCGCGATATGATCCTCCCCCCGAATCACATGGGAAATCTGCATATCGATATCATCCACCACCACCGCCAAATTATAGAGCGGTTGACCAAACACCTCATCCCCCTCGGGAGTGCGAGCAATCACCATATCGCCCCCCAAATCGCGCCCCTTCCAAACCACTTGGCCCCGAATCTGATCCGACCAAATAATCTCCCGCTCATCCTCAATTTTAAAGCGGATCACAGGTTTACGTCCCTCGGCCACAAAAGCCGCCTCTTGTTCCGCCTTTAAGTTCCGATGGCGGTTATCATAGCGCGGTGCCTCTTGCCGGGCTTTTTGCGCCTCCCGCATCGTTTCCAACTCCTCGGGCGTACAATAACAACGGTAGGCTAACCCCCGATCTAATAAAGTTTGTACCGCCTCCCGATAGCGTTCAATGCGTTGGGACTGATAAAAAGGCCCCTCATCCCAATTCAAACCTAACCATTTCAAGCCCTCTAGAATATTTTCCGTAAATTCCGCCTTTGAGCGTTCCGTATCCGTATCTTCAATCCGGACAATAAACTGTCCACCCTGACGACGGGCAAATAACCAGTTAAAAACGGCTGTACGGGCTGTTCCAATATGAAAATTGCCCGTTGGACTCGGAGCAATGCGCACTCTAACGGTCACAATCAAAATCCTCAAATCGTGCAGAACCCTTAATTATAGCCCACTCTGAAAACAGTTGACCGTTAGAGTTCCTTCCTAGGGGTCTTCACCCCCCAGCCCGCTATGGATCAAAATTCCTACGGCAAACGGGAGAAGTCGGTATACTAACAGAGGCAAAAGCCTGTACAACGCACAGAGTATTCCTATGAACTTACCCACCTTATTAAATGTTGCGATTGGTTTAGTTTTTATTTATTTAACCCTGAGTTTATTTGTCTCGGCGTTAGAAGAGTTTCTAGCCGGTTTATTAAAAGCCCGGGCAAAGAACTTAAGAGATGGCATTATTAACCTGCTAGAAGGAAGGGGAGCAGAAGGGGAGATGATGGGTAAATTATATCATCATCCTTTAATTCGCTCTTTGAGCCAAGGACGGATTAAAAACAAATTACAGCAAATCCTGCCCTCTCCTTCTTATATTCCGTCTGATGTATTTTCTACGGCTTTGTTAGAGGTTTTGAAGCGAGAATATAATATTGACTTTGACTATTCCGATAATATTCAATCTTTTGTTGATAAATTAGAACAACATAAACAAGCTGAAACTTCTCCCCGCAAACGTTATCTGATTAATAATATTGCCGCCTTAGCTAGACAAGCGGAATCGAGACTGACCACGACAGAATTAAAGGTTAGACATCTGCATCAAGAAATATCTAAGTGGTTTGATCAATCTATGGAACGAGCTTCTGGAAGCTATAAACGTCAAGCTAAGTTATGGGCTTTTATCTTAGGACTTGGGGTTTCCGTCATCTTTAATGCTGACACATTCTATATGATCCATCGTCTCAGTAGTGACCAAGAATTACGCATAGCTGTTAACGCTTTAACGACCCGGCTTATTGAAGAACAAAATTGTCGGGATGTAAGTTGTTTTGAGCAGCTTTCCTTAGACGAGATGTTAAGTCTTCCCATTGGTTGGTCTTCTTTTCCTCCTCCTAATGTTCAGGTTAAGGAACAGAAGCAGACTGTATGGGATAATAATGTACCGGATAATAATACTAGGACCCAAGAGCAATCATCGGGATCATTCGGTAAGTTTTCCCGACAAGTTTGGGCTTGGTTCAGAATGATGTTAGGCTGGGTGGTGACAGCATTAGCTTTAGCAATGGGTGCGCCCTTTTGGTTTGATGTTTTAAACAAGTTTATTAATGTGCGCAATGTTGGACGAAAACCCCCTAGAATCGATTTAGAGGAATGAGATGGGCTGAATTTTCAGGTTGAATCTCACTCAAATCTAGGGGACTTCTTGAGAAATTTCTGTTAGAATTACGTCAGTTTGTCTCTTGTTTATTCCGTTTCGAGTCAAAGGTTAACCATAGTGCAAGCCATTTTGCGCCAAGTTTCGGGTCATAGTCCTTTTACGGCCTATCCTCTGACTCCTGCTCAAGAGGTTGTTTTAGGTCGTGACCCCACCTGTCAGATTATTTTAGACTCAGATTTGTATATTGGCGTGTCTCGTCGTCACTTTGCCTTGCGTTATGTGGGCAAGCATTGGGAAGTTCATGACCTCGGGAGTGCCAATGGGACTTATCTGAACGGAAAACGCCTCAAATCGGCCGCTATTTTGCAACCGGGCGATCGCATTTCCTTGGCCAAAGACCTCATTGAATTCGTCTTTGAACTCCCTCCCCCACCCCCCCCAGAGATTCTCACCCTGTCCCAACTCTTCCCCATTTTCTCCACGGCCAAAGACCTCCCCCACAAGGCCTATCTCCTCCCGGCCATCATCACGATTAGCTGTGTGGTGTTGATGTTCCTAACCATTGGTTATCCCATTGCCTTTAATCTTCTCCTCTCCACCTACCTCGCTGGGATTGCCTTTTACTACATTTATCAACTCTGTGGCAAACCTAAACCCGGTTGGGTTCTCCTCTCCTCTTCCCTCATCACCATTCTCCTCATTATCAGTCCAGCCCTTAAACTCTTCTCGTTTGTTTTCCGCGTCCTCCTCCCCGGCAGCATCCCCCAAGATCCCAGCAGTATCCCCCCCTTAGATTTATTCGTGCGAATGTTTTTCGGGGCTGGTCTGATGGAAGAATTACTCAAAGCCGTTCCGATCTTTTTGGCACTTTGGCTGGGTAAATGCCTTAAAGCCCCTTGGAATCATCGGGTTGGTGTCATTGAACCCCTCGACGGTATCCTGTTAGGGACATCCTCGGCCATTGGTTTCACCCTGATTGAAACCTTGGGTCAATATATCCCCGACTTAATGCAGAGTACCACCCTCCAAGGGGGAGAAGCAGCCGGACAACTCCTCAGTTTACAACTCCTCATTCCCCGGATTTTAGGCCTAATTGCGGGTCATGTGGCCTATAGTGGTTATTTTGGCTATTCCATTGGTTTAAGTGTCCTTAAGCCCAGCAAATGCGCCTCTATTCTGCTCACGGGCTACCTGACGGCCTCGATTCTCCACACTCTCTGGAACACGGCAGGATTTTTTAGTCCTTTCTTTTTAGCGGTGGTGGGAACGCTTTCCTATGCTTTCTTGGCGGCGGCTATCCTGAAGGCTCGGCAACTCTCCCCCACTCGTCAGTATAATTTTGCTACGCGCCTATCGGAGGATTAGTTGGGGTTTGCTGAGAAGGTTCGGGAATCGGGTGTCGGCACTTCGACTTCGCTCAGTGACCGGAGTCGGGAATCGGGAGTCGGGTGTCGGGAATAGTTAATAATTATCAACTCCCCTGCTCCCCCTCTCCCCCTGTTCCCTGTTCCCCGTTCCCTGTTCCCTATCCCCTAGTGAGCGCCAATTTCTTCGGCAGACCGTTCTAACATGGCTTCATGGCGAAGTTCTTCCTGTTGGCGTTCCTGTGCCATGTGGACTCGCGCTTGTTCTTCGGTTAACCCATCATTGGCCGACTCTTCCGTAGCCCGTTCTAACATGGCTTCCTGTACATGGTTTTGGTGCTTGCGTTCGCGAACCATTAATTTCCGAGCTTCTTCTTGGGTACTCATAGGGGTCTGCCTTAAGAATTTATCAAAGTTTTATCTTTTTTTAATCTGGCATATTTTTTTAAAAATGGTAGTGAAAGTTACCGATTGCTTAATAAACTGTAAAATTTAATACAAAAAATAAAACTCATGACCCTAACACTTATTGACTCTCACAGTTGGCACACTTGGATAGACCTGTTCTGTACCCTCTTGTTTGCTCTGACGGTGATTTGGGCTTTCTGGTTTGCCTCCCGCATGGATTAGTCTGTTGATTCCCCTCTGATTGGGGCATTATCCCCAAACTCGACGCAAATTTATCCCCGCCCTTTAGGGGGAGGGGGAGAGAAAAAAGCAGGTTATTTGTAGGTTGGGTGGAGCGCAGCGCAACCCAACACCCCCCTCTTCCCATTGAGAAGCCGGGTTTTCGAGTCTCATTGCGTCCATATCTTGCTCTTTGAATATTCTCAAACGTTGCTACATATTTCTAACGCTAACTGATAAATAGCGCGGCGGGGGCGGCCTGTGTCTTGGGCAAGTTGCCGACTGGCTTGAGAGCGAGTTAAACCTTGGGCGAGGAGTGCTTCTAAGGCCTGTTTTAACTCCCCTTCAGATAATTCTAACCTCGTGCTTTCCCTTGCTCCCCCTAGGATGAGGGTAAATTCTCCTTTAGGGCTTTGGTGGGTGTAGTGAGCGATCGCATCTCCCAAAGTCCCGCGCCAAAATTCCTCGTAACGTTTGGTCAATTCCCGCGCTAACACCACCGGGCGATCTACACCCAAAACCTCGGCCAGATCCTGTAAGGTTTGCTGGAGACGGTGGGGGGCCTCGTAGAAAATCAGGGTGCGTGTTTCTGAGGGCAATTGTAGGAGGCGATCGCGCCGTTCCTTGCCCTTCGTTGGTAAAAACCCCTCAAACACAAAGCGTTCCGTCGGTAAACCTGAACAAACTAACGCCGTAATTCCCGCCGTCACCCCCGGAATAGGAATCACCTCAATTCCCCCATCAATACAACCTTTCACCAACTCATAACCGGGATCGGAAATTCCCGGCATCCCCGCATCTGTCACCAAAGCAAGATCCGCCCCCTGTTGTAAACGTTGCAACAGTTCCCCCAAACGCTGGCTTTTGTTGTGTTCGTAATAACTAATTTGAGGGGTGGTGATTTGGAAGTGCTGGAGTAGCTTTCCCGTGTGGCGGGTGTCTTCCGATGCGATCGCCTCCACCTCCTGCAACACCCGCACCGCCCGCCAAGTCATATCCTCCAAATTCCCAATCGGCGTTCCCACCACATACAATTTCCCCGCACCCATACCCCCATCCTCCCCTAAACTTGTTGCACCAACACACAACCCTGACGAGCGCCCAGCGTCACCTCAAAGCGGGTATCTGGCCCCACTTCCTCCTGCTTTAACTCCGGATACCCCCAAACAATCTGACCAAAACCCCCCGCACTCTGGAACTTAGCCCGGGCGCTCTCAGTGCCTGCATTCACCAACACCAGCAGCTTAGAATCGCCCAAACACCGGGCAAACCCATAACATAACCCCTCCGCCCAAATCACCTGATAATCCCCCCGACGGAGAGCCGGATAACGATGACGCAGGGCAATTAACTGTTTGTGATAGTCTAATAAATCCCGATCCCACTGTTGAGGTGCCGGAAACCCTCGCCGCGAATCCGGATCCAATTTCCCCGCTAATCCCACCTCATCCCCATAGTAAATACTGGGCGCACCGGGAAACGTTAACAACAAAAACGTCGCTAATTTTAAACTCTCCTTATCCTCACCCGCCACACTAAGTAAACGGGCGGTGTCATGACTACTTAAGAGATTTAACTGGGTGAGTTGAATCTCCCAAGGATAGAGATTTAGCAAGCTTTGGATTTTTTCCCCATATCCTTGGGCATCAAGGGGGGGATAGGGGTAATAGTCGGGACCCTTGACTAAATCATAGAGGACGCGATCGCCTGCACAAAAAGCAATCGTCGGCCCGGTGAACAAATAATTCATCACCCCATCAAATTGGCTCCCATCCAGCCACTGCCGGGAATCGCCCCACACTTCCCCCACAATATAGGCCTCGGGATTAACCCCCTTCACCCGTTGGCGGAATTCCTGCCAAAACCCCGACGTTTCAATCTCAAACGGCACATCCAAGCGCCAGCCATCAATCCCCTGTTTCAGCCAATATTCCCCAACCTGCATAATATATTCCCGCACATCGGGGTTATCGTGATTAAACTCCGGTAACGCCCGATTCCCCACCCATCCCGCATAATTCGCCGGGTAACTGCCATCATAGGCCGAGAGAGGCCAACTTTCCACCTTAAACCAGTCCAACCAAGGGGAATGGGGGCCATTTTCAAGGATGTCATTAAAAAAGAAAAACCCCCGACTCGCATGATTAAACACCCCATCTAATACAACCTTCATCCCGCGCTGGTGTGCCGCGTCGAGCAGTTTTTCTAGGGCAAGATTCCCCCCCAAAATCGGATCCACTTGATAGTAGTCATGGGTGTGATAGCGATGATTAGAAGCGGATTGAAAAATCGGGGTAAAGTAAATGGCATTAATGCCTAAATCTTGTAGATAGTCTAATTGTTCGATCACACCCCACAAATTACCGCCCTTATAGCCTTGTAGCGTCGGGGCAGCCTCCCAAGGTTCATAGGGGACATTGAAACTGAGGGGAGAGTAGGATTGTCCCTTAGCAAAACGATCTGGGAAAATCTGATAAAAAACCGCATCTTTCACCCAATCGGGGGTCATAATAGTCATGAATCGTCCTCAGTACCTCCCTCCCTAGAGTGACACACTCCCCGCTTAAATCAAACCCCCCATCCGGTCGTAGTTGTGTTTGGGCAGTCAAAAAGTGCAGAGAACAGAGTACAATAACAAAACAACGAGCAATCAGCCTTGACCCCTTCTGCACAATGTCTAAGGAACAGGTTCAAAATTAAATCATTCAGGTAAATGCTTACGATTCTTGCTAATGCGCTTTTTATCATTCCAAGGGTAGAGAGCAAATTGTCTTTGTAACAATACATTGGAAGAAGAGACGAGCATAATCGTTGAGAGTTGGCCTAACCATTGGGTTGGTTTCATAGTGCTTTTGTTTCAACTTCTCGCGGTCGTAGCAGGAAATGTTGCGCCTGTCGGAATGGCTGATTATTTCACGCGGATTATTTCACTCTTTGGATAAAGGTTAGTTTTTTATGGTATCTTGTCAAACGTCCAGTTTGCGGGTTCTCATTGCAGATGACCACGAACTAACACGCTTTAGCCTCAAACTCATGTTTTCCATGCAGGAAAACATTAAGTTAGTTGGTGTAGCAGAAAATGGCGCAGAATTAGTTGAATTAGTCAAAACGCAATCTCCGGATGTAGTTGTTCTGGATTTGCAAATGCCAATCATGGACGGTTTAACCGCTTCCCAGATTATTAAGCAAATTCAACCGAATATTGCTCTAATTGCCTATACTTCCTTTGGCGATCCTCAACTCGAAGTCATGAGCAAAATGGCTAATATTGATGCGGTTTGTAGTAAAGATACACCCACAGCCGAGTTATTGAGTTTAATTCGCAGTTTAACGAAAGCGAATCAGAATCAAACCTCAATTCGCTAAGGCAATCTGTGATTAATTAGGGTCTGCTGAATAACACCAGATGCTAGGCTCAACAAGGGAACAGGGAACTCTTAACAGGGAACAGATCATCTAAAACTGGCACGATTGTCTATTCCCGACTCCCGACTCCCGACTCCCGACTCCCGATTCCCCAACTCTCGGACTTATTCAGCAAGCCCTAATTAGGGGAGAGGTGCTATTCTCGTTGCCAGACGCTTCGTGAATGCACCTCTCCCCCATTGTCTGCTGGAAATTCCCTATTCTCTAGGCGGGAAATACTTTCTCATACTCCTCAATCATCTCATCTAATTCTTCTAAAGCTTGGTTTACATCCACGCGCAAAATTCCTAAATCCGGTTGTTCTAGCAACTTCATTAAAAACTCTCGTTGTCCTTTGACTTCTTCAACTTTGGTTTTGAGGGTTTGTTCATCCATTTTTTCTGGCATTGTCTAAGCTCCTCTGTCTAGGGTTGTCAACTATTTTGACATACTCTCCCAATGGGGGGGCAGATGGGGCTAAAGCCCAACAACGAGCCATGAGGTTGGTTGTTGGGCTTTAGGGCTGCACGGCTTTATCAAAACTTTATACAAATCAGTTAAAATTTACCAAAACTTAGTAAATAGGGGGTGACACCCCTCACCCCAATAGTGCTATATTGATGTTCAGTAGATGCACCCTGATGATTAAGGGAGTCACCGTGTGGCTCTCCTTTTTTTATTGTTTTTTGGGTTGGGAGGAATTCAATAAATCTTTGAATAACTTAAAAGCTATTTATTGAAATAAAAAAGGGGTTGAGCGTTGGCTAATTGATCAGGATTTTCTTAGATTTCCAATTCCCCAAACCTCAAGTTTAATACTACAATGCAGCCATTCAATCCTATTGGTTAAACAGTAAAGTATTGCTCCTTATGACTGATTCTGAGCGTATTGCGGTGGGTATTGTTGGCGCTTCTGGTTACGGGGGAGTGCAGTTGGTGCGTTTGTTGGTCGATCATCCCAAGGTGGAAATTGTCTATGTGGGGGGGGATAGCAGCGCGGGAAAATCCTTTTCTGACCTTTACCCTCATTTAGGTCATAAATTCAATCTCACCATCGAGAAAATTGATTTAGATGTGATTGCTGATCGTTGTGAGGTGGTCTTTTTAGGCCTTCCCAATGGGTTAGCCTGTGATATGGCTCCGGCGTTAATTGCCAAAGGCTGTAAGGTGTTAGACTTATCCGCCGACTACCGTTTTGAGAATCTCGACACTTACACCAGTTGGTATAAAAAGGAACGAACGGATCAGGAAGTCGCGGCAACGGCGGTTTATGGTTTGCCGGAGTTGTATCGGGAGACTATTCAGAATGCTTCTTTGGTGGGGTGTCCGGGGTGTTATTGTACGGCGAGTTTGTTGGCGATCGCACCCCTCCTGAAACAAGGCCTGATTATTCCCGAAAGTCTGATCATTGATGCCAAATCCGGCACATCTGGGGGAGGGAGACAAGCGAAGGTTAATATGTTATTGGCTGAGGCCGATAGTTCATTGAGTGCCTACAGTGTCGCTGGTGCCCACCGTCACACCCCAGAAATTGAACAGGTTTGTAGTGATCTTGCTGGACACGAAATGCGGGTTCAATTTACCCCCCATCTCATCCCGATGGTGCGCGGCATTCTCTCCACCGTCTACGCGACGCTGAGAGATCCCGGATTAGTGCGAGAAGATTTAATTACGATTTTTAACGCCTTTTATCGTTCTTCTCCCTTTGTTAAAGTCTTGGCCAATGGCATTTATCCCCAAACGAAATGGGCGGTAGGAACGAATCTCTGTTACCTTGGGGTAGCGGTGGATAGTCGCACGGATCGGGTGATTGTCATGTCTGCAATTGATAATTTGATCAAAGGCCAATCCGGTCAAGCGGTGCAGTGTCTTAATCTTTTAATGGGGTGGGAGGAAACCCTCGGCTTGCCTGAGTTGGCATTTTATCCCTAACCCCCCAGTGATCAATTATCAATTATCAAGGTTTTGTTTTTTTAGACTCATGCCCATGTCTGAACAATTTAAACTGTTATTGGTCGATGATGAACCGGGATTGCGAGAAGCGGTGCAAGCCTATCTCGAAGATGAAGAAGAATTTACGGTGACGGCTGTAGCTAGTGCGGCGGAAGCTTGGCCGGTTTTGGAACAGAATCCCCCCGATTTGGTGATTTCTGACATTATGATGCCCCAAGTGGATGGCTACCAGTTTTTGGCGAAACTGCGGGAAGATAGCCGCTTTAAGGCTCTGCCTGTGGTGTTTTTGACCGCTCGGGGGATGACAGGCGATCGCATTCAAGGCTATCAAGCGGGGTGTGATGCCTACCTCCCCAAGCCTTTTGAACCGGAAGAATTACTAGCAATTGTACGGAATTTATTAGTGCGACGGAGTGCCACGGTGGAAGCCGAGGGAGATAGTGCTAAATTAGAGGCGATCGCCCGGGAAATCGCCGCCATCAAAGGAATGCTCAATCAACGCTCCGGCATTACCCAAACCCCCTCCCCCATCAAAATTGAACTAACCCCCCGTGAGCAAAGTGTCCTCGATTTAGTCGCTCAAGGCCTAATGAACAAAGAAATTGCCAGCCAACTAGAAACCAGCGTGAGAAACGTGGAAAAATACGTCAGTCGTCTCTTCAGCAAAACCGGCACTAACAGCCGCACCGAATTAGTCCGCTATGCCCTCGAACACGGCCTAACCCAGTAATCAGGCTTTGGCCTCGGTCATTCGGCTGAAACACCCATTACAGACTCTCTTCAAGGGGGTTAGAGGGCATCTCTACTAATAATTAATTTTTTTGAACTAATTGGCTTTAAATGCACAGAACTTGAGTTTTCTTAAAGAAAATAATCTTATTTTAATATTCTAACATGAAGAAGCCTAAACTTAGGTAAAAAAACTTCAAAAAGGATGAACTTTGTTGAGTATTATTGCTATAATGAAAGGATGAAAGCTCTTTTAGTCCAACAAAACTTCATAATATTTCATCCATGAAAACATTTTTCAATCGTTCCTACACCCTCCAGATTGGTCAGTCCATCGGTTTGGCCTCTGCTCTTGTCATCATGAGTCTTGGTATAATTAGCATCATGACCGCTCAGAGTGGCATTTTTTAGTCACCAGAGTTTAATTGTCCCATTTAAAGCATCTACTTTTTTCCTTTGAACCCGTTTAATCGAACTTACTTTACCAACTTTTTTCTACAAACCTTTTCTATCAACTGTATTTTTGAAATCCGGTCTTTGTGATTTGTGTTGGCAGTGATTTGTATTGACAACATCAGGGGATCTTTTTTCTGCAATATTCCCGCGCTCTACGGGGTAAAAACCTGAGATGCTACCAGAAGCATCTTCTTTTTCCTGTGAGACAAATTCCTTAAATCCTTACGGAAAAAGGCTATTAGAAAAGCAAGATATTACTTTATCCTCACCTTCAAGCTTTCGTTAATTATTGACTAGGAGTATCATCATGGCAAAACCGACTCAAGCTCATATGTCCCAAACTTGGAGCAGTAGCAAACCTGCCGCCTTTAAAGACATGAAAAAACGGCAGATGGAATATTATATGGGAGCTAAACTGATTGAAGTCGGAGTTAATCCTAAGTCCGCTATTTATCGCTGGTCTGTGGATAATAGTAATGGTAAGGAAACTTGGACTTATAGTGCTTATTGGGGAGACTCGAAAGAGAAAATGATGCAGAGTTAACAGACTCCAAATCCGACGCATTCTACAAACCCGGTTCGTTGTTGGGCTTTAGCCCTCAGTTTAGTGCGCTGAAGCGCAACTACGAACCAAGGAATCACTTGCCTTTCTGTTGATTTTTGGCCTGCTCAATCGCAATTTCTTTCAACGCATCAAAAGAATTACGATTGGATGTTCCCTCAATCGCTTTAACCGCCAAATCTTGCACCTGTTTCAAGGCAGAATCTAACTGTTGTGCCAGACTTTGTAAACGAGTCTCTTGGAGTTGAATGGTTTGTTCTAAACCCTGAATCCGTAAGGCATAATTACGTTTTTCCCCTTCAATTTCTTTCTCCCGTAAATCGTGCCGTACCTTCGCTTGATAAACGCCAATCCGATAACCTTCCTCCTGACCTTCTTTTTTCTTCTGCTCTAAATTTGCTTCAAAAACAGCGACCTTTTCTTTCGCTTCCTGATGGGCTTTTTCCCGTTCCGCAATGGCTTTTTCTTGCTCTTCCCACTCCTTCTCCTGTAAGCTCTTCGCTTCCGCTAATTCTTGGTAACGTTGTTTCTTCTCCTGCTCATACTCTTCTTGGTCTAACTGACGTTCTAATTGTAAAGTATAGGTATATTCCGCCTTGTCTCGTTCCTGACTGACTTGATAGTTGGTATTCCGTTCCGCAATAGTCGCCTTATGTAATTCTTGCTCTTTTTCCCAAGCTTTACGCGCTTCCTGTGCCTCCTGTTCGAGAGTTTCCTTGCGCGTGTTCAGTTCTTCTAAAAAGGCTTTACTACTCGTTCCGTAATCAGCAATCAAAGTGTCTAAAGTGTTTTCTTCAATCTCTGAAAGTTCGTGTAATTCTTCTAATTGTTCCTGTTCTTCAGCCACAGAGTTCTGAATTTCGGCTAATGTTGAAGCCTCTTTAATCAGTTGCTCGGAAAGAGAACTTACGGCACCCCCGAAGCCGACTTGTAAGGTTTCTAAGTTTTTCAGAATTACGTTGATATCGGACTTGGTTTGTTGAGTGGAAGTCATAGCAGGTTTTTGGGGTTGGGGGGAAACTTGAGCGGGAACGGGGGCGGGATTAGGGGGAGCGGTTTTGATTTCTTTTTGCAGTTGCTTAATCTGAGTTTCTAGGGTAGCTTTTTCTTGATTGAGTTCGTCAAAAGCTTCTAAGATTTCGGCTTTTGTGCTTTTGGCTGTTACTTTTTTGACCATGAGGATAATTCTCTTGTTAGGGTTTGATTTTGGTTTTTTGGGTTATCGTGTGGGTTTACCTAACCTACGGATTTTTGTTGGGTTGCGCTGTCGCTTCACCCAACCTACGAATCGATAAATCAACAAATTTATTCGTTAGGTTTGGGGGGCGTTGGAACTTTGGAACGCACGCATAGCCAAAGTTTGGGCTTGATTTGTAGCGGTTTGTAACTGGGTGGTTAACTCAGCCATTTGTTCCAATTGTCGCTGAATGGTAGCTTCAAGAGAGGTGAGTTTAAGCTCATAACCTTGCTTCTCGGCTTCCCATTCTTTTTCTAACAAGTCGGATTTAACTTTAGCCTCCCGTTCCGCTTTCTTAATCGCCTCTCCTTTGGCTTCAGTATAACCTTGTTTTAAGGCTTCCTCAAAACCTGCTATTTTCTGCTCGTTGGCCTCAAATTCCGCTTGATTAGTCGTCAAAATTTGCTCCCGTTCTTGCCAGTCTTTTTCTTTCTCCCGGTTGAGTTCTTGTAAGGTGCGTTCTTGCAGTCGCTTGGCTTGTTCGTACTCGTCTAATTCAATTTTGCGCTGTTGTTGAATCTGATAGGTATAATCGGCTAGTTCCTGCTCCCGTTGTTTCACCTGTTGGGCGGCTTCTTCTTCAATGTTGGTAGTAAATTCCGCCTGTTCTTGTTCCCAAGTTTTGCGGGTTTGGCTGATTTCTTTGGCGAGGGCTTCTTGTTGCGTTTGAGCCTCTTCGCTTAGGGTTCTCAGTTGGGTTTGATGTTCTTGGCGCAAGATGTATAACGCATCGGCAACGATTCGCACTTTACGCAGTTGTTGTAGGTTTTCCTGTTCTACGAGGATGGCGCGTTTTAGTTCGTCGAGTTTGCCGGATTCATCGGATAAACGTTGGGCTAATTCGGTGATGGCACTGCCGAAGTTAAGCTGTAAGGTGGCCATCCCATTAACAATACTATCAACGGTGTAGGTGGCCGCTTGGCTGAGAAGTTCCTGATTTTTGGCTTTTTCGGCTTCTTCCTCTTTCGTCGCCACTTGGGAGGCGGTTTGCTTGTGTTGGGCGAGGAGTTGCTGGAATTGAGCGAGAATCTGCGTTTTACTGTTGGGTGAGTTCATAAGTTCTTTAGACTCAAAAGGGCTACAGATAGTTGAGGGATACCGCTATCCTAACCGGACGCTGGGGGATTAGGGATGGGTTTGATTTTTTATTCAAGTCCCAGCATAACCTGAGTTGAATTTTTCGTCAAGATGTTTTAAAATAGTGGCTATATTGACCCAAATAAAGCCGTGAGTAAAGAATTTGGAGAAATCATCCGTCAAGCACGGAAGAGTAAAGGCTATAGCCAGCGCAAACTGGCGGATTTGTTGTCGGTAGATTTTACCTATCTATCGAAGCTGGAGAATAATCGGGCGGATTATGCGCCGAAGGAGGATGTAATTCGGGCGTTAGCGCGTCATTTAACTTTAGATGAGGAGGAGTTGATTTATTTGGCGGGGCGGATTCCCCAACAGGAGGAGGATTTTCTGCGGGAAAATTACAAGTCAATGCCGACGCTATTCCGGAGAATGCGGGAAAATCCGGAGTTTGCCCGCAAGATTTTTCAGGAGGCGACGCAGGGGGAAAAGTCTCGCCGTCGTTAGAGGGCGAATGATGAGAGGAGGTTAATTGTGCGGATTTTGAGGCCTTTTCGCTTTATGAGTAAGCATGATATTGAATGTCGTGCGGCGGATGTGTTGGTGGGGATGGAGGGGAATCCTCTCTATCAGCCGACGTTTCCGTTAGATGTGACTCGGGTGGCGGAGTTTCTGGCGTTGGATGTGGTGTGGGATTGTATTCCGGATGATGATCACGGTGCGATCGCCGCCCGGATTCTACCCCTCGATCGTTTGATTGAGATTAACGAGACGGTGTTAGCCTTGGGGCAAGGGTTTGAAGCGTCTACCCTAGCCCATGAAATTGGTCACTGGGTTCTTCATATTGAACACTCGGCGGTAGAACGGTATAGTCGCTTAAGGAAACGGGGGTTAGATGTGGCGATCGCACCCCTGTTATGTCGCACGGAAGAACAATCTCAGGGCATTGAGTGGCAAGCGCAATATTTCGCCAGTTGCTTATTAATGCCCCGGGATATATTACAGGAACAAGTGCGCGGCCGGGATTTAAGCCAGTGGGGTGATTTATATGCGATCGCTGAATCTCTCGGTGTCACCATTTCCAACTTAATCCACCGTCTCAAGGATTTAGGCTGGCTTCGTCTCGAAGCAGGTTCACCCCAAGGGATAGCCTAACCCCAACTCTCGATCAAAATCACAGTCAGCCTCCCTTCTTTCCCTTAAAATCAAAGAGGATTAAATAGCACTCCCCAAAAAGAGGAAAAGCGAGGATTAACGATGTTCTTCAATGCCACAGAAATCCTGATTGATGCCTTTGTGGAAAGACTCAGAGAAGGCTATCGTCGAACCTACGGCGGCCTCAAAAGTGACTATGAGGACATCATCGCCTGGGCGGGTAGTATGGCAATGGAAAATATTGCCAACAGTGATGCACTCTACCACAACGTTGAACATTCTATTCTCGTCACCCTGGTAGGACAAGAAATCCTACGGGGGAGACATATCCGAGAAGGCGGAGTTTCCTGTGAAGACTGGCTACACTTTATTATTGCCCTCGTCTGCCACGATATTGGCTACGTCAAAGGAGTGTGTCGTCAGGATAACGAACTAGAACGCCTCTATGCCACCGGGAAAAACGGCGAAATGGTGCATCTGCCCCCCGGTTGTTCTGATGCCTCCCTCACCCCCTATCATGTAGATCGGGGCAAACTCTTTATTGATGAACGGTTTGGTGGCCATCGTCTCATTGACTCAGAATTCATCAAGCGCAGCATTGAATTAACCCGCTTTCCAGTCCCCAATAAAGATGATCATAGAAACACCATTAACTATCCCGGTTTAATTCGTTCTTCTGATTTGATTGGTCAGTTAAGTGATCCTCGTTATTTAAAGAAAATCAGCGCTTTGTTTTATGAATTTGAAGAAACTGGGGCGAATAAATTAATGGGCTTTCATAATCCCGGAGACTTACGCCGCAACTATGCTAAGTTTTATTGGAACGCCGTCTATCCGTTCATTAAAGAGGCTCTACATTATTTATCCTTAACCCAACAAGGTCAACAGATTATTGCTAACTTATATTCTAATGTCTTTGTTATAGAACATGAGGACGCAGAAGCCAGTTTACAGGAACAGATTGCCTAGGGTTTTTGGTGGTATGACCAGATAGGCAACCTCCTAGTTCACTATTTTGTTGGGTTACGCTGTCGCTTCACCCAACCTACAGGTGATTTTTTGTTGACAAAATGGCTTTCTTGGGATAGAAATAAGCAGAATTAGTGTCAAACTAACCTAGGGTCAAACATCCATGAGTATTGCAATTATAACAGGGTCAGCCGGATTAATTGGGTCAGAAGCATCTCGTTTTTTTGCCCAACAAGGTCTAGAAATTGTAGGAATTGATAATGATATGCGGAGCGTCTTTTTTGGTGAGGAAGCTTCCACCACTTGGAATAGAAAAAGACTAGAATACTCTCTAAAAAATCAATATATACACCTCTCGATTGATATTCGAGATCAAGAAGCGATTCCCAATCTATTTAAAAAGTATAGTTCGGCGATTTCTTTAATTATTCATACGGCCGCTCAACCTTCCCATGACTGGGCAGCCCGCGATCCTCACATGGATTTTACCGTCAATGCAAATGGTACATTAAACCTCTTAGAATCTGCTCGGCAATATTGCCCCGATGCCCCCTTTATTTTTACGTCTACGAATAAAGTTTATGGCGATACTCCTAACCGTTTACCCTTAATTGAACAGGAAACACGCTGGGAAATTGACCCCAATCATACCTATGTGGGGGGGATTCGGGAAGATATGTCTATTGACCATACAACCCATAGTTTGTTTGGGGCTTCTAAAGTAGCGGCTGATGTGTTAGTCCAAGAATATGGGCGTTATTTTGGCATGAAAACCGCTTGTTTTCGTGGGGGATGTTTAACCGGACCGAATCATTCTGGGACTCAATTACATGGTTTTTTAGCCTATTTAATGAAATGTGCGGCGACGGGAAAACCTTATACCATTTTTGGGTACAAGGGGAAACAAGTTCGGGATAATATTCACAGTGCAGATTTAATTAATGCTTTCTATGAGTTTTTTAAAGCTCCTCGGGTAGCGGAGGTTTATAATACTGGGGGAGGGCGTTATAGTAACTGTTCGATGTTTGAAGCGGTGCAAATTTGCCAAGAAATTACAGGGCGAGAATTTAAGCCGGAATACTCAGAAACGAACCGCATTGGGGATCATATTTGGTGGATTAGTGATAATCATAAATTTGAGCAACATTTCCCGAATTGGAAAATGCAGTATAATGTCCCCAAAATTCTGCAAGAAATTTATGAGTTTAATCGGGAACGGTGGGCGAAAGAAATGGAGTAGGGGTTGAGGGTTGGCGGGAGAGGTCAAAATAGGATAAATTGCTAGGAACTGTTAATATTGATAGCAAAAATTACTGTGACAAACTCACCCTCAAATTCCACTGTTGTTGATTCCTCTGACACTCTAACCCCAGAGGGATTGACTCCTGAACAGTATAAGCAAAAGATGCAGCGCCGCAAGGAAATTCAAGCGGAACGATTGGCGGCGCGATCGCAAGAAAAAGGCCTCATCATCGTCAACACAGGCAACGGCAAGGGCAAAACTACGGCCGCGTTAGGCATGGTTTTACGTTCCTTGGGGCATGGCTACCGGGTGGCGATTATTCAGTTTATTAAAGGCGCTTGGGAACCGGCAGAAAAGGCTATTTTAGAACGGTTTGCCGATCAGTTAGTGTTTCACGCTTTAGGGGAAGGATTTACTTGGGAAACCCAAGATCGAGAACGAGATATTGCTAAGGCGGAGGCCGCTTGGCAACAAGCGTTAGACTATATTCGGAATCCTGAGTATCGTCTAATTTTATTGGATGAGGTTAATATTGCCCTGAAATTGGGCTATTTATCCGTTGAAACAGTGTTAGCTGGCTTGGCGGAAAAAAGCCCGGATGCTCATGTTATTTTAACCGGACGGGGAGCCCCGGCTGGTTTAATTGAACGAGCGGATTTAGTAACAGAAATGAAGTTAGTTAAACATCCATTCCGGGAGCAAGGTATTAAGGCACAACCGGGGATTGAATTTTAGGGCATAGGGGATCAGGGGAATAGTGAATAGCTAAAACTCTTGACTATTGTCTTTTCCCGACTCCCCTGTTCCCTGTTCCCTAATTTAGGTAATAGGTAATAGAGAATACTAATCAACTCCCGACTCCCCACTATCCAGAACAAGCTGCTAATAGGTCTATTTCAAGGTCGGGTCCTTGTTCTAGGGGGTAGTAGCCCTCTAAGCCTAAAACACGGGGTAATGAGCCTTCTGATGCAATCTCAGCGCGATTTTGTAAGGGGATATTATAGCTGTAGAATTCCTTCGTCTCTAAATCCTGAACCTGTAAATTAAGACGTTGATTATCGAGACTGCCGCGCAAACAACTAAACTCAGAATCTAATTGATACAATGCCCCATTGACTCTCCCTTGTTCAACTTTTAGCACTAAATACGTCGCGCCATATTGATTTAAGTTCTGAGTTTGACCATAATGATAAATCCCATCTCTCCAAGGAGAAATTACCGGGGAAGTTACAGGAGAGGGGGGCTGTTTTTGGGGTTTATTTAACCGAGGAATATGAACACCTGCTTGACTAGAAGTAATAGCATCAACCGGGAGAGGATGGGTCGAGGGCAACACAAATCCTAAACTAAATAGAAGACTCACGGTGAGAGTACGCAAAGGTTTTAACATAGATCAATCACTTGTAGACACAAGGGGATAAGAAGGAACTTAATACAAGACCGATTGAGAGAAGTTTCTAGTTTGGGGTTTAGAGACGTGTCACCTAGATTCGTTGAAGATCAGAGGTTTGCAGTCTGTTTGATGCTTTTCAGCCATTCCACTTCTAGGATAAGCTGATCCTTAAGTTCAGAAATCGTCTAAGTGGAGGGTTTTTCAGGGAGTTTACGGAGAAATCTACACAACATCCGGAGGGAATTTCGGATAATATGACCTCAATTTCCGCTAAATTACGGTTGCCTTATATTCTTAAATCAGCAGTTAATTAACCAGTGAGGAGTTATTATGAGTTATAGAATGGATCGTCGTGCCTATGCAGAAACCTATGGGCCGACTGTGGGCGATCGCATTCGTTTGGCCGATACCGACTTAATCATAGAAGTAGAACGAGATTTGACCTCCTACGGAGATGAAGTGAAATTTGGCGGGGGGAAAGTGATTCGGGATGGTATGGGACAATCCCCCATTTCTCGCGCAGAGGGGGCGGTGGATGTGGTGATTACCAACGCCCTGATTCTGGACTGGTGGGGGATTATTAAAGCCGATGTGGGGATTAAAGATGGGCGAATTTGCAAGATTGGTAAAGCAGGCAATCCCTACATTCAGGACAATGTAGATATTATTATTGGCCCTTCGACAGAGGCGATCGCCGGAGAGGGAAAAATTCTCACGGCTGGGGGGATTGATGCCCATATTCACTTTATCTGTCCCCAACAAATCGAAACCGCCATTGCGTCTGGTGTTACTACCATGATAGGAGGAGGCACCGGCCCCGCCACAGGCACCAACGCCACCACCTGCACCCCCGGCGCTTGGAATATTTACCGAATGTTAGAAGCCGCAGAAGGTTTTCCCGTCAATTTCGGCTTTTTAGGCAAAGGCAACAGCAGCCAAACCCCCGGCTTAATAGAACAGGTGAATGCCGGAGTAATTGGCTTAAAACTCCATGAAGATTGGGGAACCACTCCCGCCACCATTGACACCTGTCTGACTGTAGCAGATGACTATGATATACAAGTAGCCATTCATACCGACACCTTGAATGAAGCAGGTTTTGTCGAGGATACCATTGCCGCCTTTAAAAACCGGGTAATTCATACCTACCATACCGAAGGCGCTGGGGGAGGCCACGCCCCGGATATTATCAAAGTCTGTGGGCAGTTGAATGTTTTGCCCTCGTCCACCAATCCCACTCGCCCCTATACGGTAAACACCTTAGAGGAACATCTGGATATGTTGATGGTGTGTCACCATCTGGATAAAAGTATCCCCGAAGATGTAGCCTTTGCTGAGTCGCGGATTCGTCGGGAAACCATTGCCGCCGAGGATATCCTCCACGATAAAGGGGCGTTTAGCATCATTTCCTCCGACTCCCAAGCGATGGGGCGAGTGGGAGAGGTGATTATTCGCACTTGGCAAACCGCCCATAAAATGAAAGTGCAGTTTGGGGCATTAGGAGAAGATTCAGCCCGCCACGATAACCACCGCGCTAAACGCTATGTAGCGAAATATACGATTAATCCGGCGATCGCTCATGGCATTGCCCATGAAGTCGGATCCATAGAAGAAGGGAAGTTAGCGGATTTGTGTTTATGGCATCCCGCCTTTTTTGGGGTGAAACCGGAATTAGTGATTAAAGGGGGATTAATTGCTTGGTCCCAGATGGGGGATGCTAACGCCAGTATTCCCACCCCCGGACCGGTGTATATGCGCCCCATGTTCGGCAGTTTTGGCCGTGCGATCGCCTCCACCAGTGTCACCTTTCTCTCCCAAGCCGCCCTAGATGCCGGGATTCCCGACCAACTAGGCCTACAAAAAACCCCCGTTGCTGTGTCTGGAATTCGCCAATTAACCAAGCGGGATCTGAAATTAAACGACTATCTCCCCCAGATTGAAGTGAATCCTGAAACCTACGAAGTACGAGCAGATGGGGAACTCCTCACCTGTGAACCGGCTACCGTGTTACCGATGGCGCAACGGTACTTTTTGTTTTAGCTAATCGGCGGCCGATCGAAGTGCTATCAGAAAGTAGCGAAAGCACCGACCGACGAGAAAAGTTAATGAACAACCAAACCCTAGAAACCTTGAAAGAATATATAGGGTCTGCTGTTCACTTCGTGACGCTCCGCGTTCGCGAAGCGTCACGAAGTGAACGCGAAGCGTTGCGTAGCAATATATCCCTCTAAGCACTGTTAATAGGGTTTTCGATGGGGAGCGAGAAAGTGCAAGGTTTTAAGGATAAAGAATCAAAAAGGCTTGCCTTTTTCCGACTCCCCCTTCCTGTTCCCCGTTCCCTGTTTCCCACGCGGAGCGTCACGAAGTGAACAGCAAGCCCTACTATTCCCTATTACCTATTCCCTATTCCCCGACTCTCAGAGTTATTCATAAAACCCTAAATGATTCCCTCTGACGCACCCTAAAACTTGCGGTCAGCGTCGGGAGGAATAGCGGGTCTTACGATAACCAACCTTTTAAACGGCGGGCTACTTGGGGGCGGCGGAGTTTGCGCATGGCCTTACTTTGGATTTGGCGGACTCTCTCCCGGGATAAATTGAACATTCCCCCTACTTCCTCTAAAGTGTAAGGCTGACTGGTATTTAACCCATAACGCAGGGAAATCACATCTTTTTCCCGTTCTGTGAGAACATCACTCAACACTTCCCCAATTTCTTGGCGCATCATGATTTCACTCATCTGCTCCTCGGGTAGTTGTAAATCATTGTCCTCCAAGAGATCCACTAACTCCGTGTCTTCTCCCTTCCCAACTCGGTGATTGAGAGAGAGAGACTGACGACGCAGTTGGAGTAAGTGCCGCAGTTGGCTGGGGGTGACATCTAATTCAGCCGCCAGTTCTTCCTCTTTAGGATTGCGCTTTAATTGCTGTTTCAGGATACGTTGAGCTTTTTTGAGTTTGTTCAGTTTCTCCACAATATGGATGGGGAGGCGAATGGTGCGGGCATCATTGGCAATGGTGCGGGTAATGGCCTGACGAATCCACCAGTAAGCATAGGTAGAGAATTTATAACCTTTGTTGGGATCAAATTTTTCGGCCGCCCGATTGAGGCCAATGGCTCCCTCTTGAATTAAATCGAGGAAAGGAACCCCCCGATTGAGATAACGTTTGGCAATGGAGACAACTAAACGTAAGTTAGAACGGATCATTTTCCGCTTTGCTACTCGTCCCTGATAAAGGCGTTGTTCGAGTTGGCGCTCTGTGATCCCCAAAGCGTTGGCGACTTCGGCGGAGGTGGGAGGACGATCTAACTGTGCTTCTAATTCTTCCCGGAGTTCTTCAATGGCCACTACCGCTTTAACACATTTGGCCAGTTCCACCTCTTCATCGGGTTTAAGGAGGGGATAGCGCGCCATTTCCTTGAAAAACGCGCCCACGGTGTCATCGCTATCCACTCTACCTGTTTTTGGGTTCGTTTTGGTCAGTGTTAAGGTAGGATTAGCAGAGGGATCCGGATCCCCGACGGTGAGGGGGGATCCCGAGGCGGCAATCTCAACAATATTGTTGTTGTCACTGATATTGTTGTTATTTTGCAGGTCGTTGGGTTTAAATTCCGCGAGGCTCATAACTCTCTATAAATAAGGGTGTACAGTAAGTGGGATAAAAGGACTAGCCGAATGGCTAAAGAATGGAACTGGCTGATCAACTTGACTTGAGCGGGAGAGCAAAAAGAACAAATTTGATGCTCTATCACTATCTAGAGAGCCAGTCCAGTTGAGGGAGAAGAAGTTTAGAGATTAAAACTTTAGAGATTAGAAGTTGAGCGAAATCAAACAGGATGAGCAGAAATGGAGGAAAGTAAACTGTAGTAATTGGATGTTCTCGGTCTGGTAGTGTAGGTTTGAGTGGTGCGATCGCGGAATGAGGACTAAAATCCTCAACCTACCGGATGAGAAGCTACCCGGCGCTGAGTGTAAGTTAGAACCATCAAATCAGGTGAATCTGATTAGAGGTCAGGTTAGATGAATGAGAAAGTTAGAGAAAGATTGTTTATCAGGCTACCAGAAATGTTTTTCGGATTTGTTTATCTGATTACAAAATGGCCATTCAACGGAACATTTGTCCAAATTTTCCCGGAAAATTGAGTTTAACTGGGGCTGAGGGACTAGGCGACAATCCCCCCGAGTTGCAGACATGAGAGAAAGAACAGAGAATAAGGGAGAAATTGATGAATGTTCCTGTCGGTTCTCTGGAAAACCGATATACAGTGAGCGTGTTATTCTTTTTTCTCATCATCAAAGCACAAGAATTACATGATGTCCAATCCCTCCTCTAGTGTTCTGCTCTGTGAACCCCAAACGACCTACAATCTCAATCCCCCAAATGACCGATGGCTGGAGGTTTTGGTGGATTGTCCGGGGATTCAAGAGACGTTGACCTATCGGGCGACTCCTGAGTTAAGAGCAGAAGCGGGGGATATTGTGACGGTGCCGCTGGGGGGGCAAATGGTGGGGGGAATTGTGGTGCGGGAAGTGGCACAACTCCCGCCCGGGTTGGATTCTCAGAAGGTGCGCGAGATTGAGGATGTGGTGGCGACGGGCTTTTTTCCGGCTCATTATTGGGAATTGTTACAAAATGTGTCGGATTATTATTATACGCCCTTGATTACGGTAGCGAAGGGAGCGTTACCGCCGGGCTTATTGACGCGATCGCAGCGCCGCATCCGTTTACAGCCTGATGCCATCCCGCCCGGTTTTGAGGTGTTTTGTTCTCCGGCTGCCTTAGCAGTCCTAACTCTCCTTCAGTCCCAAAAACAAGGAGACTACACAGCCAAGTATATACAGAAGCAGATCCCCCAAGGGCGGAAGGGTTTACAGGATCTGCTGAAGCGGGGCTGGGTGGAAAGTTATCTAGACCATCCTCCCCCGACGAAAGCCCTGCAAAAACAAGCCATTACCCTAGTTTCCGACCACTTCTCCCCCTCTTTGAGCAAACGACAGCAGGAAATTTTACGCCTGTTGAAGAAAGAAGGGGGGGAAATGTGGCTGACGGATTTTTTACAACTGGCTAGAACGACAACTCCCACCCTCAAACGCTTAGAGGCTGAGGGGTATGTAGTGATAGAAGAGCGGGAAAAGTTGCGCCTCTCCTCGGAGCCAGAACAGGGGCGAGATGAGCCGAAAATCCTCAGCCCGGAGCAACAACAAGCCCTGAATACCCTAACCCATTGTGCGGGATTTGCGGAGATTCTCCTGCATGGGGTGACAGGATCTGGGAAAACGGAGGTTTATTTACAGGCGATCGCACCCCTCCTAGAACAAGGTCAATCCGCCCTCGTTTTAGTCCCAGAAATCGGACTAACGCCCCAACTCACCGATCGGTTTCGCGCTCGTTTTGGCGATCGCATTCGAGTCTATCACAGCGCCCTCTCCGACGGCGAACGTTACGACACTTGGCGGCAAATGCTCACCGGAGATCCTCAAGTCGTCATCGGCACCCGTTCCGCCATCTTTGCCCCCCTCCCCCATCTCGGCCTCATCATCCTCGACGAAGAACACGACAGCAGCTTTAAACAAACCGAACTCGCCCCCACCTACCACGCCCGCACCGTCGCCCAGTGGCGGGCAAAACTGGAAAATTGCCCCCTCCTCTTAGGGTCTGCTACCCCAGCCCTAGAAACTTGGGTTAGGGTGAAAGAGGAAAATCACCCCCAAGCTCCCACCCTCTACCTCTCCCTCCCCCAACGCATCTACTCCCGCCCCTTACCCCCCATCGAAATTGTAGACCTGCGGAAAGAACTCAAACAGGGCAACCGTTCCATCTTCAGTCAACCCCTAAAAACCGCCCTAGAAAACCTCCAACAGAATAAACAACAGGGGATCTTATTTATTCCCCGTCGGGGTCATAGTACCTTTGTTTCCTGTCGCAGTTGTGGCTACGTCATTGAATGCCCCCATTGTGACGTTTCCCTGTCCTATCACCACACCCACGCCCAGGCCACAGAACTCCTACGCTGTCACTACTGCAACCACACCCAACGACAGCCCCCCCAATGCCCAGAATGTGGTTCCCCCTATCTTAAATTTTTCGGCACGGGTACCCAGAAAGTCAGCCAAGAATTAAGCCGTTTATTTCCAGAATTGCGGGTCATTCGCTTTGATAGTGATACCACCCGCACCAAAGGCTCCCATCGGGCGTTATTAACCCAATTTGCCCAAGGAGAGGCCGATTTATTAGTGGGGACTCAAATGTTGACCAAAGGGCTGGATATTGCCCAAGTAACCCTAGTGGGGGTGGTAGCGGCCGATGGGTTATTGTTCTTAGGGGACTACTACGCCGCAGAACGTACCTTTCAAACCTTAACTCAAGTGGCAGGACGGGCAGGACGAGGAGGGGATCCCGGCCAGGTGATTATTCAAACCTACAGCCCCAATCATCCGGTGATTCAAGCGGTGCGGGAGCATAACTATCCCCGTTTTGCCCAAGAGACATTAGAGGAACGCCGCCGCGCCAATTATCCCCCTTACTGTCGGTTAATTTTGCTCCATTTGAGTGGCTTAGATGAGGGGGATGTGCAAAGTACAGCCCAATGGGTCGCCCAAGCTTGTCGGACGTTATTCGAGGGCAGGGATTATGAGTTATTGGGGCCGGCTCCAGCCTCGATTATGCGCATTAGTCGCCATTATCGTTGGCAAATTTTGTTAAAGTTGCCCCGTGGGGAGGGGGAGTGTTTGAATTTGCAGCCGTTACAGGATCTTTGCCCCCGTTCGGTTAGGCTAAAAATTGACGTAGATCCTTTGATGATGAACTAGATAGATGGTGTACGCCTTAACTCACTGTACGATTTACACGGGATTTGAAGAATTGCATCATTCAGCCGTTCTGATTGAGGGCGATCGCATTCTTGATGTCATTCCCCAAGCTGACATCTCCCCAACTTGCCCCCAGATTAACTTACAGGGGCATTTACTCACGGCCGGATTTATTGATTTACAACTCAATGGTTGTGGGGGGGTGATGTTTAATGATGACATTAGCCTAGAAACGGTGGAAATCATGCACCGCACAAACTTGAGAAGTGGGACGACTAGCTTTTTACCCACCCTCATCACCGCCCCCGATGAGGATATGTTAAAAGCCATTGCGGTGGGTCAAGATTGCCGCCGTCACTACCCCTACAATGTGTTAGGAATTCACCTCGAAGGCCCCTATTTAAACCCCACACGGAAAGGGATTCACAATGGAGCCTATATTCGCCCCCCCGATGCCTCAATGGTGGCTAAAATTGCCCAAGCGGGAGGGGATGCCGTGCGCCTCCTCACCCTAGCGCCGGAATGTGTAGAACCGTCTGTGATTAGGAAATTAGCCGATAGGGGCGTGATTGTCTCGGCCGGGCATAGTGAGGCATCCTATGAGCAAGGGAGGGCAGGATTTGCGGCTGGGGTGGCAATGGTGACACATTTATTTAATGCTATGACCCCTTGGCTGGGGCGGAGTCCGGGCTTAGTGGGGGCAACATTAGGCGATCGCAATGTTTACGCCGGAATTATTGCCGATGGTCAGCACGTCCATTTTGGCTCCCTTGAATTAGTCCAGCGAATCCTGCAAGATCGTTTGATTCTCGTCACCGATGCCACCCCCCCCGTCGGCACAGACTTAACCTCTTTCCAGATTGGGGGACAAGAGGTGTTTTATCGCGACGGGAAATGTATCTCAGCCGATGGTACATTAGGGGGGTCTGCCTTAACCTTAATCGAGGCCGTCCGCAACTGTGTTCAACATCTCGACCTTCCCCTAGCTGAAGCACTGCGCATGGCTTCCCTGTACCCAGCGCGCTTGTTAGGGATGGATTCAGAATTAGGGGTTATTGCGCCCAGTGCGATCGCCAACCTAACCGTCATTAACCAAGCCCTAGAAGTCGTCGGAGTTGTAGACCAAGGCCACTGGTTAGCGGGGGTTTCCTGAATAACTCTGCTGGGGTTAGGGAACAGGCAATCTTGACAAGTTAAGACCCCAAAGTTCTTTGTTTTGTGTGTCGCTCACATTACTGGTAACGCAAACGTTTTAATGATACCATATCTTGTGCAACCAGTTAACTGAATTCTCCTGCTTGGATTGAGTCGCAATTCATCCCCACCCTATAGAGGAATGGGGTATTCTTGCTCCCATTCGATAACTAACTAGGGCGTGCTGAATAACTCTGCTCGTGGGTTTAGGGAACAGGGAACAGGGAACAGGGAACAGGGGGAATCGGAAAAAGGCAAGCCTTTTTGATTCTTTATCCCTAAAACCTTACAGTTTCTCGCTCCCAATCGAAAAGCCTTATTCACAGTGCTTAGGGGAATATTCAGCAGCCCCTAACAATGTGGACTCTCTCCTTGCTTGTCAAGCTAGAGCCAATAGAACCAGGACACCTTTAAACTAACAACTGACTCATGTCTGATGGAAGACCGATTCAACGCTCGTGAACCGAATCCTAATGTCCAACAACTTATAGACACAGCCCCGTTTTTTGTCGGATTACCCGATGATGCCCTAGAAAAAGCCACCTGTCACGCTGTCACCCGGACTCACCCAGCCAATCAGGTGATCTTACTGGAAAACGACTGGGGCGGCTCCGTCTACTTTATTTTGGATGGTTGGGTCAAAATTCGGACATACAATCTAGACGGCAAAGAAGTAACCCTGAACATTATCGGCAAGGGCGAACTTTTTGGCGAAATGGCCGCGTTGGATGAGGTGCCACGTTCAACGGATGTAATTACCTTAACTTCGACCAAGATTAGCAGTGTTCCCGCTCAGGATTTTGTCGAGTTAATCCACACAGAACCCCTTGCTGGCGTGCGTTTAGCCCAACTCATGGCCACCCGTCTCCGTCAGGTAAACCGACGACTCCGCCTCAGAGAAGCCGATAGTATGTCTCGGGTCGCCGATACTTTACTCTTTTTGGCAGAAGGTCAGGGAAAAAAAGCGAAACAGGGATTAGAAATTCCTAACCTACCCCATCGGGAGTTAAGCAGTTTAAGTGGTTTAGCCCGAGAAACAGTGACGCGGGTTTTGACAAAGTTGGAAAAGAAAGGCTTAATTAAGCGGGAACATGATATCCTACGCATTCCTGACACTCAGGCGTTAGAACGGACAATTTCGTGACATCCTCCCGACACCGACCCTAGGGGTACGGTGCGGGCTTCCCGCCCAACTAAGCGAAAACTACACTGTAGCCAACAAAACCGCCTCCACATTTTGAGCAACTCCGCCGTGCATCCTGCGATTGAATTGCATCGCAATCAATCGTCAGTTAACGGCGGCGATAACCTTTCATTTACACTATGACTATGAGTAAATCTATTGTACGCACAGACAAGTGGAAATTGAACCCCTCTCCAGAGGTGATGAAACACCTGGAGGGGACGGTAAACGAGTATCGCGCTTACTGCAAAGCTCTTAGCTATGTCGTAATGGCGAACTGGTCAGTCATTTCTACAGCCAAAAGTCAGTGCAGCGCAGTAGAGAAACTCATTCATCGCACCAGCGCCAACCCCAACCCCAAGCATCCGTATTTTGGTAAACGGTTCTACAAGTTCCCTAGCTATCTGCGACGGGCAGCAATTGAATTTGTCTGCGGTCAAGTGTCCTCGTTTTTGACTCGCTATCAGTTGTGGCAGTCAGGAATAGGTCGTCACAAACAGGCAAAACCACCCAAGTTCAACCCTGAAGCCGGGTGTTACCCCGCTCTCTACCGAGGGCAGTGCATCAAGTTTCAGGAAGACTTTACTGTAGCTGAAATCAAGGTATGGAACGGGTCGGATTGGGTGTGGGCATCGGTGCAGGTTGTTGGACTAAGGCAACACCATTTGTTGTCTTACAGTAAGGGGTTGTCTCCCTATTTGATTGTCAAGCAGGGCAAAGCCCATCTATCTGTCCCGTTCAAACTGCATCCCCAAAAGCTCTCAGGAGAATTGGTGTGTGCAGTAGATGTGGGCATCAACACAACGGCAACTGCTACGATTGTCAATAGCGGCGGTACTGTAATCTCTCGGAAGTTCTTTCACCGAGGGGGAGACATAGACCGTCGCGACAAAGTATTGCAGCAAATCCGAAACAAGGCCAAACAGACCAAGAAGCTCCACAAAGGGTTTTGTAAAGGTCTGTACCGTCGAGCAAAGGGAATCAATCACAACATGGCGCAGCACATCTCGAAAGAGATTGTGCAATTTGCACTGCAATATGGAGCCAGCGTGATTGTGTTCGAGGATCTCAAGGCTTGGAAGCCCAAGGGTGGGCGAAAACGTTCTACCCTCAAGCAACGGTTTCACGGATGGCTCCACCGTTTGTTGGTGCAGTTAACAGAAAACAAGTTCGTCGAATCGGGTGGGAAAGTAGAGTTGGTCTACCCCAGAGGAACTTCCTCCTGGGCATATGACGGCTCTGGGAAGTTGCAGCGGAGCAAGAAAAACTATGCCCTGGCGACTTTCCAGAGCGGTAAACGCTATAACGCTGACCTCAACGGCTCTTGCAATATTGGTGCTCGATACTGGGCTTACAAACTTAAACTGGCGTACAGAAATGGTCGCCAGTTGTCTTCCAGCAAAAGCTCTGGAGACAAACAGAGAATGCCTGTTACCCTGTCTGCGTTGTGGGATAGGGAAGCCGCTCATGTACGCGTTCGCGTTAGCGTCACGTAAGTGAAGCGTCATGAGTCGGAGCATTCACGTAACTCCACCGGGTAAAAGCGTTGTGTCGAAAAAGCATAGTCTTCCCCACTTTCGTCAACAATACGGATGAGTCCATTAGCTTGGGCTTGCTCATCGTCGATGATAAGGTACAACTTTCCCACCTCTAGGGAGGCTTCGTATCCCTGATTATTGAGGCAGATTGCAAAATGGGTGGATGGCTTGTGCTTCATGTTTTTCAGATCAATTCTTGAGTTGTACGGAACAATATAGCCAGAAAATTCAGAGAGGGGAACTGTGAAAAAATGTATCAGAACAGCATTGAGCCTGCGTATTTGGGGGATGGGGCTGTTAGTTTTGGGCGGACTATTGGGGGCGCTTTGGTTTTCGTCCCTTACCGCGTTGGCCTATTCTCCCATTCGTCCTCTGGTGGGGGGGGAAGAGTATCTCATTCCCCCAAGGTATCAGAGGGAAATTATCCGACAGGTTGAACTCCCGGACTCCGAAAAGGCGATCGCACTCACCTTTGACGACGGCCCCACCCCCCAGTTAACCGCACCCATTCTCGACATTCTGGAAACCTATCACGTCCCCGCCACCTTTTTCTGGGTCGGGCAAAACGTCCAGCGTTTCCCCGCGTTGGTGGAAAAAGCCGCCCAAGCCGGCCATACCCTTGGCAATCATACCTGGTATCATCCCAAGGGCTTCCTACCCCCCTTTCGAGCCACTCAAGAAGTAGAATCAACCCGACAGGTTATTTATCAAACAATGGGTCGTAAAACCCCTTGGTTTCGCCCCCCCTTTGGTCATCTCCAAAATGGTCTAGTCTCCCATGCCCGCAGCCAAAACGATACAATTATCTTGTGGTCAGTGGATTCTGAAGACTGGCGGGTTAAAAACTTTTCGGTTGCCCAAATGGTCGAGCAAGTCGTATCTAACGTGAAACCGGGAGCCATTGTCCTATTCCATGATGGGCGAGGGTCTAGACTACTGTCCCCGACCCAGAATCTCCCCCTAACCGTCCAAGCCCTCCCCTTAATCCTAGAAACCCTCCGCCAACAGGGTTATTATTTTGTTACTGTTCCCCAACTTCTCCAACTCCGTGAGCAAACAACGTCTAGACCTTCTGTTAGTAGAACGTCAACTCTGTTCCTCCCGCCAACAAGCCCAGCGCCTCATCCGGGCGGGTGAAGTCAAAGTCAACGATCAAATCGTAGACAAACCGGGAACCGAATTCCCTCCTACTGTCACCCTGCACTTAAAAGAAAAACTCCCCTATGTTTCACGGGGGGGCGAAAAACTCGCCAAGGCCTTACAAGTTTTTGCCCTTGAAGTACAAAACCGCATTTGTCTGGATGGTGGTATTTCAACGGGAGGATTTACCGATTGTTTACTCCAAGCAGGGGCTAAACAAGTCTATGGGGTAGATGTAGGCTATGGACAAGTCGCTTGGACGGTACGGCAAGATCCCCGAGTGATCCTCAAAGAACGCACCAATCTCCGTTATTTAACCCCAGAAGACCTCTACGGAGAAGCCACCCCGGCCGATTTGGGCGTGGCTGATGTCTCGTTTATTTCCCTCTGTAAGGTCTTGCCCTCCCTCTGGCAGTTATTACGGCCGCCTCGGGAGGTGGTGTTATTAGTTAAACCTCAGTTTGAGGTGGGGCGGGAAAAGGTGGGGAAAAAGGGAGTCGTCCGAGATCCCAAAGACCACGCCCAAGCGATTTTACAGGTGATCGAGAGCGCGAAAACCTTGGGCTGGACTCCCCACGGCTTAACAGGTTCTCCCTTGACGGGTCCGGCGGGCAATGTAGAATATTTACTCTGGTTGAAAATGGGGAACACTGAAAGCGTTTGGGAGTTAGAGCAAGTTCAAGACCTGACGGCTTCCACGGTGGCAGAATTCCGTTAATTGACTAGGGAACAGGGAACGGGGAACGGGGAACGGGGAACAGGGGGAGAGGGGGGAAGGGGGAGCAGGAGAATAATGAATAGCCAAAACTCTTTTATTTTAGGGAACAGGGAACAGGGGGGGAGAGTTCCCGGACTCCCGATTCCCGACTCCTGACGCTTATTGCTTCGTACCTTCCTAGGTCATGCTTCGCGAACGCAATGACATTACTCCCGACTCCCGACTCCCAACTCCCGACTCCCAACTCCCGACTCCCCATTCCCGACTCCCAACTCCCTATTCCCTATTCCCTGTTCCCTATTCCCCAAAATGTCTCCCAAATCTACATCCTTACCCATTATTGGCTGGCGAGAATATATTACCTTGCCCGATTTAGGCATGAGCAACATTAAAGCCAAAATTGACACCGGAGCAAGATCATCTGCACTACACGCCTTTGATTTAGAATATTTTGAGCAGGATCAACAAACCCTGATCCGCTTTAAAGTTCATCCGATCCAGCGCAATACTCACCACACGATAACGGCAACGGCCCCGATTTTAGAGCGGCGAGAAGTGCGGAATTCTGGGGGTCATGTCCAACTGCGTCCGGTCATTCAAACACTCATTCAATTGGGGGGACAACAATGGCCGATTGAACTGACCCTGACCAGTCGTGATGAAATGGGATTCCGAATGTTGTTAGGGCGGGAAGCGGTGCGTTACCGCTTTCTGGTGGATGCGGGACGCTCTTATCTCCAAAATCCTAAACCGAAACGCTCATCCAAGACGCTGTTTGATCAACGCTTACAAGACAACCAGATTTTATGAAGATTGCCATATTATCCCAAGACCCTTCTCTATACTCTACTAAACGCCTCAAACTCGCTGGAGAAGAACAGGGACACGAGATGCGGGTGGTGAATTATCTACGCTGTTATATGAATATCACGTCCCACAAGCCAACGGTGTTTTATAACGGGAAACCTTTGGAAAATTTTGATGCGATTATTCCTCGCATTGGGGCTTCCCGGACATTTTACGGAACGGCGGTAGTGCGACAGTTTGAGGTGATGGGGGTGTTTAGTGCTAATGAGTCTCAAGCTATTTCGCGATCGCGCGATAAACTGCGCTGCCTCCAAATCTTGGCGCGAGAAGGCATCGGGCTACCTGTAACGGGTTTTGCCCACGCCACGGAAGATATTGATGGCTTGATTGAAACCGTAGGGGGTGCGCCTTTGGTGATTAAACTGCTCGAAGGGACTCAAGGAATTGGTGTAGTGTTGGCGGAAACCTATCAGGCGGCCAAATCGGTGATTGAAGCTTTTCGGGGTCTAGAGGTGAATATTTTGGTGCAAGAGTTTATTAAAGAGGCTAAGGGGGCCGATATTCGCTGTTTGGTGGTGGGGGGTAAAGTGATTGCGGCCATGAAACGCCAAGGGGCTCCGGGGGAATTTCGCTCCAATTTACACCGAGGGGGTCACGCCCAAGCGGTGAAACTCACACCGGAAGAACGGAGTACAGCGATTCGTTCGGCCAAGGCAATGGGTCTAAGGGTGGCCGGGGTGGATTTGTTGCGGTCGAATCATGGCCCGGTGGTGATGGAGGTGAATTCATCTCCGGGTCTAGAAGGGATTGAGAAGGCGACGGGGATTGATGTGGCGGGGAAAATTATTAATTTTATTTCTAAGAATGCTATCCCTAGTAAAAATCGCGATCGCATCCAGTATTAATTGAGTCTGTTAGACCCAACAGGGGGCAGGGGGGCAGGAGAGCAGGGGGGCAGGGAACGGGAAGGGGGAGGTAATAGGTAATAAGTAATAAGTCTTAATTCCTTGTCTCCCTCTCTCCCCCTCCCCCCGATTCCCTAGGGCGCAAGCATTGCGCCCCTACACCGACTCCCGACTCCCGATTCCCGACTCCCGATTCCCGATTCCCTGTTTCCTGTTCCCTAACTAAACAAACCCTACTTTTTGATATCTTTCGCCATCTGACGGAACATATCCATAGAGTTGTCGGAAGCGCGACGGGTGGGGGTGACAGAAGGGCTAGGCTCAGAAGCCGTCGGAGTGCTAGTGTTGGCACTGGTAACGACTTTGGGCGTGCCAGAAGACAGATCCACCTCTTCACTGGAAGACACTTCTTTCACCACGGCAAACCCTTTTTGACCCCGTACTCCGGGGAAGGTGCGCTTAATGGTGTTGCGACGACGCATAAATTCAGTGTCGCCAAGGGTTTTGGCACTATCTGCATCTAAAAAGAATGCACCGGATTGTTCAGCATTTCCCGCTTCGGAGTCTTGGTTCTTCTTGCCCCCAAACAGTCCAAAAAGTCCAGCCATGCTTGCTCTTACCTCGTATTTAATTAAGTTTGTATCGTTATATTAAGTAATGTTATCAAACATTTACACAAAAAAAGGATCGAATAAAAATTTTTCTGCTTCTCTCCTCAAGAGAGTGTGAGGATACAACCGGGATTTTCTAGAATGGAAGAAGATAAACCTTGACCAAAGACTCCCGAAGGGTCAAACCCGATGAGTGATGATGGCAATAGACCCCATCCCTCTAAGGTGGGGATGAATTGCGACTCAATCCAAGGAGGAGAATCAAGTTAACTGGTTGCCAAAATATATATGGTATAATTAAAGTGTGTATGTTACCAGCAATGTGGGCGACGCACAACACAAATGGGTTCGGGAGAAGCCTGACTTGGAGGAGAAACCAAGTCTTAAAATGCTTGTTGAGTCGGTCTGACGGGGGCTGCCAGCTTGCCTTGCAGCCTAGTTAAGAGGCAACCAGAAAGAAACAAGAATCCCCATCGCCTTGCGTTGGGGTACTTCAATTTGAAGTCAACCTATGACCATTGTAGAATTTATACTCCTGATTTGTCTCGGTCTGTTGAGTTACTTGATCGTCAAGCGAACTGTATCTCATCTGACCACAACACCAATCTGGCTTTTATGGTTGGTGTTGATGCTCCCCCCGTTGTTGCTTAGTGTGTGGCTATTCCTGTTTGGGGAAGATCAGCCTTTGCCCTGGGCTTTATTGATTTTACCGTTTATTCTCTGTCCGCTCTTGTATTGGTGGTTAATTCAAAAGGGACGACTACCTTTAAGTGCTACGGAGGAGGGGGAAGATGGCTTAACGCCTAAAACCAAGGGGATGGCGGCCACGTCTGATAATAAGTTAATGGCGAAACCCCTCACACCGGAGGAGGAAAAGCGCCTACGGAATTGTTTCCCTTGGGGGGTGTATTATCTGCAAAATGTGGACTATCGACCTCAAGCTATTCTCTGTCGGGGACGGCTAAAATCTAACCCCGAGGTGGCTTATCATACGGTGCGGGCGAATGTAGAACAGAAATTTGGCGATCGCTTTTTATTGATTTTCCAAGAGGGAACCCCCAATAAGCCGTTTTTTGCTCTAGTTCCCAATCCTTGGTCACAACAAAAAACCGCCACCCAAACCGAACCCTTAAAACGCCCCGTTTTAGCCCTAGCTCTGTTATTCATTACCCTCTTTACCACAACCTTAATCGGGGTAGAATTAGCCGGATTTACGGTCGATCAGTTACAAACGGATCCCCGTTTATTCGTGCAGGGTTTACCCTATAGCTTGCCCTTAGTAGCCATTTTAGGGGTTCATGAACTGAGCCACTATGGGGCGGCTGTTTACTATAAAATTCGCGCTACCTTGCCCTATTTCATCCCCATGCCCTTCTTTTTGGGGACGTTTGGGGCATTTATTCAGATGCGCTCCCCGGTACCCCATCGTAAGGCATTGTTTGATGTAGCGATCGCTGGACCATTGGGAGGGTTCATCTTATCCTTGCCGATTCTGATTTGGGGCTTAATGCTATCGGAAACGACTCCCTTATTAGAAGACTCCAGCTTGCTCTCGTTCCAAGCCCTCGACCCCCGATTTTCCCTCTTTTTATCGGTTTTAGGCAAATTGACCCTCGGCAGTGATTTAACCACTAACATGGCCATTGCCCTCCATCCCCTCGCCATTGCGGGCTATTTAGGGATTATTGTCACCGCCTTAAACCTGATGCCTGTGGGACAATTAGACGGGGGGCATATTGTTCATTCCATGTTCGGCCAACGGAGTGCGATCGCCATTGGTCAAATTGTCCGTTTCTTAATGTTCTTATTTGCCCTACAACGCCCTGAGTTGATGGTTTGGGCTGTGATTCTGCTCCTACTCCCGACGGCTGATGAACCCGCCCTCAATGATGTCACGGAATTAGACAATAGTCGGGACTTGCTGGGACTTCTCGCACTGGGTTTATTAGTGATTATTCTCTTCCCCGTTCCTGGTATTCTCGCTCAATGGTTAAATCTCTAAGCAAAACCCCCGTATCTCCCGTCAAATAAAGTACAAAAAGAAATAGTACCCGTAGTTGGGTATCCGTAGGTTGGGTGAAGCGAAAGCGCAACCCAACAGCTTCCCATGAGAAAAAACAGAGCTATAGTACCCGTAGGTTGGGTGAAGCGACAGCGCAACCCAACAGCTTCCCATGAGAAAAAACAGAGCTATAGTACCCGTAGGTTGGGTGAAGCGACAGCGCAACCCAACAACTTCCCATGAGAAAAAACAGAGCTATAGCTACAGCCCCCACGATTTTTTGTAAAGAACTATTACAGCCTGTCACAGATTGCACCAAACCACAACAGACACCTAGAAAAGAGAGTGAATATAGGCAAAAATAACGCCAATTCTAGGGTAATCGAGACATTAAACAATGGTGAACATCGCCAATCAGGACAATATCTAAAAAAATAGTCCAACATGATGGTAATTCCTGAATAGTTCTAAAACACAATCCAGATTAATAGTCAATCATGAAAACTTTATCTTATTCCCGGAGATGGCGTATTGCTATCTTCCGAGGGTTTCTGGTTACGTCTAAAGGTTTCGTCTCCTCTCTCGTCAATTCCGTTGGTGTCATGATAGATCACCTAGCTCAATATGGTCATCCCTTAGCTAAAGCAACCTCTCACACTTTAGAACAGATGACCAAAAAAACTGGAGTAGCCTTAATTACAAGCTATCAAAAATACTTGTCTCCCCATAAGGGTTTTTCCTGCGCTCATCGGGTTTTATATGGTAGTGACTCTTGTTCACAATATGTCAAAAAGATGCTGATTGAACAAGATTTACAATCGGCACTTTCCCTATCCCGTGAGCGCTTTGGCAGATGTAAAACAGCGAAAATCATTTTGCGCTCAGAAACTTTGGAAGAAAAACGCCGCCGCGAGAAGAAGAATGTATCAGGGGATTGTGGCTGCTCACCAGAAGGATGTATTAATAACTTCCTTGATGAATGTACCCCAGATTGCAACGATCTCAACTGTGGAGAGGCTGATTTTGGGGATTGTGATTGTGGAGACATGAATTGTGAGCCAGATTGTGATTGTGGTTAGTTAATCCTTGGAGATACGGGTAAATATAAGGTGGTTTATCATGAAATTCTTACAAAGTTTATTTGTCTTTGGTTTGGGCTTAGGTATCGCAATTTTACTGAAAATGGTGCTGAGAGAATTTGAACTCGCCAAAGATATAATCGCTTGGATTAATACTGTGATATTTGTAGTAATCGGCTTTGCTTGTGGTTATCAATGCCGATGTTTTGGCGAAACAAATACAGTTATTATGGTATTAGCAATGTCGATCTTTTTATATCTATTTAACTCAATTGTAGGGTATTACGAATTCGTGGATGCACTCTCACTACAATACAACAACCCAGAACAAATTGCCGATGCTTTTCTAGAATCTAAAGTTGGCTCTTCTGGGGTTTGGGGTTTTTATGTTTATGGAGTCATTGGAGAAGCGACTAATTGGTTGGGCAAATTGATATTATGGGCGATTCAATTATGGTTTTTTGGACTATCCTTGTTTTGGGCAGTTCTGGGGTGGGCACTCGCAAAAGATATGCAGTAGAAAAATCATTTTAACTCACCTCCATAACCGAAAAAAAATCCCCCTAATGATTTCAATTAGAGGGAGACAGTCTAAACACTACTGATTCTGTACTGTCGCAAAGCTAAACAAGAGGGAGAACAATAAATCTTTTATTGTTTACGTTTTGCTAACAAGCCCAAAAGACCCAATGAGAATAAAGAAATAGCGGCAGGTTCAGGAACTGTAACATCTCCTTCCCCTTCTACTAATTTGATTTGATAAGCCAGTTGAGAACGAGTGGGTTTTTGACCGCTTAACCAAGTCATGGTAGATTGACCTGTTAAGGTGAAACTGCCTACAATATTACCAATGTGTAAGTATTCAGAATCCCAATAACTACACCCAACTCCTCCACTACAAGCGGCGCTGGAGTTGGCTGCAATAGCTCCAGACATTACGCTGTCGGTTAAGAATAGATTATCAACTACCATACTGCTCCCATTAACTCGGGCGGTGGTACGAATGAGTAAATCTGAAAAGTTAGAAATTCCAATATTGCTTTTAGAAATTTCAAGCCCACCAACGGTATAGGTTAAGGTTTGGGCGATGCTGTCAAAAATAAGGGAAAAATCGACGGCCTGGCCGCTGACCCAGTTATCATAGTTAGCTTGAACGCGATTCTGGCTGCTGTTGGTTGCGTCGTGAATGTTGATTTCGTGTTCCCCGGTGCCGACTAAACCAATGCGGCTTTCTGCGGCCCAAGGAATTTCGATCCCTAATGCTTCAAATTCTGCTTCGCTGTAATGGCCTTTGAAGGTAAATGCTTCTGCGCTGGCGTTGCCGAAGAATAGGCCAAGGGTGGTAAGGGAAAGTGCGATCGCCGTTTGTTTAAATCTCATAAAAACCCCCAGTTGGATGGCTAGACAATCAATGGACAGAAAACTTGAACAGAAAACTTGATCTGAAGTGAACAGTATTTTCACCGAACTTGTTTCCACCCTAAGAAAAATGTTCCGGCATCGTCAATGACACAGCCCAAACTTCATCAAAACTATAGAAACTGGTTTAGATTTATCAAGGGTTCATGAAGGGATTGCCCATCAGGTCATTTCGCTAACCAGCCAAACAATTCACCCACCGTTAACAGCAATCCCTCGGCAAAAGTCGGCACAGGCAACGCCATCTCCGGTTCATCGAGGATTTCCAGTTCCCGACTGGGATAATAGACAAACACAGTGCGATCGCCCGGATCAATCAACCATCCCATCAATGCCCCATGCTTCAAACCATAAACAATATTTTTCACCACCTTCGTTTGACTCTGATCGGGGGAGAGGATTTCGATGATCCAATCTGGAACCAAGGGAAACACATTGGCAATCTCCCCCGATGAATCACAAGCAATACGATCCCAAACAAACACACTCACATCTGGCACAGTAGATCGATTGCCAAACGTACACCGCAACTCAGAAAACGCCCGCGCCACTTTTCGACCTCTTAATTCCCCGTTGATTTTAGGAACTAATTCACTTTGAATCGCACTATGCTTTCCTTGGGGCATCGGTTTTTGCCAAACGTCTCCCTCAACAAACTCACTCGCTGGCTTAGTTTCGGGCCTAGCCAAAAAATCCGCTAATGTCAGTTTTGCAACAGGCTGTCTGGAGATTTGAGCCATGATTCTGGTTCATCCTACTGGCTGACCCCATTCTAGCCAGAAACCCCAGAGCCGGGAAAATTTTCCAGCTTGCCCGTTATCGATTGGGAATTGTTGCGCTAGAATGGACACAAATCCCTATTTAGACGGATCTAATGGTATTTGACCCTAATTTATTCAACACCGAATCCGAGCAAGTCCAACGAAATACACTGCTTCAGTACCTTAAGCAGCAGCACCCGGAAGTGTTAGAACAAGTGGCTCAATCTGCAACCCCTGAAATTAAGCAGATTATCACCCAAAATGTGCAAGGTCTGATCGGGATGCTACCGTCGGAAGATTTTAACGTGCAAATTATCACAGACCGGGACAACATGGCGAATCTGTTGGCCTCTGCCATGATGACGGGGTATTTTCTGCGACGGATGGAACAACGGATGGAGTTGGATTCCACCCTAGATGATACCAGTTCGTTACGGTAGGTTTCCGTTGCGCTAACTTTCCTGAGTGGGGGGCGGAGGTAAGAGTAAGAGCAAGCCGTATGTCACAATGGAAACATTGATCTTTGCTAGTTTTCGCCATGAAATTTAAAGCTTGTGCGATCGCCCTCCTTTCCTTAATCCTTTGGGTCAGCAGTTGGGTCTTTTCCCCCCCCAGTTACGCCCTAACCTCCATAAAACTTAAAGATATCGGCTATCAAGACTGTCCCCCGGAACTGGCTCAAGGGGCCGTGATGAGCATGAACACCGATGCCGCCAACTGTTATTTAATTACAGGGACAGCCATCAATGAAACGGGAAAATACATCGTCGATGCGGATGTGTTCGGGCGAATTTATGATGCCAACGGCAACCCAGCCATGCAGAACCGCACCCGTTTAGGCACAATTCCCGAAGTCCCCCCCGGTGAAAGTACCTTTGCAATCCCCATCTTTATGTCAGCGACTCAACCCACCCCCCTCCAACTCAAACAGTTTAAGGCCTCTGGTTTTACAGCGCGAGTCCGTCCTTTTTATTATGATGATTTTGAAAGTAATTAGGGCTTGCTGAATCAGGTAATAGGTAATAGGTAATAGGTAATAGCGAATAGGTAATAGGTAATAGGGAATAGACATCTCCCCTGCTCCCCTGCTCCCCTGCTCCCCCTCTCCCCCTCTCCCCCTCTCCCGACTCCCCATTCCCCATTCTCCATTCCCCATGACTCTAACTTGGACAGAACTTGCCGCCCTTACAAACTGGCAAATTGACCGCGTAAATGGCCCCACTAACCCTCAATCCCGTCTCCGTCTCTTTAATCAGCCAGAATCGGCTGTGCGGGTGACATTGTATCGAGATAATCATGCTTGGTGTCCCTACTGTCAAAAAGTTTGGCTGTGGTTAGAAGAAAAGCAAATCCCCTACCGGGTCGAAAAAGTCACCATGTTTTGCTATGGGGAAAAAGAAGCTTGGTATAAGCGAAAAGTCCCCTCGGGAATGCTGCCCGCGTTGGAATTAGACGGGCGCTTAATTACCGAAAGTGATGATATTTTATTAGCCCTAGAGGAGACTTTTGGCCCCTTGGGATGGGGACTCAATGATCCCCAAGTGATCCCTTTACGACGCTTAGAACGCTCCCTCTTTCGTGCTTGGTGTAGTTGGTTGTGTTCGGCCCGTCAAGATGAAACCCGACGTAACCAATTTATCGGGGTAGTGGCACAGGTGGAAGCGGCCTTAAGTGAACATCCTGGGCCTTATTTTCTGCCGGAGTTTAGTGTCGTCGATGTGGTTTTTACGCCCTTTCTTGAACGCATGAACGCCAGTTTCTACTATTACAAAGGGTATTCCCTGCGGGAGGAAAATGAGCGTTTAGGGGCTTGGTTTGACGGCATGGAAAGCCGTTCCACGTATCGAGGAACCCAGAGTGATTTTCATACCCATGTCCATGATTTACCCCCTCAAATGGGTGCTTGTTGGGATAATGACAATCCTCAACGGTTAATTTATCAGGCCAAGGTGGATCATGGGCCTTGGTTGGATCTCCCCGATGCGCGTTATCCTGAACCGGAAACCTCGAAAGCGGAGGCACTGCACCGAGTCATTAAACACCATGAGAATATTATTCGGGTAAATCCGGCCGATAATGGCTTATTTGATGAGGCCTTGCGTTGCGCGCTAACGTTTATGATGACGGGGGAATTATGCCCTCCTCCTGCGGGTTCTGATGGGGCTTTACGATATCTGCGCGATCGCATTAGTGTTCCTCGGGATATGTCCATTTATGCCGCTAAACGCCTGCGAGAAGCTTTAGAAATAACGGCCGCCCTCGTGGGGGATAATCAAGGGATTCCCCTACCCGTCAAGCATCGTCGCGATCAAGATCCTGCTAATTTTGCTGGAGTGGGTTGATTGGGCTTTTCTCGTCTTTTTACTCAGAATTTCTGTGATTTCCTCTAAATTTCAGAACGAATTTTCAACGTAACGTTTAGTGAAATGTAGTCAAAACAACAAATATCTAAAAATTCAGTCGCTACCATTAAAGTAGTTAGGTGTGACTCAGTGTCCTCTTGTGCGGCGGATCTTCGTCAAGTTGCTACTGTAGCTGAGTGCTGGTCTGAGTGCTGACATTAACCAACAAACTAAAGGATTAAACTTGTTGATGAATCACGCTTCTATCCCTTCATCTTCTGCCATGTTTAAAACTATGAAACAGGGCGCTCGAATTATTGCGATCGCCGTCACCCTCATTGGTTGCGTGGTCATGTTTGGCTGGTTTTTCGATATTCCCCTCCTCAAAAGCATTTTACCCGGTTGGGTGACCATGAAAGCCAACACGGCCCTAGGATTTATTTTAAGTGGATCAGCGCTTTGGATTTTATATGAACGAAAAAGACCGCGTAAATTGTGGCGCATTGTCGCCCAAAGTTCTGCTGGGTTGGTATTATTAATCGGTTTACTAACTTTAGCTCAATACGCCTTTAACCTTGACTTTGGCATTGACCAATTATTAGTTAAAGAATCCGTCGATGCTGTAGCAACCGCTACACCGGGACGCATGGCACCCAATACCGCTTTAAATTTCTTCCTCTTAGGCATTGGGATTTTATTATTAAGCTATCGTCGCCCCATTTATCGGGTGATTCATAGTATCACCGTCGTGGTATTTCTCATCGCCTTTTTAGGGTTTTTGGGCTATGTTTACGGCAATGCCTACTTTTATCAGTATGGTTCCGCCTTCACCGCGATGGCTTTACATACCGCTATTGCTTTTATTTTCCTCTGTTTGAGTGTGCTTTTTGCTACACCCCGCAAAGGGATGATGTCCGTCTTAACTCAAGACAATGCCGGGGGATTAATGGCACAAAGGCTATTTCCCACAGTGATTATTTTACCCCCCGCGATTTGTTGGGTCATTTTACTGGGCTACCAACAACAAATTTATACCGCAGAACTCGCCATCTGTTTATTAGGGATTCTCCATGTGGTGATTTTTGGGGCGTTAATCTGGTGGAATGCCCGATCCTTGGGTAAGATTGATCAACGTCGCCATCAGGCAGAATTTGCCCTAAAAGAGGCAAATGAGGAGCTAGAAGAGCGAGTTAAAGAACGGACAGAACAGTTGATGCTCACCAATGATCAGCTAACGGTGGAAATTCGCGATCGCAAAAAAGTTGAAATCGCCCTCAAAGAGAACAACCAGAAGCTAAAAACCCTGATTAAAGAACTGAAAAGCACCCAGTTACAACTGGTACAAAGCGAAAAAATGTCCAGTTTAGGGCAATTAGTCGCTGGAGTTGCCCACGAGATTAACAATCCCGTTAATTTTATCTATGGGAATTTAGTCCACCTCGAAGAATACAGCCAGAACCTGATTGATTTAGTCGAAATGTATCAGAGACAATATCCCCAAGCCACCCCAGAAATTGAGGATAAAATTGAGGATATTGATCTAGAATTTCTCTTAAAAGATATTCCTAAAATTCTTGGATCGATGCAAATTGGGGCGAATCGCATTCGGGAAATTATCCAATCTTTACGCAATTTCTCCCGCATGGATGAGGCGGAAGTGAAAGAAGCGGATCTGCATCAAGGCCTAGATAGCACCTTATTAATTTTACATAATCGGCTGAAAGCAAAACCAGAAAGCCCTGCCATTCAGGTAATAAAAGAATATGGGGATCTGCCCTTACTTGAATGTTATCCCGGTTCTCTCAATCAAGTATTCATGAATATTCTCGCCAATGCCATTGACGCTTTAGACGAGTTTTATAACCAAGCATCCCCCAACACCCAGAAAGAAATGTCACGCATGATTGCCATTAAAACCAGTTGTGATGAAGACTGGGTGACAATTTTTATTTCGGATAATGGCATTGGGATTAAACCAGAAATTCGCAGCAGTTTATATGATCCCTTCTTCACCACCAAACCCATCGGCAAGGGGACAGGTTTAGGATTAGCCATTAGTTATCAAATTGTGGTAGAAAAACATCAAGGCGATTTGTCTTGTCTTTCTGAACCCGGACAAGGAACACAGTTTATCATTAAACTGCCCAAACGACGAGGGAAACCGATCCAATCGGCGGATTCAACCGCAGAAGTTAAGGGGGATTATGCGCTCCCTGAACTACATTAATGTTACCCGTATTTTTTGATGTTTATGTTGTCATTTGATGAGGCTTCATTGCAAAAACCTAAACCATTTTTAAAATGGGTAGGGGGCAAAACTCAATTAATCAATGAAATTGATCAAATGATTAGCTACCAAATTTCTCAACATAAAGAGCTTACTTATGTTGAGCCTTTTGTTGGTGGCGGTGCTGTCTTGTTTCATGTTTTATCAAAATTTTCTCAAATCAAAAATATTGTTATTAACGATATAAATTTAAACTTGATTAGTGCTTACAAATTAATCAGAGAAGATTGTCAAAATTTAATTTCATTGCTAACAAATATTGAGCAAGACTATTATAGTCTTGACTCAATTGAGGCTCAACAAGAATTCTATTTAGCGAAAAGAGAAGAATTTAATCAAGAGCCAAAAGATACACAATTTGGCTTATTGACTCAAACGGCTTTAATGCTGTTTTTAAATAAAACTTGTTTTAATGGGTTATATCGAGTGAATAAAAAGGGTCAATTTAACGTACCTTTTGGCAAATATAAACAACCTAACATTTGTCATACAAATAATCTTATTTCAGTTCATAAGAATTTACAAAAAGTGAAAATTTTGCAAGGAGATTTTGAACAGACTTTAAAATATGCTCAACCGCCAACTTTATTTTATTTAGATCCACCTTATAAACCGATTAAATCTACGTCTGCCTTTACGTCTTATTCTTCAGAACGTTTTAATGACGAGGATCAAGTTAGACTCAAACAGTTTTGCGATCAAATTCATAGTAACGGTCATTACTTTGTTTTGAGTAACTCAGATGTTAAAAACTTTAATCAGGAAAATACTTTTTTTGATGATCTCTATGAACACTATAAGATTAAACGAGTCAAGGCGAGGCGTAGTATTAATTCTAAAGGGGATGGACGGGGCGAATTATTTGAATTGCTAGTCACTAATTTTTAGTATATAGGGCTTACAGAAAAAGTCTTTTAGGATGCCACCTTCTCGCCCTCCTTACTTAGCTCAGGCCATGACAGGAGACGCGAGCAACAACAGAACCCTAACATCCTTCTTGTTTAACCAAAAAAGTGAGAACCTTCCCATCAATCCCCTTCAACTGCAACAGACCAAATTCCTCCACCTCCGAGGGGGAGAGATGCTGAGTCACCGCCGTTGAAACTAAAATACTATTGGGGTGAGTCGCTTCCTGAAGACGGGCGGCAATATTTACACTCGGACCAATGGCCGTGTAGTCAGAACGCAAGTTTCCTCCAAACATCCCCACCACAGCCGGCCCGTGATGGATGCCACAGCGAAACTGCACTGGGGGCGGCTGCTGCCCCCCCACAATGCCCTGTCGCTCCCAGTAAGCATTGAGGTCATCTAAACGTCGATACATTCCCCGGGCTGTATTCACCGCCCGACGCACTTGTTCGGCTGGGGGGAGGTCTTCTGGCGCGCCAAACAGGGCAATGATGGCATCGCCCATGAATTTATCCACCGTGCCACCATGCTCAAACACAACCTGAGTCATCGCTTCTAGATACTCATTTAACACTTGAGCAATGCCTCGCGCTTGGAGACGGTTGGAGAGTTGGGTAAAGCCGACAATATCACTAAATAAAATCGTCACTAAACGGGGGTCTGGGTGCAAATCTAGCTCCATTTCCCCCTTGGCTGCCCGTTTGACCATTTCGGGGGGTAAAAAGCGTTTTAAGACTGATTCTGTGAGGTAATCATTAATTTGTTTCACTCGGGCTTCATTTTCTTTGAGGGAGAGCAAATTTCGCACACTGGCCAACAGTTCCCGGTCATTGAAGGGTTTGGAGAGGTAGGAGTCGGCCCCTTGTTCGGTACCTTCTAAGCGGCTAGCTTCATCAGCTTTTGCGGTCAGGAGAATAATGGGGGTGCCGCGCAGTTCTTCTTCATTCCGTACCATCCGGATGAGATCCAAACCAGACACTTTGGGCATCATTAGGTCACTGATGACTAATTCCGGGCGCTGTTGTTTTAGAAGTTGAAAGCCTTCGGCTCCGTTGCGGGCGGTGGTGACTTGATATCCGGCGGAGGAGAGAATATGGGAAACATAGGTGCGTAAGTCGGGGTTGTCATCGACGACTAAAACCCGGTGCTGGTTGGGGTCTAGGCTCGGAAGGGTTTCAGGGGTGCTGACTAAACCTTCTGTGGGAATGGTATCAATAGCTCGGGCTTCATCAGCTTCGAGCAGTTCGGCTTCTAAATCGGCTAATTCTACCGCAGACCGGGCGGCTTGAATTTCTGTGGGAACTTCTAAGACTTGCTCTGGGGGTAAATGGGCGGAGCCATTCTGTAACCAGATGCTGAAGGTGGTGCCGGAGATTTGACCCTCGCTTTCTTCCCCCCGTTTGACGGAATTAACCATCACTTGACCGCCGTGAAGTTCGACAATTTCTTTGACTAGGGCTAATCCCAAACCAGTTCCTTCATAGGAACGGTTGACGGAGCCTTCAGCTTGGCGGAAACGGTCGAACAGGTAGGGAATTTGAGAGGCGGCAATACCAATCCCGGTATCTGTGACTTGTAAGGTGACATGATCCCCGGCTAGTTTGAGGGAAACGGTAATTTTGCCCCCAGGATCGGTGAATTTCATGGCATTGGAGAGTAGGTTATAGAGTACCTTGTCGAATTTTTCACTATCCAAGTAGATGGCACGACAGGACTCGAGTTTGATGTTTAACTGAATGCCCTTTTTTTGGCAGTAGGGGCGGAAGGTGTCCACAATTTGCTCGACAAATTCCTGTAAATCACAGGGGCGGAATTTGGGCTGCATTCGTCCTGCGTCTAGGCGTTGCAGGTCGAGGAGTTGGTTGACCAAGCGCAAGAGACGGCGAGAGTTGCGGAGGGCGATTTGGGCTTGATCATAGGGTAAGCCTTGCTGTTTGTTGATGGCGGACTCTAGGGGGCCAATCATTAGGGTGAGGGGGGTGCGGAATTCGTGGGAGATGTTTTGGAAAAATTCGGTTTTTTGTCGATCGAGTTCGAGCAGGCGTTCTGCTTGTTGGCGGGTTTTTTGGTAGAGGCGGGATTGTTGTACTGCGATCGCCGCTTGAGAAGCCACCGCCTGAGATAATTCAATATCATCCCCCGACCAATGACGGGGGCGTTCCGTTTGGCGGAGGGAAATACTGCCAATAATCCGCCCATCCACCAACAAGGGAACAATCAGCAAAGCCCGAGCCGGAGCGCGAATAGGCAAATCTACCCCCTTCATGGAGTCTGGGGTAGCCGCTACCATATCCTCCACCACAACGGGCTGTTTAGTGTGCAGGAGTTCTAACAGGACGGGATTTCCGGCAATGGGAACAAGGGACTGAGGCAGGGAAACACTGCCCACACGATGGGGGGTGAGGGCGGGATCTACGCTCGCATCGACTCGTTCGGAGTGGCGGTCATAGAGTCCCACACATTGGACAAACTCATCATCCTCAGTCCACAGAGACAAGGCACAACCATCCACCTCCAAAGATGTCCCCAACTGTTCCGTAATCGCCATAAAAATCTCTTGGGGATCCAAGGTGGAACGGATGGCGGAGGTAATTGTATTGACCAGGGTTTCCCGTTTGGCTAAAGCCTGCACCTTCTCATAGGCTCTGGCTTGAGAAATAGCTAGGGCGGCTTGATCCGCTACCATTCCCGCCAGTTGGCTCTCATCTTCCTCCCAGCCTTGATTTTTCCCGCAACGGTGGAGCGCTAACACAGCCATTAAATCCCGTTGACAGATGAGCGGCACCATTAACGTTGAGGTAATTTTTGCTCGGGCAAAAGCATCCAGACGATCCTGATATTGGGAACTCTCACCTTGAAAGTGGGGGTGAGATTGGATGTCGTTAATTACTTCCACCTGCTGGGTTTCCCAAACCGTTAGTTTTAACCAAGGGGGAGGTTCTGTAATCGTCAAAGACGCTGCCTCTTTCTCCTCCGAAGCGGCCGTTTCTGTTGGTCGCACAGCTTCACGAACGCAAGAGTTCCCCAAAGCCTTTTGATAAATAAAACACTCATCAACTAACTCATGATCGGCAAAAGAACGCAATAAACAAATATCAACATTCAGGACATCCCCCACGGTATTGACTACAGTTTGTAACACTTCCCGTAAGGGAGAATCCCCCAAACGGTCAAACTGAGCATTGCGAATAGTATTGGTGACACTATTGAGTAAAGTTTCCCGCTTGAGAGAGCGGGATAATTCTTCGGTGCGGATTTTGAGGACGTTGTGGGTATCTAAAGCCTGTTTGACAATTTCCTTGAGGGTTGTGGCTTCCCAAGGTTTGGTGACATACTTAAAGACCTTCCCACTATTGATCGCTTCTACTAAGTCCTCGACATCGGTATAACCTGTTAAGAGAATCCGGATAATATCCGGATACTGCATAGCCGTTAGACTGAGGAATTCTGTCCCCGTCATAATGGGCATTCGTTGATCAGAAATAATCACCGAAATATTGGACTCTTGTTCCAATATTTCTAGGGCTGTTGGTCCACTGGTTGCCCGTAAAACCTTATACTCCCGATGGAAAGTCCGATAGAGCAAATCGAGATTATCCGGCTCATCATCCACCACCAGAATTTTAGGCTTCTTCTTTGCTTGGGACTTCATCCACCGCATCTCCTACCGTTGCTGACGGGACGCACCTAGTGCGTCCATAGCCATCGGGAAAGTATAAGTCATTTACTCCTCTGGCTGGGCGCATTGATATCGCCTTGATCATAGTCGCTTCTGCACCCCCCAACATCAGTTACGACTTTTGCGATTCTCCAGTCGTTGGCTGACAACGGACTTGTTTATAATCTTATCGCTCTCTCCTCGGATTGGACATAGCCAGTTTGCTCTGATTCTGCTAGAGTACGGCTAAGAGAAAAAGGGAATAGGGTTTAGGGGTTTTGGTTTTGCCTATCCCTTGTTCCCTATTCCCGCTTTAAGTGGGGTGGCCGTGGACTACTCTTTTTTCGGGTTTAAAAATCAACCCATTGTTCAAGAACGGTATCCGGATCAATTGCCAACTCAAGACTCAGATTTTCCTTGGGAGTTGACTGTTCGCTCGGCTCAATTCCGGGACTTAAAATCCTTGGCGGATATTTTGACGACTAGCTTTCATTCTTCTGAGGGCTGGCTGACGGGGTGGTTGTATCCGTTTTTGAGTTTTGGCATTTATGAGGACCTCCGCAGTCGTTTCCGGGGGGCTTCCCCTCACTATCACTGTTTTACGGCGATTCTCGTTCCGAGACGCTGCGCGTTAGCATTGGCGAAGCCTTCCCAAGGAACGGAAAGGGAAGGAATTGCATCTATTCCTACCTCTACCGGACAACAGGAGGAAATCACCGGAACGGTGGAAATTGCCCTCCGCTCCCTCCCTAGTGGGGGGCATAGTCACCAGTATCCTTATATTTCCAATTTAGCGGTCAGTCCGAATTTTCGACGGCGGGGGATTGCTCGCCAATTACTTTTAAGTTGTGAACCTATTGCTCTAGAATGGGGCTTTAAGGAGATTTACCTCCATGTTTTAGAAAATAATGACCAAGCGAAACAACTCTATTGGTCTTTAGGTTATCGCCTCAAACGAGTAGAATCGGATTGTTTCTTTGGGGTGTTTCAACAGCCTAGACGGTTATTGCTCCAGAAGTCCCTTTGTTCAGGGTGTGGGAAATGGGGAATGGGGAGTAGGTCATAATTATCAATACTGAAGTGGGTGTGGGGGTGGCATTTCCAGTTCTTAATCGTTGATCTCAACGTTAGGCTTCTCACAGATTGGGCTAAAATGTTGACTAGGCTCATGGAGAAATCAATCGGGATGTAGCTTCTGCCTAGAGGGTAAATCAGCCAAGGTTAACAGCCGTGGGACACACGGTGAAGAAGCTCAAGGAGGGCAAAGTCAATGGACTCCCAACGAAACCCCTAGGGTCGGTGTCGGGAGGATGTCACGGAGTGAGATTTAGGGGTTAGGGTTTAGCCCAATCCCCTATCCCCGATTGAATTGAACCTTTTCTTAACCCTACGTTCTGGTCTTCAAGACTTGTTAGTTTTGGGTTAAGGGACTTCTCAACCCATTTGGTTAAATAACGATATCTGAATCAAGACGTGCCGAATCTGGATAAAGACGTGCCGAATTTGAATAAAGACGGAAGTGATCACACTCAGTTACTGGCTCAACTCCAGAACAAGGAGCTTTTGATCGTCAATAGCCGTCGGAAAAATGGGCTAATTATATATAAGCGCTACCATGCTGAATTTGCTGGACCTGGCTCTGTGGTTGGCAGTGTGTTTGATTTAGATGTAACAGGGGTTTTCCCTGTGGGCAATTGGTCTTCAGTCCCCCCTAAAAATGGTGACGAACGCCACCGAGCGTATTTGATTCGTCGTCAGTGGACTAAGTTAGTGCATCAAATCACGGTGAATCCTGTGCCTCTCCAACGGGCGCAAATTATCTTGAACCAGTTTGAAAACTGGTTTGATGAGGAGACAGTGGCTTGTGTCCCTGATGAAGCGTTTGCTCGTTTGGTGGGGGTTCTCCCCCAAACTATGATAAGAGCTCGTCGGGCTGATGCCCGTTTGTAAGGAGGCCATTGGCCAGTAAAATGCTCATTCTCTGGCAGGTGCGCTGATTTTCTGGGGGACTGCCAACGGTAATCCGCAATCCGCCTCCGGTGTGCCGGATCAGGGTGCCTTGGGTTTTTAGGGTGGTGACGAGGTGGGCTAGGACTTCCTCGCTTTCGGGGATATCTTTTAAACGAGCATAGATAAAGTTGGCATCTGTTGGCCAGAGCTTGAGACGGGGGATTTGCTCTAGGTTATGCCAGAGTTGGGTTCGTTCTTGTAAGAGTTGGGGGATGACTTCAAGTAGGCTGTCTTGGTGGGCGAGGGCGAGTTGAGCGGCGGCTTGGGAAAATGTGGGGAGGTTGTAGGGGAGGCGGATTTTTTCGAGGGTGGTGATCAGGTGGGGATGGGCGATCGCATATCCCACCCGTAAGGCGGCTAAACGGAAGGCCTTAGAAAAGGTGCGCAGGATGACCCAATTAGGATGTTCTGCCAGTTCCCCGACGACTGAAGTCCGACTAAATTCAAAATAGGCCTCGTCAATGACGACTAATACCTGTTCGGGAATCTCCCGTAACCAAGCTAATTCGGCCTCGGTGAGGGCGTTGGCGGTGGGGGAGTTGGGATGCACCAGAAACACCACTCGAATGGGGGGATTTTGGGTTTGTTCTAAGGCCTGTTGGGCGGCGTTGAGGTCGATTTCAAAGGTATCTGGGGAGCGTCCCACGGAAACCACGCCAATCCTCAAGGTTTGCGCCAAAATGCCGTACATGGAAAAGGTGGGATGGGCGACTAAAATCTGGCCTTCTTGACCTAAACAGGTGGCAATGAGGAGGGAGCGAATAAGTTCATCTGAACCATTGCCCACAGAAATGTGATGAGCGTCAATGGGGGAGGAGGGGAGATGGGCGGAATGATTCACATAGTTTGCGATCGCCTCTTTCAAAGCGCTATGACTGCCATCGGGGTAGCGATTACAGGACATTTCCATCTGATAGAGACGCGCTAGTTTCCCCTTAATCCAAGGGGGGAGATCGTAGGGATTTTCATTCGTGTCTAACTGATCCACTGGAACAGCAATCTCCCCTCCGGGGTGGGGAGTATAGGCTTTTAACTGAGCTAAATCGGAGCGAATAAAATTAAACATAATTCACGGTCGGGCAATGGATCTAGTTTATCACTGGGCGGGTGTGGGGAGCAGGGGGGCAGGGGGGCAGGGAGAGGGGGAATAGTGGCTAGTGAATAGCCAAAACTCTTTTATTTTAGGGAACGGGGAACGGGGGGAGAGGGGGAGATGTTTATTCGTCCTACTCCCTATTCCCTATTCCCTATTACTTATTCCGACTCCCGACACCCGATTCCCTAGGGCGCAAGCATTGCGCCCCTACACCGATTCCCGATTTGCGATTCCCGACTCCTGACTCCCTGTTCCCCGTTCCCCGTTCCCTATTCCCCGACTCCCATTCCCTAGTCGAGATTACGTGAACTGGTTTGGGAACAGCGCTAAGATTCAGACTAAGGGTTTCTGTCAAAAAAATATTCATGCCTGTTACCATAAATCCGATCAAATTTGGCACTGATGGCTGGCGCGGTTTGATTGCCGCCGACTTTACCTTTGAGCGCCTCGTGCAAGTTGCCCCCCTCGCGGCTCAAGTCCTCGCCCGCAATTATGCCCACGTCTCCCAGAATAATTTGATTATTGTGGGGTATGACCGCCGCTTCATGGCTGAGAATTTCGCCCAAGCTACCGCCGAAGCCGTTCAAAATGCTGGGTTTGATGTCCTCTTAGCGGATACCTTTTCCCCCACTCCTGCCCTATCTTGGGAAGCCCATGCCCGCTCCGCTTTAGGGGCACTGGTGATTACCGCCAGTCACAATCCGGCGGGGTATCTAGGGTTAAAAGTGAAAGGGGCTTTCGGGGGATCTGTCACGGGGGAGATTACCCAACAAATTGAAGCTCTATTAGAACAAGAAAACTCATTTAATCGCCCCCCCGGTACCCTGACGATGTTTGATCCTTGGGTGAGTTATTGTCAAGAATTGCAGACGAAAGTCAATATTGCTGAGATTCAAGGGGCGATTCGTGGGGGGAAAATCGAAGTTTTCGCCGATGTGATGCACGGGGCGGCGGCGACGGGGTTTAAACGGCTGTTAGGGCTAGATATTCATGAGCTAAATGGTGAACGGGATCCTCTGTTTGGGGGGGGCGCACCGGAGCCCCTGCCCAAGTATTTAGCCGATTTGTTCCGCACAATTCGGGAAGCGGCGAAAACGGGGGGAGATACCTTGCGGGTGGGGTTTGTGTTTGATGGAGATAGCGATCGCATTGCCGCCGTTGATGGACAAGGAAACTTTCTCAGTTCCCAAATTCTCATCCCCATCCTGATTGAACATCTAGCAGAACGCAAACAGTTCACCGGAGAGATTATTAAAACTGTGAGCGGTTCTGATCTCATCCCCCGCGTCGCTGACTTCTATCAGATCCCCCTCTATGAAACCCCCATTGGTTATAAATACATTGCCGAACGAATGTTAAGCCAAAACGTCCTAATTGGAGGCGAAGAATCGGGAGGGATTGGTTATGGGACTCACATCCCGGAACGGGATGCTCTGCTTTCGGCATTATACGTCCTAGAAGCCATCGTTCAGTCGGGGAAAGACCTCAGCACCCTTTATGGGGAACTTCAAGCTAAAACGGGCTTTAACTTCAGCTACGATCGGGTTGATGTCCATTTAGCCAGTATGGAAATCCGAGGGAAGTTACTGGAGAAACTGGAAACGGAAACCCCCCAAACTATCCTAGGAAAAGCGGTCACAAATTGTTTAGCAATTGATGGCTATAAGTTCCGCTTAGAGGATGGCAGTTGGTTACTGATTCGTTTTAGTGGCACTGAACCCGTTTTACGCCTCTATTGTGAAGCGCCCACACTCCTGGATGTGAAGAAAACCTTAGACTGGGCTAAGGATTGGGCTGATTCTGTCGGCTAATTTCAAGAATTAGCCCCTAAACTCCCCATCCCACTTGTGGGATGGGGAGTTCTCGGCAATCGGGTTAAGGGTTAGCTAACCGCAAAAGCCATCAGGATTAAGCTGGTGACGAGGAGAAGTGCTAAGGCCCCTTGACGCACGTAGCGTTTTTGCTGCGCTTGATTGGGGTACTGAGCATAATACATTTTAGGTTCGCTGGCGTAGTTGTTGAGTTGTCCTTCGGGGCTGATTGTGGTGTACATTCGCGTACCTCCGTTTGGGTGTGCTGTATTTCCTTTGTTGTTACTTAATGTAACGTAATGTAAAGAATTGTTGCTGTGACTTGACAAGCTTTTAATCGTGATGCTCATCACAGCAAGAGAGGAATGTTTGTTCAGTACAGATAAACTGAAGGGGACGATCCCAACTGTCTCGGGGGAGTTGGGGGGAGAGGGCGAAGTGGAAAATAATGCCGATGGTGGGAATATTGCACCAGGGGGGATGGGCGAGGAGTCGATCATAGAAGCCTCCCCCGTAGCCTAAACGGTAGCCAAGGCGATCGCATCCCACAGCCGGAACAAGAATTAAATCCACCTCTTCCCCCCATAAGCGCGTTGAATCGGGGCGAGGTTCAAAAATGCCATATTTCCCCTGAACGAGGGCTTCTGAGGGCTGCCAGCGATGCCAGATTAAAGATTTACCGACACATCGAGGTAGTCCCCATTGTTTTTCTGATTGTTGCCACAATACAGTTAAATCCGGTTCTTGGCGAAAACTGCAATAACTTAAAACCGTTGTAGCCTGTTGAAAGGGGGGAGACGTGAGGAGATGTTCACAAAGGCGATCGCTTTTTTCTCGCCACACTTCCGGGGAGAGTGCTTTGCGTTGGTCTAAAAGTTGACGACGTAGGGTAGATTTTAAATCAGACACTATATTTTAACTTTCCAGATGTTAGAACAATTAGAACAATTTGCTAGTGATAATTACTCCGGGATGTGTCCCGAAGTATTAGACGCTTTAATGAGTGCTAATCAAGGGAGTTCTCCTGCCTACGGGAATGATCAATGGACAGAAAAAGCCGCTAATGCCTTTCGAGAACTCTTTGAGATTGATTGTGAAGTGTTTTTTGTCTTTAATGGAACAGCTGCTAATTCCTTAGCTTTGGCCGCTTTATGTCAATCCTATCATAGTGTGATTGCCCACGAAGTCGCTCACATAGAAACCGACGAATGCGGCGCGCCAGAATTTTTTTCTAACGGTTCTAAGCTATTATTAAGTTCGGGAGAAAACGGCAAATTAACCCCAGAAGGCATTGCCAAAATTGTCACCAAACGGCAGGATATTCACTTTCCTAAACCCAAAGTCATTAGTTTAACCCAAGCTACAGAAGTGGGAACAGTCTATCAAATTGAAGAACTACAAGCCATTAAAGCCGTTGCCGATCAATATCAGTTAAAAATTCACATGGACGGGGCAAGATTTGCCAATGCCGTCGTCTCACTCGGCAAAAGTCCAGCCGAAATCACTTGGCGTTCTGGGGTAGATGTTTTATGTTTTAGCGGCACAAAAAACGGGATGGCAATGGGAGAATCTGTAATATTTTTTGATAGAACATTGGCGGAAGATTTTGCTTATCGGTGTAAACAAGCGGGACAATTAGCCTCGAAAATGCGCTTTATTGCTGCTCCTTGGTTAGGATTATTAAATCGGGACACATGGCTTAAAAATGCCCGTCATGCCAATGAGTGCGCCGCTTATTTAGCCTCACAATTAGCCGCTATTCCTGAGTTAACATTAATGTTTCCCACAGAAGTTAATGGGGTATTTGTCGAGATGCCAGAAGGACTGATTCAGGCACTACGCGAGAAAGGTTGGTTGTTCTATAATTTTATCGGCGTGGGGGGCATTCGTTTAATGTGTAGTTGGGCAACAACTCGAAAACGGATTGATGAATTGGTTGCCGATATAAAATCTGCTATCATCTCGCTTTAACCTTTTCCGGTAGACTCCCGATCATTCAATCCACAGTTAAAGATACAATGCTTTATTCTAATTCATCTTTGCAAAACCAGAGATGGAAAAACTCACTATCGATACGAGGTTCATAGGATTGTAAAAATGTTTGACGGAACTCTGGACTAAATAATAGGGCATGGGGGGGATAGTAGTTGAGTTGGAGAAAAGGCTGAGTTTCTTGTTCCCAATCTTTCGGAATTAACCAAATTTGCGTCCGACAGGAGGCTAAGGCTTCTATGGTGCTATTAGGAATCTCAAATCCATTTGTTTGCATATCCATTAAAGCCGCACCATCAATTAAAATGGGATTGCCTTGAAAGGGTAACAAAAATCGGTAATTTGTCAAAAAATACTGTTCATCTGTGGTGTATCCCATTTCAATAGTTTGGTCAGGATACGTCTCTAAAATTAATTCAATATCTCCTGTAATGAGTGAGATATCAAACCGATAAAATCGGTCAAGTAATACGGCTTTTACCCCGGCATTATTCAAAGAAATTAAAATAAGTGCAAAGCAAAAAATTAGGAACGTAATAGGCTGAGTAAAAATAGATTCGCCTTCGCTCCATAATTTTTTAACATCAAAGGGATTGTGTTTCTTTAACAACAATAAAAAAGGATAAAGAATCGCCGGAATCAAGGGTATTAAATGATGACTACCTGCCCCTCCTTTCGAGGCAATTACAATCGTTCCTGCGGTACTAAACAACAAGAAATAAAGATAATATTGAATGTCTTTGAGGGTTTGATGAAACAGTTTTTTGTTGTGTATAAATAGACTTGTTCCTAAAATAAGGATTGGCAAGAATAAATAAATTGTTGTTCTGATATTATCGAAAAATAAATTGGCATAAAATCCATGATTTGTCGTCACGGTGAGCCATTGGAAATAATTCGTCCAAGAAATTTGGGGATGGAGAAATGGCAGGAAACCGATAATAATTCCGGCGAAGCCTGAAATTAAACTGATGGTGAGTCCTTGTTGAGTTAAGAATAGCCAATACAGGGGTAAAAAATACAAAACCGCCGTTATTTTGAGGTTGAAGACAATGCCGAAACAGAGGGACAATAAAATACTGGAATAAATCCGATGATTCTGGAGAACTCCCCATAGTGCTAGGCAGGTAAATAATAAAATGATGGAATCGGAACGGATAAAGAAGAAAATATGACCATAAATTGTCCCGAAACACAGAAGAATCACGCTTGTATAAGCTGTAATCCACAAGGCTAGTTTGCGGTTGTGGATTTTTTGAATTACAGCGAAGATCAAGATGAAGCTTCCCCCCAAGGCTAAAGTGGTGGGTAATTTCAGCGCCCAGATACTAGGGCCGAGTATTTTCAAAAATGCTCCTGTGATTATATACAGTAATGGTCCGTAAACAATGGTATATCGTTCCGTATTATCAAACCCATGATAGAGGGGATAATTTTGGTCAAAAAACAACCAAGAAAGACTCCCAATTTGTCCCTCTACATGATCCACGATCACTTGACTCAATGTTCGAGAGATGAGCAAGGTCAGAAAAGAACCAAGAATCAAAACTGAGACGGTGCTGAGAAAAAGATTACTGTAGGTTTTAAACTTATTTTTAGGTTCTAGTTGTGAATCAGAATGTAATGATTGTGGCAATTGTCTCTATCTCCCTAGTTCCTGCATAGGGGATATTTGATCCCCCTGTTGAATAGTCTAGCAATTATTATTTTGCATTTCAAACAATTTCTTCTAGGGGAATAAAACGTTCTCTGGGGAGTAGGGCGGGTTTGAAATGAAAGACTAATGTTCCGCGACGATTGCGGGCATTAATGACGACTCCTAACGGCACCCAAGGCACATTTTTATGGACTTGATAGTAGGTGTAATAAATCACCCGGGCAGCTTCTAATAATTCGGGTTCAATCCAAGTGGCAAGACTAGACTGGCGCTGCATTTCAATGCGGTGTTGTAAGGCCAGACGATATTGAGGATCACGCAAATTAAAGGAAACCATAGAGGGGGACTAAACCGGAGAGGTAAGATCAACCATTAGACTAGCAGGGGAAGGGGTGATTATCTCATCTGGACTTCCCCTGTGGCTAGTTGTCAGCGACTGGTATCAATGCCCCGTTGTTGGAGTTGGTCGAGGAAATAGCTTTCTAGGGTATTTTGTAGGAGGGTCATGGTGATCAGTTGGGCATCCATGAGTTTTAAGGTGGCGAGGAATTCTTGCGGATTGCCTTGCAGTTGGCCTTGCCATCCGGTTTCGTTGTATTCTAAGGGGCTAACCCAGCGTTTGAGGATGTCTAGATTGCCGCCGATGCCGCTTACAGTATAGTGGGGGGAACGTCCGAGGAGTTCGTCAAGGGTACCGATGCAGAGGAGTTCCCCTTGGGCGAGAATGGCGACGCGATCGCAAATCTGCTCAACGTCGGCCAAAATATGGGAGTTGAAAAAGATGGTTTTCTGTTGGGCTTTTAAGGCGAGAATAATTTCTCGGATGCGATAACGTCCGGTAGGATCTAAACCGGACATGGGTTCGTCTAAAAAGATTAAATCCGGGTCATTGATTAGGGCTTGGGCTAATCCAATCCGTTGTAACATCCCTTTGGAATATTGCCGTAATTCTTTCTTGCGGGCGGTGCTTTGGGCTAACCCTACCATATCCAATAATTCGGGGATGCGTTGCTTTTGTTCTTCTAGGGGGATGTTGAATAAATCCCCAGTAAAGCGCAGAAATTCCCATCCGGTGAGATAGTCGTAAAAGTAGGGGTTTTCGGGTAAATAGCCAATTTGTTCTTTGACGGTGCGATCGCCAATCGGTTTCCCCAACACCCTCGCCCTTCCCCCAGTCCGTCGTACAATCCCCAAGAGAATCTTTAACAGCGTCGTTTTCCCTGCCCCATTCGGCCCCAACAAACCAAAAGTTTCCCCCTGTTCTACCCGTAGGGTTAAGTTTTGTAACGAGGGGACTTTCTGATTCAGCCAAAATCCACTGCGATAAACCTTGCTTAACTCCCACGTCTGGACAGCCGCCATCGGTTCATTGGGTGGATTTTCGGCGATCGCATCCTCAACTAAAACATCCATTGTTCGCTCACATCGACAACACTCACCCTTAACATAATGCACCCTTGCGCCCAAAATTCCCAACTTCGACCAGTTGTCTTTTGACAAAACCCTAACCAACTCTCAACAATGACCTCTAATGCTCAACCATAGCTGTATTGAGAGGAGATCCATTCCATGAGAACATTCCGTTGGGTGATTGTCCTATTATTGGCCATCACCACCTTATCCTTTGCCCATCCTGCCCTCGCCCAAGGCAATCCCGCCAACGGTGCAGGCCTCTTCCAGGCCAACTGTGCCGCTTGTCACCTTGGAGGAAAAAACGTCGTCAATCCCGCCAAAACCCTGCAAAAATCCGATCTCGAAAAATATGGGATGTTATCCTTAGAAGCCATTAAAACCCAAATCACCAAAGGTAAAGCGGCAATGCCTGCCTTCCTCGGCAAACTCAACGAACAACAAATTGAAGATGTCGCCGCCTACGTTTTAGCACAAGCCGAAAAAGGCTGGTAACTTCCCCGATTTTCTACAAGTGTCGTTAGGATTCACAAGACAGGGAACCCCCTGTCTTTTTTTGCCTGAACCATGATACTAGCTACCCGAAGAAACAATTGCTATCCGTGATCAGTAATCAGTAAAGTCTCGCCATGACTTCGGGCTATTCCCCGCCCACTTTCCTCAAACCATGATACATTATCAAGAGAGCGCAATGCTTGCCCCATCTTATCTTAATTCCCCTTAAAAACTATGGATCGAGGTAAAATTTTAGCCATTATTACCGGAGCAATTTCCATCTTTTTAGCCGTGATTTACTTAATCCTAGTCCAATTTTTAGATATGCGTGGAGAAATGATTCCCGCCCCCATTGATTTATCCCAAAATTTAAGCACTACCCTGAACTGCCTTCTTTTGGCTATTTGATATCATGGATAGTTTATATGATTTTCAGGCTTAATTTATGGCAAAACGTAGCTATGCAATCATCGGAACCGGGGCAATCGGTGGCTATTATGGCGCTTGTTTACAACAGGCTGGTTTTCCCGTGCATTTTCTCGTCCGTAGTGATTATGAAACCATCCAACAACAAGGCTTAATCATAGAATCCATCTATGGTGACTTTACCTTACCCCAAGTCAACGCCTATCGTCACCCCCCAGAAATTCCCCCCTGTGATGTGGTAATTATTGCCCTAAAAAGCACACAAAACCAGTGTTTAACGGCTATTTTACCCCAAGTTATTCACCCCAAAACCGTTGTAATTCTCCTGCAAAATGGCTTAGGTTTTGAAGAACAAATTCAGCCCTTGATTCCAGAGAACATTCTTCTAGCAGGACTCGCCTTTATTTGTTGTAACAGAATTGCACCCGGTCACATTCGCCATTTAGACTATCAAGCCATTAAACTTGCCCAATATGCCCCCCACTATGAACCCTGTGGTATTACCCCGACTCTAGAACAAATTTGTGCGGACTTCACTGAGGCAAAAGTAGAAATTCTACTCGGAGAAGACCTCTTACAAAGTCGTTGGGAAAAATTAGTCTGGAATATTCCCTATAACAGTTTATCGGTCATTTTAGACGCAAAACCCGATGAAATCATGAACCATACTGCTACTCGGGAATTAGCAGAAAAAATTATGCGAGAAGTGCAACAGGGGGCGAGAAGTTGTCATCGAGAGGTAACAGATAGTTTTGTGGAAATGATGTTAGATCATACTGTCAAAATGCAGCCCTATCTAACCAGTATGAAACTGGATTTTGATCATCAACGTCCTTTAGAATTAGAAGCCATTTTAGGCAATCCTTTGAGAATGAGTCGTCAGCATGGAGTAGATTTACCAAAAATCGCCATGCTTTATCAACAATTACAATTCTTAGATTATCGTAATTTAAATTCTTAAAACTTCACAAATCTTGAGCGGTCATTGTCCCCACAGATTTGTTAGATTGGGGATGGTGAACCCATGAGAGTTAAAGCCATGAACACCCCTCAGAAAATTGTTGGTATTATTGGTAGTTATCGCAAACACGGTGTTATTGATTCCTTGGTGACAGAAATCTTGGATGAAGCGGCAAAACAAGGGGCAGAAACTCATAAGATTTATTTAACCGATTACCACTTAGAATTCTGTACAAACTGCCGCTCTTGTTTACAACAACCGGGGCCAGAACGGGGAAAATGTGTGTTAAAAGATGACATGGAGAGTATACTGGATGAACTGGATCAAGCGGATGGGTTTGTGTTAGGATCTCCTGTGAATTTTGGTAACGTTACGGCCATTACGCGGTTATTTTTAGAGCGCTGTGTTTGTTATGGGTATTGGCCTTGGGGAGAGGGTCCCAAAACGCGACACCAGAAACCGACGAAAAAAGCGATTCTCGTCTCTGCGAGTGGTTGTCCTGCGTTACTGGCTCGGTTTTTCCTGGGGGCAATTGATGGGTTAAAACGATTAGCAACCATGCTTAAAGCGCGTCCGGTAGGTGTGTTACGAGTGGGGGGTGTGGTGAATCAAAAAACAGAATTGTCCGGGCAAACCCTGCGTCATGCCAGAAGGTTAGCCCATCGATTAAGCGGTTAATTCAATTGTTAGTACTGCCCAAAACCAAAGTTGTCCTAATCGGGAAAAAATCGACCTTGTTTAAGAACCAAATCGTTCGAGTAATTCCTCCCGGGATAAGGTTAAAAGCAAAGGGATAAATTTTTGAGAGGGGAGGGAGATGATGGAGTCAATAATGGTTCTTAGTTGAGGGTCAATAGAGTTAAAACGGGTCTGTAATAAGCTCTCTGCTGTTGCTCGTCGTTCTTGTTGAGTTCCTTGTTCTAGACCCTGTTCTAGACCTTGTTCTAGGCCTTGTTCTAAGCCTTGTGCTAGACCCTGTTCAACCCCTCGTTGAGTCGCTTCTTCCAATCGTTGTAAATAGATGGGTGATAACTGCATAATTAGTTCCTCCTCCTCTGTTTCTAGCGGTTGCTCTTGCGCCCTACGCATTTCTAACTGGGCTAACAGGTTATACACCAATTCTAAAGTATTTTCTCGATGAGGATGGTCTGATGGCATCCTCTGTAATTCCTCTATGGCTTGTTGTTGCACTCTTCCCTTGCCTAATATCCTTAACCAGAGGGTTTCTGGGGTCACAGGTAACTGATGAATGACAATGATTCCTGTGTGCAGGATGAAGGGCAATTGATAAATCCCCGATATCCCATTTTCCTCCCCTAGGGCGGCACAATCTTCTAGGATGGCACTGGACGCTGTGGGGGTTAGTATCCAAAGATAAGGCAGTTCGTTTTCTGGCCAAGAACGATTTTCTCGTAAGAGTCCTTCCTGAAGGGTGAACAGTTTATTGACACAACTGCGGATGTTTTGTCGGGTAACGGGATTGCGGAAGGGTTCAAATAAAGCCGAATGGTTGACTAAACGCCCCAATAGACCCAGATGGTGGGCAGTGGTGGCAGTCCGGGGAATAAACCAAACATCGATATAACGGATTTCTGAGGAAAGGGGGTGTTCGGTCTGGACTTCTCCGAGGGGGGAGAGGAGTTCGGTTAAGTAGTTTTTGGCGAAGTCGTCGTGAGGGAAACGGGTCACAGGTTGGGCTGGGGATGGAGGGGTTTGGGCTTATTGTATCCTCTAGGACTGCCCAAAACCAAAGTTGTCCCAATGGGGGAAAAATCGACTTACAAAGGAGTCCCATTTTGAATGGACTCCGAATCTAGGGGACTGTGGATCTACGAAAAAGCACCAAAACGTTAGAAAATTTTAACTAATGGTCTGATGACTTCTAAGAAAAAACTCAAAATACTGTGTTTAACCCAATAAACAATATTCATTTTCGCCATTGGCGTGGCGACCTCTTTGGGGGGGTGACGGCCGCTATCGTTGCGTTGCCATTGGCGCTGGCTTTCGGGGTGGCTTCTGGGGCTGGTGCGATCGCCGGACTCTATGGGGCCATGATTGTTGGCTTTTTCGCCGCCCTCTGCGGGGGAACACCCACCCAAGTTTCTGGCCCCACTGGCCCCATGACGGTAGTGGTCGCAACGGTAATTGCTACCCTCGTCGCCCGACACCCAGACACCGGACTCGCCATGACCTTTACGGTTATCATGTTGGGAGGTGTGTTACAAATCCTCTTCGGGGTGATGCGTCTCGGACAGTATATTACCCTCATCCCCTATACGGTGATTTCCGGCTTTATGTCGGGGATTGGGGTGATTATCGTGTTGTTACAAATCCCACCCCTGTTGGGTCATACCGGACCTGGGGGGGTGGTCAATACTTTAGAACAACTACCCAACTACTTAGCTAACCCTAACTGGGTGGCTTTGGGCTTAGGGGGATTGACTTTAGTCATAGTGTATGGTATGCCTCGACGGTTTAATAAGATTCTCCCCGCCCCTTTAGTCGCTTTAATTGTCGTGACCATCGTCTCGGTGGTCTTTTTTAGTGATGTTCCCCTAGACCGCATTGGTCCAATTCCTAGAGGTTTGCCAACTCCACGTTTCCCTACTTTTAGCCTCAATGAATTAACGGATATGTTCCGTTATGCTCTCATGTTGGCAGTGTTAGGGGCGATTGACTCCTTGTTAACCTCTTTGGTGGCGGATAGTATTTCTCGCACGCAACACGATTCGGATCGAGAGTTAATCGGTCAAGGGATTGGGAATCTATTATCCGGTCTATTTGGCGGTTTACCGGGGGCTGGGGCAACCATGCGCACGGTGGTTAATGTGCAATCTGGGGGAAAAACGCCCCTCTCGGGCATGATACATGCTTTCGTTCTTCTGATCGTGGTCTTGCAAGCGGGGCCGTTAACGGCACAAATTCCCCTAGCGGTGTTGGCTGGATTGTTGCTCAAGGTCGGGATTGAGATTTTAGACTGGGGCTTTATCAAACGCTCCCCGCGTCTTTCTCTCAAGGGGACGGGTATTATGTATTTAGTGCTATTTTTAACGGTTTTTGTGGACTTAATCACAGCCGTTTTAGTGGGGGCATTTGTGGCGGATACACTGACGATTAAACGCCTCACGGATGTCCAAAGCGATCGCATTCAAGCCATTACCGATCCCACTACCCAAAACCACAACTTGACTCCAAGGGAACAGGAACTCCTCACCCAAGGTAAAGGGGACATTCTCTTGGTGCAGTTAGGCGGGCCGATGAGTTTCGGTGCCGCTAAGAGTATTACCCGACGGATGACGCACGTCAAGCAGTATCGGGCTTTAGTCTTGGATTTAAGCGAAGTCCCCACCATTGGGGTAACAGCGGCTTTAGCCATTGAATCCATTGTTCAAGATGCGATCGCCAATCATCGTCAAGTGTGGATAGTGACTAATCCCGGACAAGTGCAGAACCGCATTGAACAACTAGAGTTAAATAAACTCACCAAACCGCGTAAAGCCAAAAAAGAGGTCGGGGCTTCTCCTCTTCCTCTCCCCCAAATCCATCAAATCACCAACCGTTCTCAAGCGTTACAATCTGCTTTTGAATATATTTGTCCCGAGGTATTGGTTTAGCTCATCGTCGGGAAGCGCCGCACTGTACGGTCGGTGTCGGGAGGATGTCACAAGCCCGAAAACCCAAGTAAAAATAGGGTGGAAACTTCCACCCTACTCCGAATCCGGGATCAAACCCGTTGATGGTTCAGACTACAGCGCGTTCGCCCCAGCCACCACTTCCAGCAATTCCTGAGTAATCGCCGCTTGACGCGCTTTGTTATAAGACAAGGTGAGGGTTTTCATTAACTCACTGGCGTTGTCGCTGGCGTTGTTCATCGCCGTCATCCGTGCCGCTAACTCACTGGCCGAGGATTCTTGTAAAGCCCGCAATAACTGGTTATTCAAATACAGGGGCAACAGTGCATCTAAAATCTGAACGGGATCCTGTTCAAAGAGCATATCTTTGGGCAGGGCTTTCACTTCAGAGGCGACGGTTTCCCGCTCAACGCTGAACTCTCCGCCTTTGGTGGTGAGTCGGAAAATTTCATCATCTCTCACTTCTAACCCTTGGGGAGATAAGGGTAAGAGGGTTTGCACCACCGGACGAGAACTGATCAAGGACACGAATTTAGTGTAGATCAATTCAACCCGATCCACCGTTTCCGAGAGGAAGAGGGAGAGTAAATAATCGGCAATTTTCGAGGCTTCGGCGGCGGAGGGGATTTGGTTTAATCCGGTGTAGGTTTGGCTGATGGGGGCTTCCCGACGCTCAAAGTATTGAGTGGCTTTACGTCCCACTAAAATTAATTGATGTTTTACGCCTTCAGCTTGTAATTCCTTCACCCGGGTTTCCGCCCGTTTGATCACGTTGTTATTGTAGCCCCCACACAAACCGCGATCGCCAGAAATGACTAAAATGGCGACGGTTTCCACCTCCCGCTCTTTCAGCAGGGGCAGGTCTACATCTTCAAACCGCAGACGGTTTTGCAGTCCATAGAGAACTTGGGCTAAACAGTCGGCAAAGGGACGAGTCGCCGTAACTTGTTCTTGGGCGCGGCGCACTTTAGCGGCGGCTACCAAGCGCATGGCTTCGGTGATTTTACGAGTATTTTTGACCGACTGAATGCGATCGCGAATAGCTTTTAGATTAGGCATGACAGTAGTTGAGAATGCAGAGTTGAGTAGGCATTAGGAGAGGGATGGGGGAGTTTCAAGCCCTAAACCTGATCTAGAGACTTTCTCATCCTTCCCTCCCTCTCCTCTGTTCGCTCACCTAGGGAACGAGAACGGCCATTAAGCGGACACTAAAAAGGCTTGCTTAAATTCAGCGATCGCCTCTTTCAGCATAGTTTCTGCCGCATCCGTGAGTTTCTTCTCAGACTTGATGATCTCAACGAACTCAGCTTTATTGTTCTTGATGTAGTCGCGGAAACCTTGGGTAAAGCGAGTCACTTGAGCCACCGGAACATCATCCATGTAGCCGTTAATCCCGGCATACACCAGCGCCACCTGTTCATAAACCGCTAAGGGAGAATATTGGGGCTGTTTGAGCAGTTCCCGCAGACGTTGACCCCGTGCTAATTGAGCTTGGGTGGCTGCGTCTAAATCCGAGGCAAATTGAGAGAACGCTTCCAACTCGTCGAACTGCGCCAGTTCTAATTTCAGCTTCCCGGCCACCTGTTTCATGGCCTTAATTTGCGCCGCCGATCCCACCCGGGATACAGAAATCCCGGCGTTGATGGCTGGACGTAAACCGGAGTTGAACAGGTCGGAGGATAAGAAAATCTGACCGTCGGTAATAGAAATTACGTTCGTGGGAATGTAAGCGGAAACGTCCCCAGCTTGGGTTTCAATGATGGGTAGAGCCGTCATGCTACCACCGCCCAGGTCATCACTGAGTTTCGCCGCCCGTTCTAACAGACGAGAGTGGAGATAGAACACATCACCGGGGTAAGCTTCCCGACCGGGGGGACGACGGAGTAACAGGGACATCTGGCGATAAGCTTGGGCTTGTTTGGACAAGTCATCATAAATCACCAAGGTAGCTTTCCCTTGATACATGAAATATTCTGCGATCGCCGCTCCGGTATAAGGTGCCAGATATTGCAGAGTCGCCGGGTCACTGGCGTTGGCTGCCACAATCACGGTGTAATCCAAAGCCCCCCGCTCTTCCAGCGCACCAATCACCTGCGCCACAGTGGAGGCTTTTTGACCAATCGCTACATAAACACAGACCACATCCTCTTCTTTTTGGTTGAGGATAGTATCAATCGCAATAGCTGTTTTCCCGGTTTGACGGTCGCCGATGATTAACTCCCGTTGACCCCGACCCACAGGAATCATGGCATCAATAGCCGTAATCCCAGTTTGCATCGGCTCATAAACCGAACGACGTTCCACAATCCCCGGTGCGCCGGATTCAATTAAACGGCTGTCAGTGGCGGCGATGTCTCCTTTGCCATCAATAGGACGAGCGAGAGCATCCACCACCCGGCCAACCATCGCGTCACCGACAGGAATTTGGGCAATTTTTCCGGTGGCTTTAACGGTACTGCCTTCTTGAATCCCGAAGCCATCCCCCATTAATACAGCCCCCACGTTGTCCTCTTCCAAGTTCAACGCGATGCCCACGGTGCCATCTTCAAACTCCACAAATTCCCCAGCCATGACTTTTTCTAAGCCATAAATCCGGGCAATCCCATCCCCCACTTGGAGAACGGTTCCTACGTTGGACACTTGAACATCTTGGTCGTAGGATTCAATCTGCTGGCGAATAATGTTGCTAATTTCGTCTGGTCTAATGCTAACCATGTTTCTCTATATTGACTGTGTTTTACAAGGGGTTGTCACTAGGCATTCAAAGTCATGCCAATACGCCGCAGTTGTCCGCGCAGACTGGCATCAATAATCTGAGAACCCACTTTGATAATCACGCCCCCTAAAATATCGGGGTCGATTTGGGTTTTCACTTCCACATCCCGGGCTTGGGTCATCCCTCTCACCCGGTCAATCACCGAGCGGATTTGCCCATCACTGAGTCCTCGGGCTGAGGTAACTTCGGCGAGTACGACGTTGTTCAACTTGCGCAACAAGGTCAAGTATTGAGCCACAATCGGCTCTAAAAACACAACGCGCCGCTTGTCCACCAGCAGCATTAGGAAGTTCATTAAGTAGGGGCTGGTGCGATCGCCCATGATCCGCCGCAGAATGGCTTTTTTATCTCCCTCTTGGACTACCGGACTACTGATAAAAAACCGCAACTCCGGGGAGGCCTCTAATAGACCCTCTAGGGAGCGTAAATCCTCACCAAACTCATTGGTTAAACTCTTGGATTGGGCAAGAGCCATCAACGCCTGAGCGTAGGGTTCAGCGATTTCACTGCTCAACAATGTGCTATTCATGGCGTTACCCTCCGATGCGAGCAATAGAACGGTCAATCAACTCACCTTGGATGGAATCATCCAGATGATCTTTGAGGTGGGCTTCAACCTTGGCCAAAGCAAGCGTTGCCACTCGTTGACGCAATTCTGCGATCGCCCGATCCTGTTCTGTACTCAAGTCGGCCGCTGCCGTCTCGCGAATCCGGGCAATTTCCGCCTCACCTTTGGCTAAAATTTCCGTTTTTAAACGCCCGGCCGTTGCTTCGGCATTGGCTCGAATTTTCTTCGCTTCATCTTGCGCTTGGGCGAGATTTTGCTGGGCTTCCGCCAATTGGGTCGCCGCCGTTGTCACCCGTTGTTCTGCCTCTTGAATGGCTTCACTAATTCTGGCTTGGCGTTGGGAAAGAATCGTCCCCAAAAATTGCCGTCCAAAATAAAACAGAACCGCAATGATAATGACTAAGTTAAAGAGATTGGTCTCTAGAATATCGAAATTCAGACCAAAGCCACGCTCTGCTCCTTCCGTGGCTAAATAAAAAACTATGCCCATGCTCCTTCTCTCAATCCTGTTATCTGACTAATTCCGGCCCTAGGAGTTTTTCTAGAATCTGGCGTGACAGAGCATCTACTTGTCCTTCTAACGAGGCAAAGGCTTCCGCTTTTTGCTGTTCAATCTCGCGAGCAGTCGCTTCTCGCTGCTGCTGGACTTGTTGCTGTGCTTCTTGCACCTTGCCCGCTACAATTTTTTGCGCTTCGCTTTGGGCTGAGGCAATAATATCTTGAGACTGGCGGCGAACATCCACCAATTCCTGCTCATACTTCTGCGCCAGTTCTTGGGCTTGGGCTAGGCGATCGCGTGCCGTTTGCTGTTTAGTGCGGATAAACTCCTCCCGCTCATCCAGTGCCTTCCCTAAAGGCTTATAAAATAGGACATTTAGGACTGCCACTAAAACCACGAATTGAATGGCCATCAAGGGCAGGGTGGCATCAAAATCAAACAATCCCCCGCCTTCTTCAGCTACAGTTTCAGCCACTTCTGTAGCCAATAAAACTGTCCAGTGCATCATTTTGATCAAACCTATAGCTTAACGTTCCGAATTTGGGGTAGAGACGTAGTTCACTACGCCTCTACTTTTTTTAGGTTTGACGAAGCCTTAACCCCGTCGAGCGGATGAATTAAGCAAAGGGGTTGGCGAACAATAACACCAGAGCAACCACCAAACCATAAATGGTCAGTGCTTCCATGAAAGCCAAGCTCAACAACAGGGTACCGCGAATTTTGCCTTCAGCTTCGGGTTGACGAGCAATCCCTTCTACCGCTTGTCCGGCTGCATTCCCTTGACCAATTCCAGGCCCAATAGCCGCTAAACCAATCGCTAAAGCAGCAGCAATCACGGAGGCGGCAGCAATTGTCGGATTCATAATCTTTCCTTCCTTTGACTCAATGTTTGAATTGTTGTTTCTATGCAACCAGCCAGACTCTCACGAATTGGCTGTTTAAAAATGGGTGTTTTTGCTCAACTGATTGCTCAACTGATTGATCAACCAACTAACCAGACAACCCGGCTAGTGGTGTTCTTCCCCACCATGACCTTCAATCGCTTCCCCGATATACGCACCAGCGAGGGTGGCGAAAATTAGCGCCTGAATCGCACTCGTAAACAGTCCCAACACCATCACAGGTAAAGGAACAATCAACGGCACCAAGAACACTAACACCGCCACGACCAATTCATCGGCCAAAATGTTACCGAATAGACGGAAGCTTAGGGAAAGAGGTTTGGTAAAATCTTCCAAGATATTGATGGGTAGCAAGATGGGGGTGGGTTCAATATACTTTTTCAAGTAGCCCAGCCCACGCTTACTAAAACCAGCGTAGAAATATGCTAAAGACGTAAGCAGTGCCAAAGCAACGGTTGTATTAATATCGTTGGTTGGAGCCGCTAACTCGCCTCCAGGAATTTCAACAAGCTTCCAAGGCACTAACGCCCCTGACCAGTTAGAAACAAAGATGAACAAGAACAAAGTACCAATAAATGGCACCCAAGGTCGATATTCTTTTTCACCGATTTGATTTTTGGCCAGATCCTGAATGAATTCTAAGGCGTATTCCATCAGGTTTTGGAAGCCCTTCGGAGCCGTTTGCACTTGGATATTACGGGTTCCAGCAAGGGCGGCGACAATTAACAGGGCAATGACAAACCAAGAAGTTAGGAAGACTTGCCCGTGTAATTGGAAATTCCCAATTTCCCAATAAAAGTGCTTGCCGACTTCTAATTCAGCTAGGGGGAAGGTATTGAATAGGCTCAAACCATCTAGAATTTCCATGCGGTGAGTTTTTCCCCAGAACTTCAGTAAACTTAAGACAACAGCAAAACAGCATCAATCCGGTCGCGCTTTCGGCTGACTATCAGCAGAAAAACGCTCACCCAATAATTAGGGGTTAGCCTAATTCTCTAGGTGTTGACCCCGGAGGGGAACACTGTTTCCTTTATTTACATCCCGGAAAAACGGCGCTCACGACGCGGACTTTGGCGAAAACGAGGCTTTCTGTACGGGATTTATCGCTGTGCTGGCAAGAGGGTAGTTTGCAGCACATAGACAACAATGGCGGCTTTGTAGGTCATAAATCCGAGGAAGATCGGGACAATCTGGAATTGATCCAGTTGTGTAGCCACTAACAAAACTCCGATAACCGGAGCCAAGCGGTTTATCCCTAACTTGCGTTTCTGTCCCCCAATTTTCTCTACGTCTTTAGCCAACATTCGGAGATACACCACGCCCACACAAGCCCCAATTAAATAATTCAGTCCTGTGTTGAGGCTGTAAGCTATCCAAACGCAAACAAAAATAAAGGCCGTTAACCCTAATGTCACAAGATACAAGGCGTTTTGCAGCTTGTAATACTCCTCCATTGAATCTCCGGCAGAAGCCGTCAAGTTCTCGTGGGTCGAGTTCTCGTGGGTTGAGTTCTCGTGGGTGGATGCTTCGGTGGAAGTGTCCTCCACGGAAGAGGTAGGTTTTAGTGAGGGTTCAGGAGAGTTCACGGGTTTTTATACGACAGATGTTCTCTAGATTTACGTTCCAGATAAAACCGAGCCATCTGCAATATTATCACGGGGGGGGACGTTGTTAAATAAATGTGAACAGTTGTTGGGACAGGGAGTAGGGAACAGAGGAGAGGTCAATTGAGGAATCTCCCTCTGGCAGGTTGGCTGATGACACGACAAGAGCTAGAAACTTCAACTCAGCAGTAGGGTGCGTTAGATAGTCAAGAGTTTTGGCGATTCACTAGCCACTATTCCCCCTCTCCCCTGCTCCCCTGCTCCCCCTGTTCCCTGTTCCCCTTGACCCGATAGACTTCCACCATTTGCTCTTTCCCCTTCAAAGCCAAAAAGCCCCAAGATTCCACCTCAAAGCGGTTGTCTAAATAGGCTAACGTTTCGGCCGCGATTAAAATTCGGCAGTCGGTGGGCTGACGCTCTTTCTCGCAACTTTCCAGACGGGCGGCCGTGTTCACACTATCCCCCAAAACCCCGTACTCCAAACGGTCTTTCCCCCCCAAAGACCCCACCACAACGGGGCCGGTGAAGATGCCGATACGCATTTGAATCTGGGGGAGATTCTTCTGTCTGCCCCAGTGATTAAAACGGTCTAGGAGTTGGCTAATTTCTAAGGCACAGGCAACAGCCCGTTGTGCATCGAGGGCGATTTCTGTGTGGTGGGTGCGGGTCATGGGAACACCAAAGACGGCCATCACGCCATCTCCAGTAAATTTGTTGACAATACCTTGTTTGGCTAACACTTCATGGGTGATGTCCCCTAGCAACTCATTGAGCCATTCTAATAGTTCTTCGGGGGACATTTTTTCAGAAATGGTGCTAAAGCCTTTAATGTCTAAAAAAAGCATGGTTGCGGTGAGACGAATTCCCGGTAGTTTTCCGGCTTTGAGCAGATGATCTCGCCCCCGCCAAAGGGCTTCGGCAATTTCGGGGGAGGTGTTTTGCCCGAGGAGTTTCATCACGATTTTTTGCCGTCGGTGATCATCATAGGATTGGTAGGTAATGACCAGAGCGAGGGTGAGGATTAAGCCGAAAGCGGGGGTAGCTAGGGGAATCCACCAAGCGAGGAGAAAGCCGCCAAAGCCAGTTCCCATGAGGACTAGACCACTGATGATCAGACTGAGTGCGATCGCCAACGGATGCCGAAAATGCCACCCAATCACCCCCCCCACCGTAGACCAAGCCAATAACCAAGCGATTTCGAGGGGATCTGACCAAAATTGAAACAAGGGACGAATTCCCAGGGCGGCATCAACAATTTGACTCACCATATGCCCATGAATCACCACCCCCGGCATTTTGGTATCCCCAGTCAAGGTGGGACTATAGGGCGTGAAAAAACGATCTTGTAAACTGGGGGCAGCGGAGCCAATTAACACCACTTTATCCTCGACCCATTGGGGGTCAAGGGAACCGGAAAGGGCTTCTGTAAAGGAGATTTCTCGCGCTACAGTTTGGGGGGAGCGATAGGTGAGCAAAATTTGATAGCCCCCATCATCTAGCTTGTGATAGCCCCCAGAATTGGGTTCTAAGGGCTTTAAGACCGCTTCCCCCAGTTGGAGATAGTCGGGATAAAGGGGGCTGTTTTGGGGTTGAATGCCTTCTGGGGCCAAGTAGAGGAGGGCAAGACGTAGGGTAAAGGAAAATAAGACATCACCTTCTAGAGTTTCGGCAAACAGTAGATTGCGACGCACGACATTATCTTGATCAACGGGAATGTTATTAAACCCCACTTGGTCGGGGGGAGAGGACCGAGGGGCGGGTGTTCCGGCTAAATCATCAATATTACGGATGGTGATGACGTTAGGGCGTTGTAGTTCTTGATTCAGGGCCTGATGACCCGGTTCAAGGGGAAAGTCACGATATAAGTCTAAACCAATGGCACGGGGATTATAACCTTGTAGACGTTGTAAAAGACGAGCAATGAGTTGATCGGCAAAGGGCCATTTTTCCTGATTCCGTAAGTCTTGCTCGGTGATGGTAATGATCAGTAAATGGGGATCTGGCTCTTGGACGGGACCCCAGCGCACCATCTGATCATAAAGGGCTTGTTCCGGGGCGTTCAGATATCCGGTTTCCCGGACTCCTAGCAGGGTGAGACTAACACTGAGGACAGTGAGGGTGACAATTTTAAGTCCGGTGAGGTCGGGGACAGAATACTCGATCTGTTGCGCTAACCGGGAGAGCATTGACAATTTCGTTTCCATACTGGCTTGTCCTGTGCTGTTACCTTGCTGTTGCCGCCTACCCACAACGTTCTAGGCGATCGCTATAATGAAAGTTCATAAAAGTTTAGAAATATTCATGATTAGTGCCGACCCCCCTTCTCGATCTCTGAAAACCTTCCTCACCGAGAAACTCTTCTTTGGCAATGAACCCACTCCGGAGTTACTGGCCATCTTAACGGTTTATTTTGTCCAAGGGATTTTAGGACTCTCGCGCTTGGCGGTGAGTTTCTTTCTCAAGGATGAATTACATCTTTCCCCCGCTCAAGTGGGAGCTCTGTTGGGAGTTGCCGCCCTGCCTTGGGTGGTTAAACCCCTGTTTGGCTTTTTATCGGACGGTTTGCCCTTATTTGGCTATCGTCGCCGTTCCTATTTAGTCCTGTCCGGTATTTTAGGAACATTAGCTTGGGTCGCCCTAGCCACTTTGGTCCAAGATGCTTGGACCGCCACTCTTGCCATTTTATTATCTTCAATCTCCATTGCTATTAGTGATGTTATTGCCGACTCAATTGTAGTGGAACGAGTACGGGGGGAATCTATGGCACAATCGGGGTCTTTACAATCCCTGACTTGGGCTGTATCAGCACTGGGGGGGTTAATTACAGCCTATCTCAGTGGTTGGCTATTGCAACAGTTTAATACTCAAACCGTATTTTGGATTACGGCGGCTTTTCCCTTGATTGTCTGTGGGGTGGCGGGGTGGATTGTGGAAACCCCTCTGTTGCCCAGTTTGGACGCTAAACGGCCAGTGATTGGCACTCAGATTAAACAAGTCTGGCAAGCGATGAAACAAAAGGCTATCTGGTTGCCGACGTTGTTTGTCTTTCTCTGGCAAGCCACCCCCAGCAGTGAATCGGCGTTTTTCTTTTTTGTGACCAATGATTTAGGCTTTCAACCGGAATTTCTCGGACGGGTGCGCTTAGTGACGAGTTTGGCGGCCTTGTTGGGGATTTGGCTATACCAACGGTTTTTTAAGGCGGTTCCCTTTCGGGTGATTTTGGGCTGGACTACGGTGTTAGCCTCTGCTTTGGGAATGACGACGTTATTGTTGGTGACTCATACCAATCGAGCGTTAGGAATTGATGATCATTGGTTTAGTTTAGGGGATAGTTTGATTTTGACGGTGATGGGACAGATTGCCTTTATGCCTGTGTTGGTGCTTTCGGCGCGTTTATGTCCTCCGGGGATTGAAGCGACGTTATTTGCTCTATTAATGTCGATTTGGAATTTAGCGGGGTTATTGTCCCATGAGTTGGGCGCGTTATTAACTCAATGGTTAGGGGTGACGGAGACGAATTTTGAGCAGCTTTGGCTGTTGGTGGTGTTAACCAATCTTTCAACGTTGTTACCCTTGCCGTTTTTGGGCTGGTTGCCGGGGGAAGATGAGGATCCCGTGGCGCAATTGTTCCCGCAAGAGGAGGAATCGCAAGTGTCACCCACGGAGAGGGAGTCTGAGCGGCAATTATTATCCGTGAGTCGTGAACAGTAAGAGGTGGGGAATCCGGTATCGGGTGTCGGGAATAGGTAATAGGGAATTGGGAGTAATGTCATTGCGTAGCAAACGCGTAGCGTGACCTAGGAAGGTACGAAGCAATAAGCGTCAGGAGTCGGGAGATTGCCTCTCCCCTGCTCCCCTGCTCCCTACTCGTTGATTCAGTGTGGGAGAATGTCAATAGACTACAATTAGGCCGGCAACAAACCCACCCACAAGGGGATGGGGTTTCTCGGAGGAAGATTATGAAAGTCAAGAAGCCCACCCAAATCATCAGAACCGATAAGCGGACATTGAACCCAAGCACCCAACAGCTTGTTCTGTTTGGCGAAACGGTGAAAGTCTACCGTCGGCCATTGAGTCAAAAACTCAAAGCCGGGGGCGTGCTTGCCCTTTTGAGCGTCATTTTCGGAGCCGTTGACCCCGTTTTGGGTAATCCTTCATCTCCCCCCCTCCAAACCCTTGGAAACGCATCAAAACAGTGGATCACACAGGCTTCTGAACCCCCGTCCACCCCCTTGGACATTGAGCCGGAGATTTTAGAAGAAAGTCCCGTTTTGCAACGATGGTCTGAAGAAATTCCCGATGTCCTCCACGACATCCGCCATGATCCTAGTTTTAAAACCCGTGTCCGTCTAGGTTATAGTCAGTTTCCCTCGACCCGTCATCACAGTGGCTGGAATATTGGGGTGGAGGATGTGTTTTTAGGGAAAACCGGGTTAACTGTTAGTGCTGAGTATCAAGGGACTTTTAAGGGTGATTCCTTGACTGGCGACCAACGCAGGACTTGGGGGGGAGATTTACGATACTATGTTCTCCCCTTGGGGAGTCGGGTCAATATTGCCCCGGTTTTGGGTTATCGGAACATCACCACCGGAGCCTATCAAACTGATGGGGTGAATGTGGGAGCCACACTAAAGTTAATTCCCTCCCGCACGGGGGCGGCGGATCTGTCCTTAACTCAAACCTTTGTCTCTCCCGGCAGTGGCGATGAGGTGGGCATTACCACCCTTTCCGTCGGTTATGCTATTACCCGTCATTTACGCCTCTCAACGGATTTGCAAAAGCAGAATTCTGTGGCGAAAAAAGATAGTCGTGTGGGGATTGTTTTGGAGTGGATGCCTTGACATACTCACCGTCCTAAAGGAGCGGTGATTCTTTGCGCTTCATTGGGATGTGCTGGTGTTCTGATCTCCAACATTCTCGATAAACTCAAGGGAGAAAAGCCGCCCCGAAATGCTTGTCCTGAGACAAGCGGAAGGGAAGGGGCTTCAGACCCAAAATCTTTGATGAACTACAGTTCACGACATTAGCGCGGATTCAGACATAGCGTAAGGTTTCCCAGACAGTCCCGAAAAATTGTGGCAGAATAGCAGCATATTGATCACTGATCATTGCATCTCTACCCTATGGTTTCTAATCTCAACCCTCAGTCATCCTTACCACCCGGCAGTCCAAGTCCTCAATCCCTGCCGAACAAGCTGATATTAGAACCACCTTTTGCCCCTAAAGCTGAGGAAGAATCCTTAAACCTGCGTCAGGCGTTGTCTGTGTTGCGGAGACGGTGGTGGGTGATGTTGCTGGTGAGTGGGGCGGTGAGTTGTGCGGTTGGTTTTAGAGTTCTCAATGAGGTGCCTCTTTATCGTAGTCAATTCCGCTTGTTGATTGAACCGATTGCCAGTGATGAGAGTTTCGACCAATTCAGTCAGCGCTTGATTGGACAGTATGCGGCTGAAATTGACTATGAAACGCAGATTGAGGTGTTGGTGAGTCCGACGGTGATTAATCCGATTTTGGGGGAGATTCAAACTCGTTACCCGGATATGGACTACAACGCTTTGGTGAGTAATTTGGGTATTGGACGGGTGGGGCCGACGAAGATTTTGGAGGTGAGTTATCAAGACTCTAACCCGGAAAAGATTCAGTTTGTGTTGGAGCGAGTTTCGGAAGGGTTTATTGAGTATTCCCAACGGGAACGGAAAACTGGGAATCAAAAGGGGTTGAATTTTGTCGAGGAACAATTACCTGTTTTGCAAAAGCGGGTGAATGATCTACAAATTGAGGTGCAACAGTTCCGCCAGAGACATAATATTTTAGACCCGAATGAACAGGGACAGGCTGCCGCAGGTCGTCTGAATGGGATTCGGGAGGAAATTGTGATGACTCAACGGGATTTACAAGAAACTCAATCGCTGATTGCTCAATTGCAAGAACAGTTAAATGTGGATCTCGGTCAGGCGCTGGTGATGAATGCTTTAAGTGAGGCTCCGCGCTATCAGGCCTTGTTAAGTCAATTACAGGAGATTGAAAGTCAAATTGCTTTAGAGTCGGCGCGGTTTACGCCGAATAGTCCCAATATTCAGGTTTTACAGGATCGGCGCAATAATTTACTGCCTTTGCTTCAGGCTGAAGCTCAAGTGGTGTTGGGTCGTCAGGGGATGCCTGGGGGGGGGCAAAACTTGGCGGCTTCTCCTAATGCGTTGCGATCGCAAACTACCCAGCAACTCATTGATACCCTCAATCGTCGTCAAGTCCTCACGGTGCGACAAGCGGCACTGAGTCAGGCCGAAGCCGCTCAAACGCGACAAGTCCAGAATTTCGCCACCCTCAGCCGTCAGTATGCGGACTTAATGCGGGAGTTAGATGTAGCCACAGAAGGGCTGAAACGCTTCCTCTCGGTACAGGAAGACTTACAAATTGAAGCCGCCCGACGGACGATTTCTTGGGAACTGCTCAATGCCCCCCAAATCCCCCTTTATCCTATTGCGCCTAATGTGCCTCGGGGGTTAACGATTGGTTTAGTGGCTGGAGTGTTGGCTGGGGCTGGAGCCGCCCTGATTGCGGAAAAACTGGACGTGCGCTTTCACTCCCCGGAAGATTTACGGGATGCGGTGGGTTTACCGATTTTGGGGGTTATTCCCTACCGCAAGGAAATTAAAGATAGCCGGGTGAAAGATCGACCCCTGCCCCGTTTGGGGGGCAGTCGTTACCGGGCTTCTCCCTTCTTGGAGTCTTTCCGCAGTCTCAACGCGAATTTATCTTTTTTTACCCCGGACAAACCCTTACAGGTTTTAGTGATAAGTTCATCTGTTCCACTTGAAGGTAAATCTACTACCTCGATTAATCTCGCTCAAGCGGCCGCGGCAATGGGGCAACGGGTGTTATTAGTGGATGCGGATTTGCGTCGCCCTCAAGTCCATGTGATGACGGATTTGCCTAATGTGTGGGGGCTATCCCATGCTATCTCGATGGATATTGAAGTGGAGGATATTATTCAACCGTTTCCCAGTAACAATGGGGGGACTGGTGGGGAGGATAATTTGTATGTTTTAACCTCGGGTCAAATTCCCCCGGATCCCACCCGATTACTCTCTTCCCAAAAAATGCGATCGCTCATTGACTATTTCCGTCAATCTTTCGACTTAGTGATTTTTGACACGCCCCCCATGTTAGGGTTAGCCGATGCCAAATTCCTCGCCGCTCAAGCGGATGTGATGTTGATGGTGGTTCGGTTAGGCTGGACAGACCGGGCGATTTTTAAACAAGTGATTGATGGGCTGAAAGTCTCCCAAACCTCGGCACTCGGTCTGATTGCTAACGGGGCTAAAGACTTTAGTTCCGGTTCTTATTATTACTATCATCGTTATTTTGCCACCGAAGAGGGGGCATCTCCCATAGACTCATGAACAGCAAGATTCATCTAGTGAGCAATCCATGCTTGAACGTCCGGTTGCTCCTTCCGGGGTCACTATTTCTGTCCTTGGTGCTTTCCCTACCCGTCCGGGGGCAAATCCCGACGTTTACGCCTCTGGATTTAGACCTTCCCACCCCCGAGGAAGCCCCCCTTGCTCCCCCTCCTTGGGATGGAGGAGAGCCCTTGGAGATAGCCCCTCCCCCAGTACCCCCCACCCTGACCCCTTCCGCCCCGCCCCCGAATCGACCCTATACTCTCGGAGCAGGCGATCGCGTCCGCCTCGATATTTTCAACATACCGGAGTATAGTGGGGAGTATCCAGTATTAATTGATGGCACCCTCAACCTCCCCCTGATCGGCACTGTTCCCGTGGCTGACCTCACCCTCCAACAGGCCGCCGACCTTCTTTCTCAACGTTACGCTCCCTATTTAACCCGTCCCATCGTCACCCTCGGTTTACTGCGGCCCCGTCCCGTGCGGTTAGCCATTGCTGGAGAAGTACAACGACCGGGTTCCTATACCGTCACCGTTGATGAAGGCCGCCAGTTTCCCACGGTCACGGAATTAATCGCCCTCGCCGAAGGGATTACTCTCTCGGCCGATGTGCGCCAAGTGAGAATCCGCCGCACCTATCAGGGGATAGAACAGACCTACACGGTGGATCTTTGGGAACTCTTACAAGCGGGGGAATTAGGGCAAGATATTCCCCTGCGGGATGGGGATGCCTTAATTATCCCTACGGCTATGGCGATTAATCCCCAAGAATTGAGGCAACTGGCTGATGCGAGTTTTGCCCCCGATGCCCCCAGTTCCATTCAGATTGCGATTGTGGGGGAAGTGGTACGACCGGGAACCCATACCCTGCGCGTCGATGCGGTAGGAGTCCTCCCCAGCGTCACCACGGCGATTAAAGAAGCGGGAGGAATTACAACTCTGGCCAATGTGCGCAATATTGAACTCCGTCGTACCCCCCGCAATGGTCAAGAGGAAAGCATTCAGGTGGATTTATGGGAGTTACTGCAAAGCGGGGACTTGAGTCAGGATGTGTTGTTACAACCGGGCGATCGCATTATAGTCACCCAAGCCCCGGAAATTGACAGCGCCACCATTGGTACCCTCACCTCCGCCACCTTCTCCCCCAACACTGTGCGGGTCAATGTCGTGGGGGAAGTCAACCGAGGTGGCACCCTTGAATTACCCCCCAATACCCCCTTAAATCAAGCCATTTTAGCGGCCGGAGGGTTTAATAATCGAGCGCGTCAGAGTCGGGTGGAATTAGTGCGACTGAACCCCAACGGTACTGTTTCCCGCCAAGAGTTCGCGGTGGATTTAACTCAAGGCATTGATACAGAGAATAATCCGGTTCTGCTCAATAATGATGTGGTCGTGGTGAATCGTTCTTTCCTCGCCCGCACTACCGACACCCTGACCTCTGTTCTAGCGCCTGTGGGGGGGTTTGTCTCGTTTATCAACTTCTTCCGCATTTTCGGGTTCTTGAATTAAGGCTTGTTGCATAAAAAGAGCGACCCGCTCCCCTACAGACTGAGATTGTAGGGATTTTTGTGATTCTCAGCAAGAGAATGTCAAAATAGATCAATGTACTTTAGGCGAACCGCAGAATTAATTACTATTCACCCCCAAGTACAGATTATCTAATACTCACGCGATCCACCCCCAATAGACAAATTGGTATGGACAACCTCACACCCCCCAGACTCAATAATCCGTTGAGTCGCATTTTAATTGTGGATGATAGCCTAGATCATCTTCAGAGTTTAGGAAATTTGCTATCAGAACAAGGGTATCATGTTGAGCAGGCCGTGAGTGGGGAAATAGCCTTAGAAATCCTGCGGGATCATGTCCCCCATTTGATTTTATTAGACCTGATGATGCCTAAGCGGGAGGGTTACGAGGTTTATCATCGTCTCAAGGATAACCCAGAAACGGCAGATATTCCGGTAATTTTCCTCAGTCGGGAAGATGAACTGGTGGATTCCCAGCGAACGTTTGCGATGGGAGGGGTAGATTATATCGCTAAACCCTACCATCCGGTGGAAGTTTTGGTTAGGGTCGCCAATCAATTGAAGATTCAACGCTTACAACGACAATTACAGCACCGCAATGAGCAGTTACAACGGGAAATTGAGGAAGTGATCGAAACGCAAGCGGAATTACAGCGTTTAAATCAGCAGCTAGAACACCAAGTCGCTCAACGCACGTTACAACTGCGCGATCGCAATGCCAAACTCCTAGAACTACAAACCCAGTTAGAACAATCCCTGATCACTGAACAATCCCTCAGTACCTTAAAATCCCAACTGATTAACACTATCTCCCATCAATTCCGTACCCCTCTAACGGTGATTAGTTCTTCCGCCAGTTTAATTCGTCGGATGTTGCCGAAAACCGAACAACTGGACTGTGAACCGTTTTTTCAGAAAATTGATCAAAGCGTCAATAACATTACTCAAATGTTGGACGATGTGATCACTATGGCGAAAATTAACGCCAATGATCTTAAAGCGGATCCCCAACCTTGTAATATTCTGACCTCTTGTCAGAATTTAATGCACCATTGGCAACTCCCCCCCCACAGTCTCCATCAACTCCGTTGTGTCAAGGAGGGGAATTTACCCCAATGGATGTGTTTAGACCCTATTTTGCTGCAAAAACTGCTCATTCAACTGCTCTCCAATGCCATCCGCTATTCTCCCCAAGGGGGGGAGATTGTCCTGAAACTTAAGGGAGAACCGGATATCGTTCATTTATCGGTGCAGGATTGTGGGATTGGGATTCCCTCCAAGGAACAAGACAAAATCGGTGAGTTATTTTATCGCGCCAGTAATGCCAACTCTATTCCCGGAACTCCTGGCACAGGTTTAGGATTAGCGATTGTTAAGTGGATTGTCGAACAACATGATGGCACTTTGACTATTGAAAGTGAATGCGATCGCGGAACGACTATCACGGTTAGTTTCCCCATTGTCCTTAATCCCACTTGTGGGGAATAAGGTGTCGGGAATGGGGAATCGGGAAAAGGCAATAGGGCATAGGGAATCGGGAGTCGGGAGTCGGGAGTCGGGAATCGGGGAAGAGGTAATAAGGAATAATTATCAATTTTCCCCTGCTCCCCTGCTCCCCTGCTCCCCAATCAAGGCCCCGAAAAAATCGCTGCTTCCACATCCGAACGACTCAGAGAATACTTAAACGAACGGACAATATCTTTCATGCCCTCTCCGGCATTGAGATAACGCACCGATAATTCCTCAATTTCTAAACATAACTCAGCCTTCCAAGTGGGTCGTTCCACATACCAACAATTGAGTTCTTTCGGATCTTGCTGACACCCCAAATTAATGAGCCATTGCTCAATTTCCGGGAGAGGGTGATTGTAGAGTGGGGTGTCAGCAGTGGGAAGAGCCATAGGAAAAGATAGAGAAACTTCACGAAGACAAGAACAAGAAACAGACAAAGGGTTGAGGGCGAATTTGGCCAATCTCTGGCGAGACTAGGGTAGAGTCCCCCTGAGTGAGTCCGAGTGCGATCGCCAACAACAAACAGGCCAAAAACGTCACCCCAAGGATAAACAGAGCGAAGATTTCCCCTGACGAAAGCGGTCGATCATGAGGGTCAAGATAAGCAGAACCACTCCAAGGGGAAGACGAAGCCGTATCCAAATCCGGGGGAGCCTGAAGGACATTCACCCGAGAATACCCAATTTTAGCATCGTACAGCATCCGACGCTCCGGGCTAGATAAAGTCGCATAGGCCTCATTGAGTTGTTGGAACTTCTGAGTTGCCACATCCCCCGGCAATTCCGTTGTATCCGGGTGATATTGTTTGCTCAACTCCCGATAAGCGCGGCGAATTTCCACCGGAGAGGCGCAAGGATCCACCCCCAGCCAACCATAATAAGTCGTGGCTAATCGTGTTTGAGCCGAAATCATCCGTTTTTGGGCAAATTGATTCACTGTTTGCGCCTCCAGCATGGCAAATCACGAGCCGTGATGTCAGTTATTTTAGCGAATCCGCACCAGTGGCCAAGCCTTCTCCCTGAACAGGATATCAACGTTAAAGAGATCAAAAAGACTTGCATTTTTCTGCTTGTGAGTCGAAATTTTTACGAAAATAGCACGGGAGTCTGAAAGCCCCGTCAATTTATTGCGGGGATGAAAGACGACACGAGCGGCTTTAGCCGCCTTCCTTGCGTCAGATATGCTAGTCTAAACCCATGATTGTACTAGAGTTCAAAGCACGGGTAAAACCCGCCCAGGCTGCCGCCATTGACGAGGCGATACGGACGGCTCAGTTTGTCCGTAACAAGGCCGTGCGCCATTGGATGGACAACCGGGGAGTGGGTAAATGTGACCTTAGCCAACACTTTGCAGAGTTGGCTGAGGGGTTTCCCTTTGCCAAAAAGCTCAATTCCATGGCTCGTCAAGCAGCAGCCGAACGAGCTTGGAGTTCAATCAGTCGGTTCTACAACAACTGCAAAAAGAAAGTCAAGCCCGCAGGATTCCCCAGATTCAAGAAGCATTCCCGCTCGGTGGAGTACAAAACCTCTGGGTGGAAGTTGCTTGAACCGAAGCGCATCAAGTTTACCGATGGCTTCGGAATCGGGGAATTGCGGTTGATTGGAACCTACGATCTGGCACGCTATGACAAATCCCTAATTAAGCGAGTTCGCTTAGTCCGTCGCGCCGATGGCTACTACGTTCAGTTCTGCATCCAGGTTGATGTTCAGGTGCAGAGTGAGCCGATTCAAAAAACCGTGGGCCTTGATCTAGGGTTAGGGTATTTTATCGCTGCCAGTGATGGCAGTGTGGTAGAAGCACCATCGTTCTATCGTAAGTCTGAACATCGGTTGAACCGAGCCAATCGGCAGAAGTCCAGAAAGTATCGCAAGGGGGCAAAACCCCAGTCAAGGAACTATCACAAGGCTAGGAATCGATACGCCCGCAAGCATTTAAGGGTAAGTAGGCAGCGTAATGAGTGGGTGAATCAACATCCTGCGCCTTGGACTAACTACCGTGGGACACACGGGAAGTTATACGCTTGGGGAGATTGGGCCTCTGGTTGGGTTGGAGAAATCCTGCTCAGTTAAGTCTGGTCGATGAACCAAGAATCCCCGTCGCGTGATTCGCGGGGAGTGTCAACGGATCCTCATTCTCTATCCTCCATGTCCCACCCTCTCTATGTCGCCTTCATCTGGCATCAACATCAACCCTTTTATAGCCCCTGTTCCAGTCGCAAAAATTATGTCGTCCCCTCGGTGCGACAACACGCCACCAAAGACTATTTAGACCTCATTTTACGCCTAGAAGCCTATCCCCAACTCCATCAAACGGTTAACCTTGTCCCTTCTCTCATTTTGCAGCTAGAAGCTTATATTAACGGCGAGGCTAAAGATGAAGATTTAGCCTTTTCCCTCAGTGATGAACGCTATTTTAGTGAAGCCGATCAGCGCTATGTGTTGAGCAATTTTTTCCGAGGCTATGCCCCCCATATTATCGCCCCCCATCCTCGCTATCAGGAGTTATATGAGCAATGGCACACCGAGGGGGAGGATTGGTGTTTAACCCATTGGCAGACCCAAGATTATGGGGATCTGATGGCCTGGCATGATTTAGCTTGGATTGATCCCCTGTTTTGGGATGATCCAGAGATTGCCCGATGGTTGAAACAGGGGCGGAATTTTACATTAGGCGATCGCCAAGCCATTTGGCAAAAACAACGGGAGATCATGAGGCAAATTCTGCCCAAACACCACCAAATGCAGGAACAGGGACAGTTAGAAATCATCACCTCTCCCTATGCTCACCCCATGTTACCCCTCTTAGCCGATACCAACGCTGCACAAGTAACACAGCCGGATCTAGCCCTGCCTTCTCCAGCCTTCGGGTGGCCGCAAGATATGGGGCGACATTTACGGAAAGCTTGGGCGATTTATAGCGATCGCTTTGGTCGTCCTCCCTTGGGATTATGGCCTCCAGAACAAGCTGTTAGTCCGGCTATTTTACCCCCCATCGCTCAACAGGGTTTTCAGTGGCTCTGCTCTGATGAAGCCGTGTTAGGCTGGACGTTAAACCACTTTTTCCACCGGGATGACCAAGGCCGCCTGACCAACCCAGAACTTTTGTATCGTCCCTACCGAATTACAACCCCCCACGGTGACTTAGCGATGGTCTTTCGGGATCATACCCTGTCCGATCGGATTGGGTTTGATTATGGTGGAATGCCCCCAGAAACGGGAGCGAGGGATTTAGTGCAACGATTAGAGGCGATCGCACAACAACAGCAAAACCAGTCTACCCCAGACCCTTGGTTAGTCACCATCGCCCTAGACGGAGAGAACTGTTGGGAATATTACCCCCAAGATGGCGGCCCCTTCCTCAACCATCTTTACGCACAGTTAAGCCAGCATCCCCAGTTCAAATTAGTCACCGTCAGCGAATTTCTCCAACAATTCCCCCCCACCGTCACCCTTGAGGCTGAACAACTACACAGTGGCTCCTGGGTTGATGGGAACTTTACCACTTGGATCGGCCACCCCGCCAAAAATCGCGCCTGGGAACTACTCCAGGCCGCCCGTCAAACCCTCGCCAATCACCCGGAAGCCACCCCAGAAACCCATCCAGAGGCTTGGGAAGCTCTCGACGCGGCCGAGGGATCCGATTGGTTTTGGTGGCTGGGTAAAGGCAACGCCGCCCCCTATGAGGAACTATTTGAGCAAGTCTTTCTTGACCATCTCAAGATGATGTATCAGGCTCTCAATGAACCCATGTTGCTAGAGTAGAATCCGGTAACTGTATCTGATAGTGTGTGTCAACCAATATCTCTAGACTCATGTGGAATCAAATCGCCGAGCAAATTAGCCAAACCACCGGACTCCCTTTTTCTCTCGAAACTCGCCGTTCTGTCTCTGGAGGCTGTATTAATCAAGGATATGCGATCGCCGATGGTCAACGAACTTATTTTGTAAAGATCAATACCGCTTCTCAAGTGGAAATGTTTGCGGCCGAAGCCTTGGGACTCAAGCAAATGTATGAAACCCAAAGTATTCGGGTTCCCCAACCCCTGACTTGGGGAGTGGCAGGGAATTCTAGTTATATTGTGATGGAATGGCTAGAATTTGGGCGAGGGGATCACTCGTCTTGGGAAAAAATGGGGCAGAATTTGGCCGCTATGCACCGTTACCAAAGGGCGACAAGATTTGGCTGGGACTGTAACAATACGATTGGTTCTACCCCTCAAGTCAATGATTGGACTGAAAACTGGGCGGAATTTTTCACGGAACACCGTATAGGGTTTCAATTGCGTTTAGCCAAACGACGAGGGGGAGGGTTTCCTGATATTGGTGTGGTTCTAGATGCTGTGCGGGAGTGCCTAGAAGATTGGCAACCTCAGCCTTCCTTAGTCCATGGGGATTTATGGTCTGGGAATGCGGCTTGTACGGTGCAGGGTGAACCCGTTATCTTGGATCCGGCGACTTATTGGGGCGATCGCGAAGTTGATATTGCCATGACTGAACTCTTTGGAGGGTTTCCCGCACCTTTCTATCGCGGTTACAATCAGACCTGGCCCCTAGATGTAGGCTATCAACAACGCAAAACCCTATACAATCTCTATCACATCCTGAACCATTTTAATTTATTCGGTGGGGGCTACGGGTCCCAAGCCAATCGAATGATTCAACAGATTTTGTAGTAGGGAGCAGGGGAGCAGGGGAGAGGCAATCTCCCGACACCCGACAACCCGACACCCGACACCCGATTCCCGACTCCCGATATAAGGGTGCGGGAATTGCGACTTGCACCACTCCAAGAACCGAACGGGATGAGTTCTAATCTTTGCTACAGTGTTAACTGGGTCCTATCCCTAGGCATCCACTAAATCCTAACTAAAATCCACAATCAAACACGAGGAGATGATGGTTAATGGCCTCAACTGACTTCAAAGATTACTACGCCATTCTAGGAGTGGGTAAAACTGCCGGTGCTGAGGAAATTAAAAAGGCTTTTCGCAAATTAGCCTTAAAATATCATCCTGACCGGAATCCGGGAGATAAGGCCGCAGAAGCTCGCTTTAAGGAAGTCAGTGAAGCTTACGAGGTTCTCTCCGACCCAGAAAAACGGCAAAAATATGACCAATTTGGGCAATATTGGCGACAAGCAGGCTCTCAGCCGGGGGGGGGATTTGGTCGGAGTCCGGTGGATTTTGGGGGGTTTGATTTTGGGCGCTATGGCAGTTTTGAAGAGTTTATCAATGACTTGCTGGGAGGATTAGGGGGAAACACGAACACCCGCACCCGCACCTATCGCAGCACTAACGGACGCAGTACCTATCAAAGTCCGGGGGGGTTTGGGACGGGGTTTAATACGACCACCCAAAGCACAGGAGGCGATCGCGAGGCAACCATTCGTCTGACCTTCACCGAAGCATTCCGAGGCATTCAGAAGCGTCTCAATGTGGGATCGGAAATTATTGATGTGCGGATTCCCCCCGGTGCAAAACCCGGGAGTCGGGTGAGAGTACGCGGGAAAGGCAACATGAGCGCCTATTCTCAACAACGGGGAGATTTATATTTAAATGTTGACCTAGAACCCCATAATTTCTTCGCTTTTGACGGGGATAATTTAGTCTGTGAAGTGCCGATTACCCCCGATGAGGCAGTTTTAGGGGCAGATATTCAAGTTCCTACACCGGATGGTTTAGTCACCATGAAAGTTCCGGCTGGCATTCGGGGGGGTCAAACGCTACGCTTACGGGGTAAGGGATGGGTGAGTCTCAAAGGAGGACGGACAGATCAATTGGTGAAAATTGCGATCGCCACTCCCCCTAATCCTACCTCAGTTGAACGGGAATACTACGAGAAAATCCGCAAAAGTCGCACCTACAACCCCCGTCAACATTTAAAAACCGTTCATTTATGAACCTAATCGTTCTAGTCTTTCCTAGAGTAATAAGATCAATTCTTGAGAGGACCGGGAGATGATGAGATCAAGAATGGTTCTCAATTGAGGGTCAATGGCGTTAAATGCCTGTGCCTTCATCTTCCCAAGACCAACGATAAACCCCCTCATATTGACTCACTGTTTCTGATGTGACAATATCAATGGGGATTTCCATTAAGGAGGGGACGGTTTTTCCTTGGTGGAGATCCATTAAAACTTTAACCCCTTGCTGTCCTTCCTGATAGGGGTCTTGCTGGACTACACCTAGCACAAAACCCTCTTTTAAGCCTTGAATTGCAGCCGGACTGAGATCCCACCCCACAATTACTGTTTTGTCTGTTTGACGTTGAAAACGGACTTGGGCGATCGCACTAATCAACGCTGGCTCTCCTGTAGCAAAAATAGCATCCAGTTGAGGAAAATTGGTTAACAATTCTTCGGCGGCCTGTTTGGCGATCGCCTTTTCATTGTTGCCATCCGCCACAGCGACGATTTGATGCTGATTTTCCGTGACTCGCTCTGTAAAGGCTTGTTGCCTCTGGTTTTGAGTCCAAGATTCAAAAGCACCAATCACACCGATTTGAGCCGCTTGTAAACCTTGTTCTCTCGCCCAGTGATTAAAAAATCCCGCCATTTGACGGCTTCCTCCAATATTATCCACCCCAATCTGAACGACGACTCCCGGATGTTCTAGAACCCCATCCACGGCAATGACAGGGATATTTGCTAGTTCTGCGGATGTAATAGCGGCTTGGAGTAACTCTGATTCAATTGAGACTACAATAATCCCATCCACCTGATTGGCCACGAATTCTTGAATATAATCTCGTTGCAGTTGGGGATCTCCGTTGGGATTTTTGATCAGCAACTCAATATTATTATCCTCTGCTGCTTGTTTAGCCCCTTCAAGCATTTGATTAAAAAATAAAGCCTGTAAATTGTTGGTTACTAAGCCGATTCTCAGCGTTGGGGGGGGATTTCCCGTCCATTGATTCAGGGTTTGACAACAAACTAAGCCGAGAACAACAAAAAACAGTAGAATAGTTCGAGTCGTCCGTTTCATGGTTTTCCACGAGTTAGGAATGGGGAGGGCGCGATCGCTCCATTGGCATTATCAAAACATGGCGAGGGACAACTTCGCACTTTAGGCCGGGGAGTGTTAATGAGCTTGCATTCTTTTTGTTACATATCATGAATCCAAAATCTTTAATCTTGATCGGTTTTCTGCTCTTCACTCTCCCTGTATCCCTTCAATCCTGTAAAGCACCTGCGGATTCAACCCGTGAGTCTAACCCTTTAGAAGATGGCTTTGATCTCATGGAGAATGAAACGTTAGGAGGATGGTTAAAGGTGGGTTTACCCGCTTCCGCTATTGTAGAACAACTGGGTGAACCCCCTCAAAAAGGTGAGGCGGTCTTGTGGGGTGCTATCGGCACTTATGTCCAACAATGGGACTATCCGGGTCAGGGGATTAATCTACAAATGGAGTCGGAAGAACCCGACGGAGAACAACGAGTTTTACACTTAACTCTATCGTCACCGAGTAGCCTACAAACCCGTCAAAACATCGGTATTGGTAGTTCTCGGACCTCAGTAGAACAAGCTTATCAAGAGTATGGACAAGTTACCCCAGAAAACCCCAATACTTTTATTGCAGGAACAGTCTATGGGGGGATTATTTTTGAGTTTGAAGAAGATCAAGTGACCCATATTTTCATTGGTGCGGCGGCGGAATAGTCATCAGAGTACAACCGGAATCGAGGGCATAGGAACTGTAGAGTGATTTAATGATTCTCAAGGGTTTACTGGGTATTTTTAGCGCATGACTTCTGTTCGATCTTCCTTCCTCTCCCGTCTCCCCTCTCAAGGGGTGCTGTCTTGGCGTAAACTGCTGTGGCTGAGTTCTTTGGTATTTTTAGCCAGTTGTCAGTTGAATGTCCAAATCCCCCCCCTCGATAGCGGCGATCGCGCTCAATTTTTTCTCAAAACAGTTGCCAAAGGTCAAGAAGGCTACTACAAAGCGAATGGAGAGTTTGCCACCTCCCTAGAAAAGCTTTCTCTCAACCTGAATCTTGATACTCCCGACTATCGTTATGATCTCGTCTCCTATGGAGAACCTGCCGAAAGTTTGATTATGACGGCAACGGCAAAACAGGACGGACTCGAAAGTTATGCCGGAGTCATTTATATCCAAAATAATGAAACTGAAGTTAACGCGGTGGTCAATTTGTGTAAAACTAGCACTCCTTCCAAGACTCCCCCCCAACTCTCTCCCCAACCTCAACCCGGTCAAGAGTTAAAATGTCCCGATGGATCCGTATCTGTGAATTGAACGACTCAAGCAAAGCCGAAACGTTCAGCCAGAATGTCCTCTCGTCCGATTTCTAGAGATGATGAATTAAAACATTGCCCCATTGTTTTTCTAAATACTCGGCAACTAAGCGACGGTGACAGTGATGAGGTTCGGGTTCACTACAAAGTAAACAAGCCTGATTGAGCAATTCTGGGGTCACTTTTTGCTCAATTTTACGTTTTTTAATCAGGGCATTAAATTGAGTTTCGTAAGTGTCCCAGTCTCCTTTTTGCTTTTTGTATTGATCTAATATATCTTGGGTTGGGGCAAGGTCTAAGATGTGTGTATATTCAATATTGCCAATGGTTTTAAGGAAATATTCGAGGTCTTTTCGTTTAGCAAATCCAGCCAATTGGGAGACATTATTTAAGCGGGTGTCTATGATGCGTTGAACCCCCGCTTTTTGCAAGGTGGTAAAAAATTGTTCGGCTGTTTTTTTGGTAAAGCCAATGGTATACAAGTTAAGTTTTTTCATGGTCAACTAGGCAAGTTCTGGGTCAATGTAGGCAATTTTATTTCCCTGTTTTTCGTAGGCTTCTTGCAGGCATTTCTCCGGGTCAGGAGGGGGTTGTAAGGCATCAAAAAGGGAGAGTTGTTGGGGTTGGTTCGGGGGGTAAAAGATGTGTCCAAAGCCTTGGATTTGCAGGAGGCGTTTTTCTAGGTCGGTGTGGGATTCTAGGTCGCCGTTGGTTAAGATGTGTTGTATGTTGAGGTGGGGGTTTAATTGTTTGATTTGCCGACAAACGAGGATAGTTCTATGGCAGGTGATGGGGTCTTTTTCGGCACAAAGTAGACTAATTCGATAGGTCTGTAATCCGGTTTGTAAGCGTTGAAGGCCTTGCTGAAACAGTTCGGTTTGAGCGATGCGTTGATAAAGGGCTTTGCCGTTATTGTAGCAGCTTAGGTCTTTGGGTCGGGCTCCGAGTTCTTGACCGAGGAAAACATAGTGGAGGTGATGGGATTTGAGGGCGTTTTTAAGGTCGTTTTGGTTGAAGTGGGGAAGATAGCGACTGTAGGGGTGCGATCGCACGTCAGCAACGGCCTGAATCTGATGGCGCTGGAGTAGTCCAATGAAGGTTTCTAAACTGTGGTTTGAGTGTCCTAGGGTATACAGGGTTTCCATGATGGTCTAGGGAGAATCCGGGATATGATCTGAATGTTCTCAGAAGACCCACACCATAAGCAAGGGTGGATGTCTTCTCAAACGCCTTTTCGGGAAGGGTTGTCAGAATATTGGATTCCAATCGTTGACGGGGGGAGCGCTCATAACCCTAACCTTGGATTATGTTAATTCATAGATTGTTCCCGACAGCCAATAAACAGGCCACGATGAATCATGAATAATCCAGCTTGGGCAGATAAATCTACGACCCATCAACAGTTTTTAGTCATTGGTTTGGGCAGTTTGGGGCAACATTGTGTGATGGCCTTAAAGGAATTTGGGGTGCGTGTGGTAGCGGTGGAAATTGCTCCCCCCTCGCTGTGGGAATTTAGCCAATTGCCGGAGGTGTTGGATGGGTTCATTTTGGGGGATAGTTGCCAAGATGACATTCTACAAGGGGCTGGCATTCAGGAAACGAGGGCGGCGTTAATTGTGACGAGTAATGAACGAGTGAATGCGGAAACGGCTTTAGCCATTCGCCAACTGAATCGAGAAACTCGTTTAGTAGTTCGTTCAGGTAAGGAAAATCTCAATCAATTATTAAGTGAAACTCTAGGGAATTTTGTAGCCTTTGAAGCAACCGAATTGCCTGCTGTGGCTTTTGCGATCGCTGCACTGGGGACAGATACCTTGGGGTTTTTCAATCTAGAGGGACAATGGTTGCGGGTGGTGAAACAACAAACATCCTCAACTCATCCCTGGTGCCAGACTCGCCAACTGGAGGAATTGAACAGTCGGGTGCGTCGGGTGTTACTCCATGGTCAGGGTTCTCATGCTTTGACTCCCCCCTTTTATCAGTGGCACCCGGATCAAATGATTGGCGACAATGATCGGATTGTCTATGTGGAAACGGCAGATCAGTTTCTGTTGCAACAACGTCAAAAGACGGCTTCTTTGGCTGTAGGCCGGGCTAATCGTCTCAAACGACAACGCTGGTCTGAGTTTTTTGCTCAACTGCCGAGTCGATTCAGGGTGAGGACGATTCGACAATCTGTGGCTCAATCCCTAGGGCAGTTTTGGCAACTGAGTTTAGGGCAACAAATTCGCCGGGTGGCTTTGTTGTGTGGTTGTATTATCGGGGTTTTGTTGGTGATGGGAACGTTTTTATTTCATCGCTACTACCCAGAAACAACATTCCTCACGGCCTTTTATGGTACAGCAGTATTGTTGCTGGGAGGCTATGCGGATTTGTTTGGGGAGTTTAGTGTTATCCCGAATTTGCCTTGGTGGTTACAGTTGTTTGCTTTGAGTTTAACGGTGATCGGCACGGGTTTTGTTGGGGTGCTGTATGCCTTGCTGACGGAAACGTTGCTCTCTTCTAAGTTCCAATTGATTCGCCAACGCCCCCCGATTCCTAGCCAAAATCATGTGATTGTTATTGGTTTGGGGCGGATTGGCAAACAAGTGATCCAACTGCTGGAGGCGTTTCAAGAACCTGTGGTGGGGATTCGGTTAGCGGGGGAAGATGACCCAACGATTTTACCCCATTTGCCTTTAATTACGGCTCCGTTGGCGATCGCACTCACCCAAGGGAATGTCACCACGGCGAAAAGTGTAGTTGTGGCGACGGAAGATGAAATGATGAATCTAGAAGCGGCTTTGATGGTGCGATCGCTCAATCCTCAAAGTCATTTAGCCATCCGGATCTATGGTCAACAATTGAGTCAACATCTGGCTAATCTGCTCCCCGATGCCCAAGTTTTTTGCACCTATGCTGTGATGGCGGAAGCGTTTGCTGGGGCGGCTTTTGGGGAGAAGATTCTCAGTTTATTCCGCCTGCACAATCAAACGATTTTGGTCACAGAATACACCATAGAACCAGAAGATACCCTCGTTCATCGTTTACTGGCCACTGTGGCCTATGGGTATGGTGTGGTGCCGTTGCTGCATCAGAAAAAGGGTGAGGAACCTTGTTTTATGCCCAGTGACGAGATCCGTTTACAATTGGGCGATCGCCTTATTGTGTTGGCGACCATAGAAAGCTTGCGTCGGGTGGAATTAGGGCATTTAATGCCCCCGGAGTGGCAGGTTTACCTCACCAGTCTCCGCAGTCCGGAGGCGGCCTTTGAGGGGGCGAATTTAATCACCCGCATGACTGGATATTCTCTCGCTGAAGCGCGATCGCTGATGCACCATCTCCCCGCCCTCCTCCCTTGTCCCCTCTATCATCATCAAGGTCAGCGTTTAGTTCGTGCCTTGAGGCGTTGTCAAGTCCGGGCTGAGTTGAGAAGGGAGATCGGGAATTAATCCTTGTTCACTCATATTCGAGGGAAAAAAACTCCCACCCTCTCAGGAAGAGGATGGGAATGTTGCGAAAGTTAATTAACCCGATTGTTTTAGAGAGATGTTGTTGTCTGGTCGGAGTGACTAGGATTAGGAGTCTACGCGCACTCGCACCGCGTAAGCGTCCAAACTGTAAGCGGGGGTGCGATCGCCGTAGTCGGTGTCACGACCTGTAAAGGATTTGGCTAAGGTGTCAAAGGCGCTAGAGTTCCAATTCCGTTGGTGGATGGGTTTGCTTTGTTCCCCTCGGAAGTAAGCTTGAGTCCCTAAAACGGCGGCGGCGACCCAACCCACGATTAAGACGGCTAATAAAATTGCCATAGTATTTGACCTCCTGTTAAATTTTTGTGTACTTTTGTTAACTTATCTGTAAACAAATGTAACAATTTTTAACAAATGTGTCAAGGGTATGGGTCAAATTCCTGTTTTGTCCCCCAGACGCTGGAATAGAAGGACTTCATCCTGAGAGAAGGTGAGGGAGAGGTGGGGGGCGTTTTGGCAGTATTCGCGCAAACGGGCGATCGCCTCGGGAGAAGATCCGAAGTCAGGATGACGTTGATCGAGTAGAATCGCGTCGAATTGATCCATCTCTTGGGGGGTTAATTCCCCTCGGGGGAGTTGGACCAGGGGACGATGGGTAAGGTGGGGAAGAATGCCGGAGGGGGCGATTACAGACGCTTGAGGGGGGATGAGTGCGATCGCCTGACGGTTGGCCTGCCAAGTGTCAATCTTCCTTAAATACACGCTGCCAAAGTAGCTATATTTGGCTAAACACAGGAATCCAACCACAGACCAGACTAAAATAAATTTACGATTTTTCACCCAAAGTTGATGATGAGCAAGGGCAAAAATTAAGGTCAACAGGAGAAACGGTAACAGAGGGACTGAATACTGTTGAACTAAATTGCGTTGATTAAAATTATCTGAGAGTAAATTAATCCCCAAGGTGGGGAGAGTGGCTACAAGGGGGGAGAGATTCGGCCATCGTATCCCCCAGAAAACCGGGACAAACAACAGCAGGAAATATTCTAAGCTGCTGAAGGAGAGCAAATGGCCCCAGACGAGGTGAGGTTTCAGGAAGACATTCAGGGCAATTTCAAGGACAGAATCCCCTAAGTAACTGTAGCGCCCCACCGCCGCCGCTTCCATGCCGCTAAATTGAGGAATAATCCATTGTGTGGTGGCTAAAAACCAAGCTATCCCCCCACTGACGGCCAAAATGCCATAGAGGGGGCGTTTTTCAACACACAGCGCCCAAAATCCCAGCGCGGCAACGGTGAGGGAAAGTACCGCTTTACAACTGAGGATGACGAGGAGACAGCAGATAAAACCCAGAATATCAGGCCATCGGGGTGGACGGCGCGAACGCACAATCCCAATCGCCCCCAATAAAGCAGGAAAGGCCAAAACTTCCGGATGGAAATCATAGAGATTGACATTGAAAACGAGGGGGTATAAATAATAAACTCCCACCATTAACAAACTATCTCCCTTTGAAAGTCCCTCCTGTCGTGCCAACTGCCACACTAATCCTCCACTCCCGGCCAAAGCGAGTGCCTGTACCCCAAACAGCCAATACACGGAAGGATAGACTTTATAAAATAAGGCCAGAGGGTAGAGAATCAAGGCCACATGATCCCCCAATAGGTGATAATCTCCTGCAAAGGACACCACGGGGGGAAGTCCCACACTCAGGAGATACACTAATTGATCAAACCATCCTAAATCATAAGCATTGGACTGGAAGAGCAGATGACGGATTACACTACAAGCGAAGAAAAGGAAGAAACTCCCCCCCATAAGTCCCCAGAGAATAGGCTGTTGTGTTGGTTTATCTTTCATCAGAATTTAAAATCGTTACTCTAGTTTCTGTGATTATCATGACCATTTTTTTTGCTTCTGTGTGGTTTAAATTTAAAAAATGGCTACAGACTCCACAGGGTAACGATTTTAGCTTAGTTTTTCTCACAGGGGCGATCGCCTTTCTCACCTTTTTATCTCCCGACAAAATTAATGTCGGTGACGGTTTTGGCTGGGATGGCAGTCGTTACGCAGAACTTGCACAAAATTTTTATCAACGATTTGCTCAAGGAATTGATAGCTATTATATCAGTCGTATTTTTCCATCCTTTCTCATCTTTCACAGCCTACAATTGTTCGGACTAGAACATAGCAACAGCAATATTATTCATGGTTTTGGCATCCTCAACGTTTTACTCATTACCCTAAGTATTTATTTTTGGTGCTTAATCGCCCAGCAATTAAAAATTAGTTCTCAGGGCAAATGGATCGGCTTCATTGCTTTTATTCTAAACTGTTTTATTTTAAAAATAACCCCCTATTACCCCGTTTTAACTGACGTTGCCGCCTATTGTATTAGCATGGCGATGTTTTACGCTTATCTAAGTCGCCGAACCTTCTGGTTGATGGGCTTAATTGTTCTTGGTACATTTAGCTGGTCAAACTTATATTATTTTGGAGCAATTTTACTCCTCTTTCCGGCATCAGAACCCCCTCATCCTAACCCACCAACAGCCACCAAACCCGCCCTTTTAACCGCCGGAGCGTTAACCGTTGCAGGAGTCGTTTATATGGTCATCTTAGCCCACTCTGGGCGAGAAATTAGAGCCGAATGGCAGATTGCCCCGCTCCTCCATTCAACGGTTTATCTCAGCATTACACTGTCCGCCAGTTATCTCTTTTTGGGGCTATTTTACTTATTTAAATCTTCGGCATTTTTTAACCTAAAAAGTTGGGTTAGTCCCTTTAACTCCATCACCTTGGCGGGGAAAGTCTCCTTTTTGATTTTTTTAAACACACTTGCCCAATCTTTAGTCACAGAACCGGGGAATACTTTGTCCTTTGGCTTACTCCTGGAATTCGTTGTCTGGACCAGTATGATTCAACCGGCTACTTTTTTTGTTTCCCATGTCATGTACTTTGGTTTAATCGTCTGGTTTTTGGTCTTTTATTGGTCAAAAATTAGTAACCTGATTAATCAACAGGGTTTAGGGTTGAGTCTATGTGTGTTCATTGGCATTATTTTAAGTCTAGCTAGTGAGTCTCGCTATTTGGTTAATATTACGCCTCTAGTCTTTCCCTTGGTGATTAAAGTATTAGACCAACAACAATGGACAATGAAGCAACTGGTAGGATTTTCTTTAGCGTCTTTGTTATTTTCTAAAGTCTGGCTGACCATTGGAGAATTATCAGGAGACTATGGGGATTTTCCCATGCAGCGTTATTTTATGAATGTCGGGCCTTGGATGTATCATCCGATGTATTTAGTGCAAGGGGTTGCTGTTGCTTTAGCGGGGGTGGGGTTGTATTATTTTTATGTTAGGAAATCCAACCATTATCTGCCTTAATGTTCTTGCTTTATGGGGGGACTAGGTGGGTGAGGGAAATTATGAAATCTCTCTAGTATCATTTTTAAAGGTTGGGTTACGTTTTCCTGTGCTTAACCTACGGATAGGATAAAATAAATCGCTAATTCTGGTTAACTCTCACTATGGATTATTTTGTGCATTCCCATGCTTTGGTGGAAACAGAAGCTATCGGAAAAGATACTAAAATCTGGGCTTTTACTCATATTCTCTGGGATGTTACGATTGGAGAAAATTGTAATATTTGTGATCATGTTTTTATCGAATGTGGTGTTAAAATAGGAAATGGTGTCACCATAAAAACTCATGTTTCGCTCTGGACGGGGGTCATCATTGAGGACTATTGTTTTATCGGTCCGAATGTGGCTTTTGTCAATGATCTTTATCCCCGTTCTCATCGAAATCCTGCCATGCAGGAGCGTTATTTTAGCCATCAAGATGATGGCTGGTATCGGGATAAAACCCTGATTAAAGAGGGGGCATCTTTGGGGGCAAATTCAACGATTTTATGTGGGGTGACGGTGGGAGAATATGCTATGGTAGCGGCGGGGGCGGTGGTGACTCGTGATGTTAAACCCTTTGAGTTAGTGGGAGGAATTCCGGCTAAACATTGGGGATGGGTTGATCGGGAAGGGAGGAAACAGGATTATAGGGAATAGGGAATAGGGAATAGGGAATAGGTGATAGGTGATAGGGAATAGGTGATAGGTAATAGCGAATAGGGAATAGGGAATAAGGAATAGGTGATAGGTGATAGGTAATAGCGAATAGGGAATAGCGAATAGGGAATAGGGAATAGACATCTCCCCCTCTCCCCTGCTCCCCTGCTCCCTGTTCCCTGTTCCCTAGCCCCACGAGTAGAGTTATTTATTGAACCTCCCATCGCTGAAAGCGAGGGATTCCCATATAGACTCTTATCTAGATCGAAGTCCCCGACAGAACGCCATTACTGGGCTGTTTGACCACGGGCGCACCGACCGCAGTTAATCCACGCTGTTTTACTATTAATAAACCTTAAATAAAATGAGTGAGAAACGAGAACCTTTTAGTAGTTTAATGCTGTACCACCTGTTTAAATGGTCGGTAGTTAGTCCGATGCTTCATGTCTATTTCCGAGGACAAATTACGGGGGCGGAACAGGTGCCAAGGGAGGGGGGATTTGTGGCCGTGAGTAATCATGCCAGTTTATTAGATCCTCCAATTCTGTCTAATTGTGTGGGTCGTCCGGTGGCTTTTATGGCGAAGGAGGAACTGTTCAAAATTCCCGTTTTAAACCAAGCCATTCGTCTTTATGGAGCCTATCCCGTTAAACGGAGTTCAGCCGACCGTAGCGCGATTAAAGCGGCCTTAGAGTGCTTAAAAGAAGGTTGGGGGGTGGGGATTTTTCTAGAAGGAACTCGCACGCAGGATGGCACGATTGAGAATCCTAAATTGGGGGCGGCGATGATTGCGGCGAAAGCACAGGTTCCTCTGTTGCCTGTGAGTTTGTGGGGAACGGATAAGATTGGGTCTGGGGTGCCTCGTGCGGTTCCGGTGACGGTGCGGATTGGTGCGCCAATGGATCCCCCTCCTTCGACGAAACGGGAGGATTTGCAGGCGGTGACGGAAAAGTGTACGGCTATAATTAACGAGATGCACGCCCTAGGTCGGTTATGACCTAGTTTCAGTTTCATGCCAGACGATTTAAAAACAACGTTAACGGATAGTATTGACGAGGCCTCTTGGGAGTGGTTGCTTCCCCATGTCAAACGGGATGCGGTGTTGATGGTGTCGGATGATTTGGATTTGGTGGAGGTGGGTTATGCGATCGCCTCGGATCAAGTCCAGTTAGTCCAAACTTGGATCGAAAGCCAGTTAATCCATAAACCCTTTGCCGAACAAATCAGCAACTGGAATGGTCAACCCCAAATCCGTTTTCAGGCGTTGATTATTCAGCCGTTTGTTCTGGTTCAACCCATTCCCTAAGCGGTTCTACGTCGAGGTTCTGGGCTAATTCTTCCCCGGTAGACCCGGTAAATAACCAGAATACGGCTCTGGCTCCATCTCGGATGGATTTACTCCAAGGTTCTGGTTCTTCGTTGGTGTGGACGGGGAGGGGACGGATGGCAATGCCTCGACTGCCAAAGACGATTTCACCAATAATCCGCGCTCGTCTCATGTGGTTGTCGGAGGTGATTAAATACACACTATCCACCCCGGCCGCCTGCAAGTCATCCACGAGGGAGGTAAAGTTAGTGACGGTATCTTGGGCGGCATAGTCTAAATGGAGGCGATCGCGTTCTACCCCAGCCCGGTCAAAAATCATCTGGACATAGTGCTTAGGACTACCAGAAGACACCCAAATCTCTAAATCTGGGTGATTCCTCGCTAAACGGGCGGCAAAGGCTTCCCGGGTTTCTAACCCTCCCAAGACAAACAACGCTTGCGGGGGGCGCTGGGCGGCTTGGTATCGGTGTTGGAGGTACAATCCGATCAAGGCGATCGCAACGGCCATAAATAAAGGCCACCTAACCCGCTTCTTGGCTGATTGGCGTGGTTTGGTCTTCGACTTTTGCCAACGAGAATCAAGCTTTAAGAACATCAATTCACATCAAAATTCAACGGGACTGGCCGGATTTGAACCGGCGACCTAGCGCTTCAGATTCGTGTGAGTTTCCCCACTCTCTGGACTATTCCTTCACCCGCAACTCACGCGTTCCGGGGGTAGCCGTTCTGCTGTAGGAGGTGTTTATTTTATAGAGCATACTGGAAGGAACATAAGGCGACAACTGCTCAAAAAAAGCCTGACCCTTTTTCGTCCCTATTCGCAAACGATAACAGCCTGTCCGCTTATTTTGAGAACTTAATCCCCACTGAATCCCCCAATGTTCCAGAAAATACTTGACAATTGTCTCATTTTCTGCTTTGGGTAAATTTGTATTGAGATAAACCTCTAAAGCGTGGATTTTACCCTGCCGTTTTTTAAAGGTTTTACTCCCACAATCGAGAAACCAAATTGCCACCCCTTGGGGGGTTAACTCCTCCAAAAACTCGCGAGTGATCACTTTTCGCGCAGAACCTTGATATAGCTTCTGCACAAGAATCCGAGTGAGGGGAATTAACGGCGGTTGGAGTCTCAGGTAGGATACCCCTTGGGAATTGACACTAGGACAACAGGGAATAGATTGTCCTGTAATCCGTTCTAACCAGTCTTGTTTAAAGCGCAAATAGTCTAACTCTAATTCGCGTTGATGGTAGGCCGCAATATAGAAATTATGGCCATTTCGTTGGCCGCGACCTAACAACATTCCGGCTAAAACCCCTCGTTTTTCTTTTTTAGTGAGGGTTAGTGTTTTCCCGATGCTCTGGTGATGAGACATAAATAGTCCATCAATCAACTCTCTACAACCAGTCTCTGCACCTTCCACTAGGCAAGGGTTTACCCCCTAATCTAGTGGCTTGGCTCAAGATTACCCTATGCGGAGGTGGGAGGTTTCCCCAAAGGCTTCGCACTTAGGCTTCCTTGAATTTGACTACATTCATTCATGAAGTTACCCTCATGATGCCCGACTGTTCAGGAGGCGCTTGCTCTATCCAACTGAGCCACAGCCCCAAATTGATCAACTTAGGCGATCGCACGTTTCCCACTAGAGGAACTCGATTGACCACCAAGCCAGATTGATTCTACCAAATCCTAGGGAAAATGGGGAATAGGGAACGGGGAACAGGAGAGGGGGAGCAGGGGAGAGGGGGAGAGGGGGCATTAAGACTTATTACCTATTACCTATTCCCGACTCCCTAGGGCGCAAGCATTGCGCCCCTACACCGATTCCCGATTCCCGATTCTTGCCCATCACCTATCACCTATTCCCTATTCCCTATTCCTCGTTCCCTGTTCCCTACAATAAAAGAAACTTAGGGGGGGTGCTATCCGTTAATTGCTCCGTTAAGTCAAAATTCGTGCCACCAATTGCCGCCAAACTGCCAATAATTGACGTTAAACCATTGCTGATTTTATCCAAATAATCCCGGCGAGCTTTCCAGCGTTGTTTCATGTAGTTTTCTTCTTTGCGTAGGTCTTCACTAAAAGCGTGATAGGCTTCTTGCAGCATGGTCATCACGGTTTTAAATTCATCACTGCGAATATAGTCCACTACCCGTTCTTGTACCGTTTTCATGTGTTCTTGGGTTCTTTTCTCTTGGTGCGCTTGAATCAAAATCTGGCGCAAGAGGGTAGACACTACGGGCAGTTCGTGATAGCGACAAACAAAAACATCTTCTATCTGCCCAAAACTGTCCATATTGTCTGGCATGGCTGTAGTGACAATAATCTTTAAATCGGCTTTTTCACTGACGGCATCTTGGCGCAGTTTTTGAATCCATTTATCCTGCCAATGTTTGGCTTTTTTAGACTCATAAATAATTTTGCCTGTTGCTGACCCAAAATCATTGACAACGATTTGGGTCAAATCTGCACCATAAGCCCCTGTTTCAATTTCTTTAATTTGATCACGGGGAAACAAATTGCGTAAGGTTTCCTCAATAACAGCCTCAAACGCCTCCCCTTGAATCTGCATAGAACCTTGATCAGCCCGTTGTTTGAGCGCCTCGATTTGGTCTTTGAGTTGCTGCTCTTTTTCCTTAGCTTCAGCAAGGGCGATATCTTTTTCTGCGATCGCACTCTGTAACTGTTGGCTAAACTGCTCTTGGAACTGTTGCCGTAACGTTTGCTTGGTTTCTGCGATCGCCTGTTGTCGCACCTCCAGTATCTGTTCCTCTAATTCACCCTTCAGATTGTCCAGTTCAATCTTGGCTTTTAACAGTTCCTTCCGTTCCTTGCGCTGTTCCTCCAAGCTGGCGGCGAGTAATTGGGCGTTTTCCCGTTCCCGTTGCAGTGCCTCGGCCGTTTGTGCCGCTTCTGCCTTCAGTTTGGTCTGAATTTGCTCATTTTCTAGAGCCAGTTTTTCCCTTTCGGCTAACACTTGGCGGGATAATTGCGCTTCTAACTCTTGCTCCATTGTTTGCTTGGTTTGTGCGATCGCCTCCTGTCGGACTTGACTGATTTGGCGTTCCATCTGCTCCTTAAGCTCATCGAGTTCTGCTTTCGCGTCCAGCAGCGTTTTCCGCTCTTTCCGTTGTTCGGCGAGTTTTTCCTCTAGTACCTTGGCCCGTTCTCGTTCCTCTAGCAATTCCTGAGCATTTTGTTCCGCTTCCGCGTTCAATTTAGCCTGCAATTTCGCCGTTGCCGTCTCTAGTTTCGCCTTCTCTTGGGCTAACTGTGCGGTCAGTTCTTGCTGGAGATCCTGCTTGAGATCCGTTGTCAGGCGATCGCGTATTTCCAGCGTCAGTTTTTGGCGTAACTCCTTCTCAATCGTCTCCCGCAAAATCGTTTCTACCTCAAATTCTGCCCCACATTCAGGACATTTAATCTGGCGAGGCTCGACCTGTTTTTTCATAGTAACTTCATCCTTTTATTACGGTTCCACCGTCTCTAGTAACTGTTCCTCATAACCTTCTAAGGAGCGAATAATCGCCTCCTCCTCCTCTTCTAATGCTGCCGGGTTAAAAATCCCAGCTAAAGCCTGCTCTAACGTCGGGGCCATGACAATGGTATTTTCATAAACCACAATCACCCGAACCAATGTCGGCACACTATTCTGTTCTGCCTCTAAATACAACGGCTCAACATAGAGCAGGGAATCCTCCAAAGGAATCACTAACAAATTCCCCTTAACCACATTAGAACCTTGAATATCCCACAAAGAAATCTGTTGAGAAATGCGGGGATCTTGGTTAATTAACGCCTCAATTTGGGACACCCCAAACACTAACCGTTGTTTCGGGAACTGGTACAATAACAACTTACCGTATTGTTCCCCATCAGACCGCGCCGCTAACCAAGCAATTAAATTCGGACGGGCTACCGGGGTGTAGGGATGGAGTAGAATAAACTCCTCGGTTTGTTCTTGGGGCAAGCGCATAATCAGATGATAAGGCTCTACAGGTAAGGGCTCCTCCCCGTAAATTTCTTTGGGAATTTGCCATTGATCCTCCCGGTTATAAAATACCGTCGGATCCGTCATGTGATAGGTTAATAAACTTTCTGATTGAATCCTAAAAAAGTCCGTCGGGTAACGAATATGATTAAACAATTCTGGGGGCATTTCTTCCATCGGCTTAAACAAAGTCGGAAAGACTTTCCCCCAGGTTTGAATAATGGGGTCATCCAAATCCACCACATAAAAATTCACCGTCCCGTTATAGGCATCAATCACCACTTTAACCGGATTGCGAATATAATTAAAATTCTCCCCGTCGGGGTCAGAATAGGGATAATAGGAACTGGTGGTATAAGCATCTACAATCCAGTATAAATAACTGCCTAATTCCCTCGCCTTTGGATCTCCAATATCGGCATTGACTAAATAGGGATCATGATCATAGGTTAAAAATGGCGCAAGGCGACGAATGCGCTCATTAATATTCCGCCGAAATAATAGTTTTGTTTCTGGTTTAAAGTTTTGGGTAAATAGCATTTGCCAATCTTTTAAATATTGGGCAAAGGCTAACCGTGTCCAAGGTGCGCCAATTCCAATTCCCCCCATGCCATCATAAACATTTAACACATTATCCTGACCACTGGGGTAGTCTAACTCTTTAACACGAGTTGAAGTCATGACATAAGTATTGGTCAATTCTCCGTAATAGATGCGAGGATGACCGATGGGAATACTCCCCTGAATAATTTCATCGGATAAACGCAAAGTACCGCCCTCTTCTTCTGTGGCGATATCTTGGACAAAATACACAGGTAAACCGCCCTCGCCAACGCGATTCACGGGGGATAAGGTAAAGCCATAACCGTGGGTATAAACCAGATGTTTATTGACCCAAGTTTGGGCGGCGGCGGGTACTTTTTCATAGTCTAATTCTCGGGGAGAAATAACAATCTGTTGTTTCTGTTCCCGGAATTCTGAGGGAGTATCCGTCCGGCGAATTTGCATTGAGTAGCGGTCAATATCCGCGTCTTTGAAGGTATAGTAAAGGCGGATTTCTTGGAGTTGTCGGTTCGCTTTGAGAATCGGTCGAGTATCCCAGAGGCGGATGTTTTCAATGGTCAGTTGATTGTCTTCGAGTTGACTGGGGGAAAAGGTGGGTTGAGGGTCGAAGGTTTCGGCCTCAATACGGTCTAAGGCAAAGGCGGCACGGGTGGCGGCAATACTACGCTCTAGATAGGGGGTTTCTCGTTCGAGTTCGTTGGGCTGAACAATGATGCGCTGGACGGTGGTGGAGGCGAGGGCTCCAAGGAGGACAGCGAGGCCATAGAAGAGGACGAGGAGGAGGGAAAGGGGGACAATTGAGCAGGTTTGGCGGCCGGGGATGGGGCAGGCGATGCTGTGGAGGGAGGGTCGGAAACGGGCTTTATAGAGTAACCAGAGGGCAACAACGGCGGCGAGTAGGCTGAGGGCGATTTCAAGGGGGAGTTGTACGTTGGTGTCAGTGTAGCTCGCTCCGTAGTTAACGCCCCGTTTGGAATAAAGAAGGTCAAAACAGGCTAGGCCGTGAGTAAAGGCGAGGGTGATAAGGAAAAGCCCGCCGAGGGTTTCCAGATGGCGCAGTTGGGGGCGAGAGAAGCCGATAAAGCGCCCTTGGGAGAGACTATCCCCGGAGAGGAGGTAGAGGAGGGTGCAGGTAATGAGACTATAGAGACAGAGGCCTTCTAGACAAAAATAGAGCAGTTTCCACAGGGGGAACTGGAAGATGTAAAAGCTAATGTCGAGGTGGAAGAGGGGATCTTGACTTTCAAAGGGGGTGGGGTTAAAAAAGGCGAGGATGCGGGTCCAGTTGGCGGAGAGGATAAAGCCGAAGTAGAGACTCAGAAAGAGTGCGATCGCCTTAAACAACCCATTCGCCGCAAACAGCACACCACACACCACACCCAGCAACACCACAATCTCCACATAAAAGAAGGGTGTCCCCCATTCAATGCCCCCCAACAGGTGGAAAATCGACTGAATTTTAAAGGGAGGGGGAATAGAAGGCGTGCTTCGGCTCCAACTGGGGGCAAGGGGGCTATAGGTGAGTAGGGTTTCCCCGTAGTGCAGCAGGAGAAAGCCCAAGAGCAAACTTAACCCCAACACAAGGGGCAACAGGTGACTGAGTTTAATCTGGGAGGGGTAGGCCGTCGAGGGAGGGGGAGGAGGGGGAGCCGTTGCGGTTTGTCGATTGAGCAGAATGGCCTCTTTCAGGGAGAGGGGCGCAGTGCTGGCATAGCTAGACGGCGCAACTTTGGCGGATTTTCCCCGTTGCGCTCGTTGGACACTTTCCGGAGGCTGAGGATGTTGGAATCTCCCCACCTGATGCAGGTTTAGGAACAGGAACATGGCTGCTCCCCCTGTACCAAACAGCCACAGCCCCCCCTGACTGATGACTTGTAAGCCAAAGACCTCTAGATACTGCATTTCTGCAAACCAGAGGGTTTCTGCTAACGCCCGGGCTGCTAGTTCAAAGAGCAACCAAAGCCCTAGCAAAAGGAGGATCGGTTTTAGAAGCGTTTTCCTCATGGTTTAGGGGGGCAATGGGTAATAGGTAGGGCCTGCTGAATAAGTCCGAGAGTTGGGGAGTCGGGAGTCGGGAAAATACGGTTGTGTCCAATCGTGAATAGTCCATAAATAGTGTTATCCAATTTGCGGAACGCTATATCTGGGACTTGCCAAAATGCATACAAGCCTAACTTGTTAAGGTTGCCTATTCCCCATTCCCTATTCCCTAACTATACTGTTCCTCTTGTTCGAGATTAAACAACATTTGTAGGGACTGAATAGCTCGGCGACGGGCTTCTATGTCCTGTTGGGCGCGTAGTTGCACCATCGGATCATGTAATATTTTATTCACAATGCCTCGGGTGAGTGCTTCGATAACTTCTTGATGCTTCTCGGCAAACTCACTGCCCAAACGGGATAGGGCTTTTTCCAGTTCTTGTTCCCGAATCCCTTCAATTTTGTTGCGTAAACTGCTAATGGTGGGAACAGTTTCCAGAGACTGCCACCACACCTCAAAGGCGGCCACTTCTTCCTCAATTAATCCTTCCGCTTCCTGAGCCATTTGACGGCGCTGGATGGTGTTCTGAGCCACTACAGCCTTTAAATCATCCACATTGTAGGATTGGATGTTACCTAAGTCCTTCACGTTGCTATGGACGTTTAGGGGTACGGAGATGTCAATTAACATCAGGGGCTGGTTTGAGGTTAAACAGGTGCTGAGGTTTTGCGCGTCTAAAATGGGTTCGGTGGCCGAGGTGCTGGTGAAGGTAATATCAGATTGTGCGATCGCCTCGAACATCTCCTCTAAAGGACGCAAGGTTAAACTAGCATCCGGGAACTGTTGGGCTAAATCCTTGGAACGCTTGAGAGAACGGTTAACAATGGTAATCTCAGAGGCCCCTTTCGCCAACAGGTGTTTCACCAATAACTGGGACATTTTCCCTGCCCCCACAATCACCACCCGCGCTGAGGACAGATTCTCACTTTTCATCTGGGCTAACTCCACAGCGGCCGAAGAAATGGACACCGCCCCGGTGCCAATACTGGTTTCACTGCGTACCCGTTTCCCGGCCGTCATGGCTTGCTTGAACAAACGATCTAATAATCGACCTAAACCGTTGTATTTTTGGGCGTTTTTATGGGTGGTTTTCACTTGGGCTAAAATTTGCCCTTCTCCCAACACTAAACTATCTAAACCCGCCGCTACTCGCATCAGATGGCGTAAAGCGTCTTGGTGAAGCAGGGTAAACAGGTGTCGGCGCAGTTGATAGAGGGGAATATTGCTAATTTCTGACAAGAATTGAATAATTTCCCGCACCCCCGGTTCACTTTCGCTTGTCACCACATAAATCTCTAAACGGTTACAAGTGCTGAGGATGGCCACCTCTTCAATATGGGGGTAGGCCTTGATATGCGCGATCGCCTCTTCTAACTTCGCTTCAGGAATGCTCAATTTTTCCCGGACAGCAACGGGTGCTGTTTTGTGACTCAGCCCAACTACTGCAATATTCATAAATAATGTTTTAAAGGGTTTTATTTGTCTGTGCTAGATAATATTTTGAAGGTTTGTCTGTTTCTGTAACCTATTCTTAAACAATCTTGACAAATCGATAAGATGTTCAAGAGCCGATACAGCCCAGATAAAAGGTTTATCATAGGATCTTTATATCCCCCCTAGCCCCCCTTTGAAAGGGGGGAACCATTTTCAGTTCCCCTTCCAAAGGGGGATTCAGGAGGATTCAAGGGGATTTAGGCGGGTAAATCTCCCTAACGGAGTTGGATATTTTTAGGATTGTCGAACATATGCACCGTATCCACAAAGCGAGCAGTTTTAGACTGGCTGGAGATAACCAAGCTTTGTGTCCGTGCGCCACCGTGGAAGAAGCGCACCCCATCCATCAGAGTTCCGGGAGTAATCCCAGAAGCGGCAAACAGCACCGTTTGACCACAAGCTAACTCTTCAGCGTTGTATACTTTATCAGGATCCGTGATCCCCATTTCTTGCAGACGGGCTAGATTCCCCTCTTTGCTTTCCCCAATTAACCCAGTTTTCACCACGGCGGGATCATAGATTAACTGACCTTGGAAGTGACCGCCTAAACAACGCATCGCTGCCGCAGAGATAACCCCTTCGGGTGCCGCACCAATCCCCATTAGCGCGTGGATATTGCTCCCAGAGAAGGCACAACATAAAGCCGCAGAAACGTCACCATCACTGATTAAACGCACCCGCGCCCCTGCTTGGCGAATTTCGTTGATTAACTCTTTGTGACGAGGACGATCCATCACCACCACTACTAATTCCTCAACGGAACGATTCATACAGTCGGAGAGGATTTTTAAGTTCTCGGTGGCGGATTTGTTGATATCCACATGACCTTTAGCGACGGGGGGAGCCGCTAATTTCTTCATGTAGAAGTCGGGCGCTGCAAACAGACCGCCTTTTTCGGAAATCGCTAACACGGCCATTGACCCATTTTGACCATAGGCCACTAAGTTGGTACCTTCACAGGGGTCTACAGCGATGTCAATTTCAATTAATTCTTCAGGGTTACAGTAACTGTGAGCATCTTCACGAGTACAGATACCCACTTCTTCCCCAATGTAAAGCATGGGGGCTTCATCCCGTTCTCCTTCCCCGATCACAATGCGACCACGCATATGGATCTGGTTCATGCGTTCGCGCATCGCTTCTACAGCCACATGGTCGGCGGTGTTTTTCTCGCCTTTCCCCATCCATTTGGCAGATGCGATCGCCGCCTTCTCAACAACTTCTATAATTTCTAATCCCAGTGTACTATCCACAAAATTTATCCTCTTTTAACAGCTTTTTTGACGGGTGTATGGTTGATCCACTCAAAAAAGCAGTCTATCAGAAGGGGGGATCAAGTACCAATTATTGTGATCGGTGAGGGGTAGGCAAGGAGGAAGTTTAGGTTGTCGCTGGGGTGGGTTCTTGGGTGGTGATGGTTGTTGTGCGGCAGTGGAGGATAATAGGAAGACGTGATACAGGATTTTGATAGGGTTAATGTCTGCGGTTTTAGAAGTGGTTGATTTGTGTTTTGCCTATCCCCAACGTCCTGTTACCCTAGCGGGGGTTAATTTGACGATTCAAGGGGGGGAACGGGTGGGGTTAGTGGGGCCGAATGGGGCGGGGAAAACGACGCTGTTTTTGTGTATTTGTGGGGTGCTGGGGGCTACGTCGGGGGAGATCCAGTTGTTTGAAAAGCCCATTCAACGGGGGGAGTTTCGCCCAGAAATTGGCTTTGTTTTCCAAAATCCCGATGATCAGTTGTTTTGTCCTTCGGTGTGGGATGATGTGGCCTTTGGGGTGGAAAATATGGGGGTGCGGGGGGAGGAGTTAGGGCAACGGGTGACGAATGCTTTGGCCACAACGGGGGTGTCTCATTTAGCGGATAGGGTGCCGCACCAACTCTCCGGGGGGGAAAAGTGTATGGTTGCGATCGCCTCTATTTTAGCCATGCAGCCTCAACTCATCCTCTACGATGAACCTAGTGCCAATTTAGACCTAGCTGCACGTCGTCGTTTGATTCAGTTTTTACAACGTTCTCAGGAAACGATTCTCCTCTCCTCTCATGATTTGGAGTTGTTGCTGGAAGTGTGCGATCGCGTGATTCTGCTCAATCAAGGTCAAGTCTTGGCCGATGGTATCCCCCCAGTGATTTTAGGCGATCGCACCCTCATGAGCCAAAACAGCCTAGAAGTCCCCGCTTCCCTGGCCTCGGACTAGAACCCCTTCCTCTTGGTTAACATTAGAGCAGGAAACCCCAAACATGGCTACTCTGTGGGAGGATTAATTGATTGATGGAGATTAAGATTCAGACGTTAACACCCCTCTGGACTGGTGGGGTTGATGGGAAGTGCGATCGCCTCTACGAAACCGGAATTCTCGGCAGTCTACGCTGGTGGATGGAAGTGCTGGTGCGGGGTGTGGGAGGAGAGGTGTGTGATTCAACAGCAGAAGGCGATCGTAATAGCCTAGACATGAAAAAATATCGTGAATCTAAAGCAACAGATCAGCGTCAAAAATTGCGCGATGGTGGATTGACTTGTGATGTTTCCCATATCTTCGGAGCAACAGGCTGGAAACGGCAATTTCGACTCAGTATTACAGATGTTCAGGAAACTCTGAAATGGGACAAGCCTTTAAAAATAACACCCCAAGATCGCACTCGTGGCTGGTTTCTCAATCCGGGCTGGTTAGGAGAGTTTACCCTTAATTTTCATGGAAACTCAAACACTTTAGCCAAACTCTATACTCTATTAAAATTTTTAGAAGTTTATGGTAGTTTGGGTGCAAGACCCCAGCTAGGTTATGGAGCTTTTCGTATCATCAACATTAAAAATGTACCACACATTGAAGCATCTTGTTTTGACTATCCAAGGAGTGATCAAACAAAAATCACAGAATTTCCTGATCTAAGAACATTTACCTTCTTTAAACTTCGCTTTACACCTAAAAATTTAAATTGGTGGCATACTGTTCCCGGAATTAAGGAACTGCGAACGAATCGTCAAAGTTGGGGAGAATTGGAGAAAATAGCAAGGAATGGAATGATTCCTACAACTCCTGCCCTCAAAAATTACCTCCGTTATGGGTGTAACTGGTCTAATCCCCCTTTACTTCATTGGCTTTTTGGTACAATCCGAAAAGATGAAAGGCTACGCGGTAAAGTCGCATTTAGTTGGGCTTATCGTTTAGAGAATACAGATGAATGGGAAATTCGAGGTTGGATGTATTTACCCCAAGACAAAGAGGGAAAAGTTTTTCGCCGTGATATCATTAATGTATTTCAAGAGAACCTTAGTCAAACGCGAAATTGCTTACAAGCACTAGGCTTAACTGCTACAGATTATCGGACGGCTCAACTTAATATATTCCCCACACCAAATCCTTGGCAACCTCATTCAATTTCAGAGATGCAATCTTTTTTGTCCAGTATAGTTCACGAGGAAACAAATCATGATCAAGAGTATTGATATTAAAGGATTTCGAGGAATTGAGTCTGGTGCTATCAATAAATTCAGACAATTCAATATTTTTGTCGGGGCAAATAATTCTGGAAAGTCTGCCGTGATGGAAGCTATTTATTTAGCAAGTACAGTCAATCAAGAAGTTGGATTAGTGAGACAAGTAGATGAGGTTACGCTATCCAATACGGTACTGCTTGCTGAACAAGATTTGTTAAATAATAATCCGTTAAATCTAATTGTAAGTAAACATAGTGATTCAACAGGTTTACTCAATTTTAGTAGAGAAAAAGATGCTATTGTTAGTATCAATGTAAAAGATTCAAAAGCAGTATTGCAAAAGTTCGATTTAGATTGGAGCGAAAAAAAATTACCCAGTGAAAAATTGCCAAATGATCGTCTTTTTTTGTTTGGTTTTGATATCAAAAAAAATCAAAACAATTTAACTGATGAACATTTAGATGAGGACTTTTTTAAACTATTTTGGCAGCATACAAAAAAATTAGCAAATAAAACTAGAACTGTATTTTGGTGGTATCCAGATTTAACTTATTATTATAAGGGTAGTGCAGTTTGGTCAATAGAAGGTCAACCGCCTGCCGCAAAACATACCTTGTTTTGTGACACATCAATGGTGCAAAGTTACATCCCTATTGATTTTTACCGTCAAGTCCTTAACGAAGTTCCGGGCTGGACACAACGAATTGCCAAACATTTCGGCACAATTTTTGAAATCACAGACCCTTTTACAGTTCAATTTGTCCCAATTACGGGTTATCCTGATCGTTTACAAGGTTGGATTGCTCGTGAAGACAAACCCGCTCTTTCCATTGATGCCTTTGGCGATGGTGCAAGGGCAGCATTTAAGCTTTTAGTCCCCCTCGTTGTCATGGCAGAAATGGCAACAGAAGAAGAACCCGGACTCTTATTATGGGAAGAACCGGAAGCCTTCCAAAATCCTCAAACCTTGGGCAATCTTTTAAGAGAAGTAGTCAAAATGATTCAGGATAAACCCATTCAAGTTTTCATTTCTACTCATAATTTAGAATTCCTTGCGTACATTACCCAAATGATGGAAAATAAACACCTAAATTCTGAAAAAACAATGGCTTTTCATTTAAGCTTATCTGATGGTCAACTAAGATCATCTTGGTTTGATCAAGATACTTTATTAACATGGCTTGATTCAGGTATTGATCCTCGTGCGTGGAAAGACTTTATTCCACCCTTTCAATTTCAGCTACAGGAAAAATAAATATGGCGATCCTAGTTTTTGGAGAAGGATCTACAGAAAAAGGTGTGTGTAACGTCTTGAAAAAAAAGAATATTATTCAATTTGATGATTACACTTCTGCTGGGGGAAATACTCGTGAAATCAATAGAACAGTGAGCAACATCATCAGACCTCGCTTGGAAGGCGGGGAATTTCTTAATTGTGTGATTTTGTACGACTTAGATCGTCACAAAAATAAAACAGAAGGCAGCATTTTACAAAGTATTTTTGCAGATACAGGATTCTTAAAAAAAATTGATTCTTTTGAAGGTTTTGATGTAGGCAGCATGAGGGAACAAAGTTCTCGTCATAGTAACGTACATACGCTTTCAGTTCCCGAGATAAACTTTAAGATAGCCATACACATTGCTAACAAAAGATATAAAGAAAGCTTTGAAAAATCTGCAATTGATGATTATGTGCTAGAATTGGGACTCTTACCAAAAACAGTTATAAATCTATTGAATAGTATCAACCCACCCTCACCACAACCCAAAAAAGTTAATATTTCATCTGACAAGATTTTTGATAAGGTGACTCAAGAAATTCCTGATTTACTGAAATCTAACGCTAATGACATAGAGGATTTAACTTCAGCAAAGGACTATGTTCGTTTCTATGCCGCCGTTTTGAAGTTAGACACCTCTCCACCCATTTTTGCGGAGAAAGTAATGAATAATGCTGATGAGAACGATATTCGGGAAGTATTTGCTGCGCTGATTGCAGCCTTTGAATTGGTCAGTTCTCCACAATAACAATTGTTGAAATCAATAGGAAACAAAATATGGAAAAAATAGAAAAATATCGGCAAATAATCCAACCAGTTTACTGAATTTGCGGTGGTATAGTTTTAGTTTTTCTAAGAGGTGTATGATGCAATATGATTATTATGCTTGTCAACAAGAATGTTTAAGTGAAGACGATTGTTTACCGACTCTTGAGGAAGCTGTTGTAGAATTAGAACGAGCTAAGAGCCGAAGAGATCGAGATGCACGCCAAGAAGCAGAACCTAAGGTAGAAAGTTCTGCTAAAAAGGCTGTAGAGATTGAACCACACTTATCTTATTTATGGTATGAGAGTCAGTCAAATAACTGTAAAAATAATATTCGTGATGTTTGGCAAAAAAATCTTACTACTCAACAAATTCCTGAATTTTTTCAATTTACACCTAATCCTAAAGACCTTGAGCAATTACCTCAACTTAGCTTTATATTGAAAGTTCCTTTTGTCCTTAAAAAGCCATATCTCAGCAAGGATGATCGCGCTTTTCATATCCTTGATAACCCCGTTCACAAGGACAAGGTGTTTCAAACGCCAATGGTAGCCCCCAGCAGTTGGAAAGGAGCGTTACAAAGTGCAATGATTCAACAGTTTGTTGAATGGTCGTGTAGTTTAGATGAACGGGATAGTCGTATTTATCTAAAACAGTTTGTCGCCACACGTATTAGTTTAGCTCGAATTTTTGGAACAGAGAAAAATGTTCAGACAAAGGATGAAAATTTTCAAAGTTATTTAGATCATCTGGGTAATGATCATTTATCACGGTGGTATCGGCGTTACATTCAGCGAAAAATTTCTTCAACTGGATTTTTTTCGGGGCGACTTTACTTTTATCCGACATTCTTTGATAGAATTAGTTTGGAGGTCATTAACCCGCACGATCGCAAAAAAGGAACGGGCAAGAATCCGATTTTGATTGAGTCAGTTCCTATTGGTGCAACAGGTGAGTTTGTTATTCTCTATGTTCCGTTTGGTAAAGTGGATGAAATCCAAGTTGCTCAGGATTTAGAGTTGGTTGCGAAAGGGGTAGAGGCGATGCTCAGAGTGTATGGTTTTGGAGCAAAAACCAGTAGCGGTTTTGGTGTTGTTGATATTAAGGAAAAAATAGGGTTTGCAATTAGAGCAGATTGGCCAGAATTAAAGAAAATACAAATTTCATCTGAACAAGCAGAGTTTTTGAATAGTGATGGGAGTTTAAAGCAAGATTTTCTAAACGATGATGGAACTTTGAAAAGTGAGTCACAATATAAAAAGTTTCTGCAAAGGCAAAATCAACCACACAATCCTACACTTTACAAAAAAGTTAAAAAATGGTACAAAGAAAATCAGGAGAGATTTGAATCCAGTTCAGACTTAATAACTTCACAGACTTTTAATAACTTGAGTCAATTGAGCGATCGCGCTAACCAAATAATACAAAATTTAGGCAAAAGCCAGTAAACCAAATTGATAGCAATTGTTGAAAGAGATTATGGTAAAAACACAGATAAAAACAGCCTCAAAATTAGCACTACCTCTACCAATAGATGCTATAGAAACCTTTTGTCAACGCTGGCAAATTGCTCAATTATCAGTTTTTGGATCTATTTTGCGTGATGATTTTAATACGGATAGCGATGTAGACTTTTTATATGTTCTTAAACCGAATATTCAATGGAGATTAGTTGATTTAATGGGTGCTGAAGAGGAATTAGAGAAATTACTTGGTCGCAAGGTTGATTTAGTCAATAGGTCTAGTGTTGAGCAGAGTCATAATTGGCTAAGAAAACAAAATATTCTTTCATCATCTCAGGTTATTTATGACAGCAAATAGAGATTTAGAGTCCATACTTGATATATACTATTACAGTCAAAATACAATTTCTTTTGTATCGGGGATGACGAAAGCTGAATTTGTGGAAGATCAAAAAACAATTGCAGCAGTGATGTACGCGATCGCTGTTATGGGGGAAGCTACTAAGAGATTATCCAACGAATTTCGAGAACAACATTCCTATTTACCTTGGAAGCAACTCGCTGGGTTACGCGATCGCTTGGTACATGCTTACAAAAATATTGATCTGGATATATTATGGGATGTCGTTTCGGTTGAAATTCCAGCGTTACTGGTTAATTTAGAACCTTTGTTGCCCAAACAGGAAGAATAATTATGAGCGATCGCGCCCAACAAATAGCAAAGGATCTACATAATGGAGTTCAAGAATGAACCAACTTGATATACTAGCAAATAATCGTGATGCGATTTTATTGGGTGAGGCAATTGGTTGGTTACATGATTACCGCAAATGCTCTGATGAGCAATTGAAAGTACAAGCAGCTAATTTAACTGGACAACAGGGTTTAGCTCGAAACGTACTCACTATCCGTGTTTCTAGCTTAAGTAGTATTACTATTAATTTACTAGGGAACATTTGCCCATTTCCGAAAATTATTCATCGACAATCGGATACAAATTGTGATATTCTGCCTGATTATTTAACTCGCTGTCATAATACAGCCCACTTCGACAAACAAGAACCAGATGGCGGAGAACAAAACTATCCGGGTGTAACAGTTAGTTCCTCATTTGGTTTTGAGCAAAATATCCCTAATCATCTAACTACTCAACTTTGGGGTTTACCCTGGACAGCATTAGCTAGTTATTCTCAAAATGATCGACCAAATTTTACTCAAAAAATTAGTGAATTATTTATCCAAGTTGGTGCAGATACACGCCGTCCTATTAATGAAATCAGTTTATGGGATTGGGGAACACTGGTAGGCGCACTTTATAAAGCTGCTGTTGCTGGTACATTATTGTCAAGCAGTATTCCGCAAGCTAGGGATCTGCGCTGGCGGTTATTAAGTGTTAGAGTTGAAGGACTTGGTTATATCACAAAGGTTTCTAGACTTCCTGATTTATTAAGCCGACAAAAATTGCTTAAAGATTCTTTTGATAAAGTACGCGATTTAGTAGAAATAGAATATCCACTAGGAAATGAAGTTTATCGAGATGAAAGCAGAAGTATTTTTGTGGTATATGATTTACCAAATCTTTTGAATTTAAGCAATCAAATGGGTGAAAATCTTCGTGATTTGATTCTGCAAAAATTCACGCAAGGTACATTAAAAAATGATGCAAGTTTAAAACTAGGTGGAGAACTACAACCAATCATAGAACTGGATCAGACTTCTTGGTGGGGGCAAGATCCTGACTGGCAAACTAGAAATCCACCTTTAAATGAAATTCCTCCCATTGGTCAAATTCTTCAAAAATTTATTGTTTCACCACCATTACCTGAAGAAATCAAACAGTCCTGGCCTCAAAATGAAATAGATCAACACAAAGCTGCTGATATTTGCACAGTTTGCGGAATGCGACCACAAGGAAAATCCGAGAAGCTTGCATCGCGTAAAGTCTGTGATATTTGTGAAAGACGACGACTTGATCGATCTCAACTTTGGGCTACTCAACAAGCTGAAGATACAATCTGGATTGATGAGGTTGCTGATACAAATGCAAAGCTTGCACTAATTATTGGTCGGTTTGATTTAGAGGATTGGTTGAGTGGTCAATTAGTCGAGTCTCTCATTCTTAATCCTGTTGGCTCAGGTTCAACCACTTCGGTTAAAAACCCCTCTTTTAGTCGAATTCGCCGTATTTGGGAAACAACCCGCCAATTTTGGCAAGATGTACAAAATGACTTAAAGCTATCACTATCTGATAGTCGCCGTCGTTTGATTCTCTATCTTGATCAAATACCTAACTTGGGGCTATTCCATGTTTATGAGTTGGAATTAGGTAAAACCACATTAAGTGTAGCTTGGTATCCACCACAGCCCGATGGAACTGGAGGATATTTGATTTCAACTGATAATCTTAGTTATGTTGCCCGACAGCTTGAAGCCGAAAGAGAAATCTTTACTGACTCGGCGACTGCTGCAATTTTTGTAGAAGATTATATTCAGTCTCAATTTATTACTTGTGATCGCTCAATTACATTACGCGATAGTGATTCAGTACGTGATCGCAACCAAAATCTACCAACAAATCTGCGAATTATCAGAACCGAACATCAAGATGTTGCCTACTCTACTGCTATTCCTATATTGACTGAACCGAGTACATTTATGGCTCTTGTTCCAGCAGATAAATCTCTTGATGTAGTTAAGGCGATAAAAACAAAGTATGAACGCGAAATGGGCAAAGTCCGCAATCGTCTACCCTTATATCTCGGTGTTGTCTACTTTGATCGTCGTACTCCCCTCCGGTCTGCTTTAGACGCTGGACGACAAATGTTGAGCTATAAATCTAGAAGTCAAAAATTATGGCAGGTTATTCAGGCTTCATGCCCATTACCCACGGAAGCAACAGAGGATAAGAAAATTGAAGTAACACTAACCCATGAACACAGTACCATTACTTGGTCTGTTCCTAGTTATATGGGTGATGGTACAACTGAAGATGTCTGGTATCCTTACGTATTTCTAGAAACTAATGGTGATGATAACAAGGTAAATGGACGATCACGCAAAATCAAAAGTCAGCGACCTGGTACAATTGAACCCTGTTGGTTAGTTCATGCTGGTGATTTAAAACAAGGCGATAAAATTTATTTCACCCCCTCCACCTTTGACTTTGAATACCTCGACAGCACCGCCCGCCGCTTTGAAATTCACTACGACGAAAACGGTCGCCGCCCCCGTTCCACCCGTCCCTTCTACCTCGAAGACCTAGACCGTATCCAAACCCTTTGGGAAATTCTCAAAAACCTCAAAACCTCCCAACGCCATCAAGTTATTTACACCATCGAAGCAACTCGCGAAATGTGGCATGGTGAAAATTTACAACAATCATGGACAGATGACACATTTAAGCAATTTGTCAAAGATACCCTCAGTAATGCAGCATGGCCCAAAACAAAACTCTGGCACACTATCCCGGAAACAGAACGTCAGCAACTCATTGATGCGGGAGTGCGGGGCAAACTGGCAGATATAGCAGACTTGTATATGGAAATCCTCAAGGAGCGATAAAACCACCAATGGCAACCTACAAACGACAACGTTATTTATTTATGACCCTCGACCCCGTACATATCGGTACTGGGGGCTATCGCTTGGGGCGAGTCGATAACAGCATTGTCCGCGAACCCGGTACAAAAATCCCCAAAATCCCCGGCACAAGTTTACACGGTGCAGCCCGCTCCTATGCAGCACAGTTATATGAAACCCCCGAAGCCGCAGGACAAAGCCATAATAAAGTTACAGGAAACATCGCTGATAATCCTGTCTGCTACACCTTTGGCTATATCAAAGGTCAAGATATTTATTCCGGCGTTGTCAATATTTTTGATGCTCATATCCTTCTGTTTCCTGTTCATTCAATGGTTGGCCCCGTTTGGGTGAGTACGGTAGAGCGTTTAGAAGAAGCGGGCTTTACAGTTGAGCCACCACAAACTGACTGGAAAAAAGAAAAAGTTTTGCTAAATTGGGAACGCACCGATCCTTTAAACTTAGGTTGGTTAATGTTAGAAATTTTACCAGATAAAGTAAAAATTGAACCTCCTAAAAAGTCCAAATGGCAAGATCAAGAACGCTATAAGGCAATCAAAAAAATTGTGATTGTCCAAGATGCTCTGTTTAGCCAAATTGTGAATAGCAATTTAGAAGTCCGCACCTCGGTAGCCATTGACCCAGAAACAGGTGCAGCCGATGAAGGAGCTTTATTCACCTACGAAGCCATCCCCCGCGCTACATTCCTCACCGCAGAAGTCGTTTTAGATGATTATGGCTCTGGTCAAGAGCAGGACGAAAATAAACAAAATGATGATAAGCAAGAAGAAAATAACAAGCCCAAAAAACGCCAGCGTCCATTTCCCAAAGAGAAAAAGTTTAAGAGTAGTAAAAATTTACCTGGAGGGGCTTGGACTTGTCCCTTATGTGTGGTGAAAGCAGGGTTTAGGATGATTGAGTGGTTGGGAGTTGGTGGTATGGGAACGCGAGGCTTTGGACGGATGGCTATGATTGGTGATCCAATAACGGTAGGTTTATCAGACCTTTTTGATCAGGAGAAAAATCATGATTAATACAGAAAATAATTTAGACTGGCTTGCGGCAAAACACGCTCAGGACATGATAGAAAACTCAAAACACAAGGAAGCAAAATCGGTGGAAAACACGGTTACTAAAACCTTGGGTGTTTTACAAGAAGATGGGGTTTACGCTTGTTTTCTATACCTATTAGCTAAAGAAAAACCGTCCGATGAAGAGAGGAAGAAAAATATCAAATCTACTGGAGAAGTTCTAGTAAAGTATATGTGGGAATTGTTAGATAGTTTGAAAATTGGATGGGATAAGCCTAGCAGCGATCAGGCTGAAGATATACTAAAACACATTACAGATAATAAAACAATCAATTTAGAAAAGCTATTACTCACCAAAGAAACCCTAGAGCAAATGTTAATTTATGCTCGTTATGGGGCAAAAGCTCGACAGGTTGAAGAAAAATCAACCAATTCTCAAGAAGAAGAACAGGAGGAAACTCCGTGACTTGGATAGTCTATCGCGTTGTCTTTAAGCTGAAATCTCCTCTGCATATTGGTTGTGGAAAAGTGGGGAATGTACAGCGTACTCGCCCCTACGTCACCGGACGCAACTTTTGGGGTGCGCTGACGATGCGCCTAACCCGTGATGCAACGGATGGTCCGGCTACTGATTCTAGTCAGTATCAAGGCTATGGTGAAAGAGTTCATCAAGAGTTAGCTTTTACTTACTTTTATCCCGCCATTCAAGAAAATCAAGACTATCCAATTCAATGGCCGTGGGAAAAAGAAAGCCTGTTTCGTCGTCGGTTTTTGAGTAGTTACGCCAGCACTGCTTTAGTCTATCCCCAACAAGCAGCCGAGGAGGGTTTATTACACGAGGTTGAGTTTATTTCACCTCGGACATTAGATGACGGGAAACAGGTTTATTTAGTGGGTTATATGTTTCAAAAAGAAGGGTCTGATCTGCCTTGGCAATCGGCTTGTAATCGTCTACAAATGGGTGGAGAACGGGGGTATGGTTGGGGGGATATTCGCTTAATTGAGATTAAAAAGATTACGGATGAACATGATGGCTATAGTCATCATTTGTTTGATTCAGAACACTATACTTGGCGAGGAGAAGAGAATTTTATAGTGATTGAAGTTTCAGAAAATAGCCCCCTGTTAGCCCATACCAAAACAGAAAATGTATCAGCACAGGGGGAAATTGAGCCGTTGGTGGGGCGGGAGTGGCAAGAAGACCACAAAGCTGGGGAGTCTGTGGCTTTTTCGGGGATGTGCTGGACTCCGGGGACGGTGGTTAATAGCTTGATGTCGTTTAAAATTAGTTCTTTAGGGGTTTGGACTCAATATCGGATTTAGGTGGCCTCATGGGAAATGACCGTGACATACTCCCGACGCTGATGCTACGCATACAGCGCGGGCTTCTCAGTGACCCCTGGTATCCCATCGGGCGTTGCCTGAGCTTTAAGAACGGGATGCCCCACCGCTCTGTATTTGATGTTAATTGCCGCGTTGTGGTCACGGTCTAGTTTCCAATCCACAGTGAGGGCAAGAGTGCCATCTATCCTGGATGGTTTTTGGAACCTTCTGCCCACAACCAGAGCAATTCTGGGTTGTACCGTTCGGATTCACCGCTTTTTAGAATTGACCAAATCGCGCTTTTGAGAGTAGAAATTTGGTCTGTCTTGCAGTTCTGGAAGGTAACAGATCAAAAGGCAAGCGTTAACATCACAGCGATTTTGCTCCCACCAGTTGAACCGCTCCGCCAAGCGATAGTTGTACTGCCTGCGGCAAAGTTCAAGCCAGTTATCCACTGTGGCTTGCTGCTGTCGAGTTAATCGTAGTCGGTACTGGTAGGATGTTCGCATGGTATCATTGTAATGCAAATACGGATATAGCTAGTCCTAATGAGACGTGAACTCTGGGCTATTGTCCTATCTGGATTACAGGCGACCCTTTTTTGCACGACTCAGGTAGGTTGGCTATAGTCTTGCAATACATAAAAAGTTTTTCCGTTCGGATTTCGGATATAGAGAAGCAGCATTTAGATGAGTATTGTCGTCTTACGGAGCGAACCCAAAGCGATGTTTTGAGGCAATAAATTAGAAGTTTGTCTGTCGATGGGGTATTGAACCCCATGCTCCAAGGAGCCGCTGGCGCGAACGACAGACCCGCAATTCTTCCCGACGCTCACCCTAACGTGTAGAGCGCGGGGCTGCTTGCGGTTAAAGCTCAAGGGCTACTGGCTTCGTCCCTTAAATGCTGGACTAAGGCTTGTAAACCTAAACAATAACTCTGGACTCCAAAGCCGCTAATTTGACCGATGGCAACGGGGGCAATGTAGGAGTGATGGCGGAATTCTTCGCGACGGTAAATGTTGCTTAAATGAACTTCTACGGTGGGCAGTTGAACGGCTAATAAAGCATCCCGTAGGGCGACGCTGGTATGAGTATAAGCCCCCGGATTGATGAGGATGCCGGAATATTGACCGAGGGCGGATTGAATGGCATCAACTAAAGACCCTTCATGATTGGATTGATAGGGGGTGATGGTGACATCTAATGCTTTGGCTTGTTGTTGCAATAATTCATTGATTTTGGCTAGGGTCAGTTGGCCGTAAATGCCGGGTTCTCGTTGACCTAATAAGTTCAAGTTCGGTCCGTGCAGAATTAAGAGGCTTAAGGGGGATTCTGTCATTACGAAAAGGGGTAATTTGGCGCGAAACCGAAATAGGTCGCTGGAAACGGCCAAGAAAAATAGCAGTCCTACCAACCAGTTAGGGGCTTCGCCCTATCTTTGAGGATTGCTATAGCCGATGGAAACGGCTTGATTTTGAACACAAGATTTTGAACACAAGTCCGATGGTCTTGGTGTTGAAAGGACTTCCAATATCTAGGCAGTCCAACGCGTTCAACCCCAAATAGGGGGTTAGGGGGGCCTAGGTAGTTTTATCTCGTGTTAGTTTTACCTCGTGTTATCTGTGCCGAGGTCGCTGAGGTTCGTTAACAGGAATGGGAATTAACTCAGGTTCTGGTTCTGCTTCGGGGCCTAATAAAGATTCGATGAGGCGGCGCGCCCACTCTCTAATCTTTTCTAAAACCTTTTCTACATAGTCCATTGAAAAGAATGCTCCTGTAAGACTAACTTATCATTAGCTACTCCCGCCAGTTGGATGGTCGGGATTCTGAAAAGAATCTGAACAATTACATCTGAAGAATTACGACAGAGGGCAATTGATAGACTCCTTACCGAGCTTAGTCTGCTTATCTTCTAGCATAACACAGCAAAAAAAAAATCGAACCCCATCCCTAGGAGATTAGACCTAGGAGGGGGAATCAAGTAGTTTGCGACGGAGACGGTCAAGGGCGTTACAGGCACTCATGTAGCGAATGGTGGCGCGATCGCGTTCTTGACCAAAACGATACTCAAAGATATCCACCGTTTGATCTGGGGCAGCTAACCCAATATACACTAACCCCACAGGTTTATGATCACTTCCTCCCCCGGGGCCTGCAATGCCTGTAATGCTTAAACTCCAGTCGCTGCCTAGTTGTTTCTGTACTCCTAGGGCCATTTGTTTGGCGACGGGTTCACTGACAGCCCCCAACTGGGTCAATAATTCAGGACTCACACCTAAAAGCTGGGTTTTGACGGTGTTGGCGTAGCTAATTACGCCCCCCTGAAAGTAGTCGGAACTGCCTGCCACTTGGGTTAACATTTCCCCTAGACCGCCTCCGGTGCAGGATTCGGCCACAGAGAGGGTTTGCTGGCGATCGCGCAATAATTCCCCCACCACCGTGGCTAAAGTTTGCTCATCGTGACCAAAATAGTCCCATCCGGCAATGGCTTGAATTTGGGCGGCAATGGGTTCAATGAGTTGAAGGGCTTCCCCTTCCGAGGGAGCCTTAGCCGATACCCGTAAGCGCACTTCCCCGGCCGAAGCGTAGGGGGCGACGGTGGGATTGGGGGAGTCAAAGAAATCGGCTACTTTGGTGGCTAAGGTAGACTCCCCAATGCCCCAAAACTTGAGTAAACGACTGTGAATAATCTGTTTACCCCACCCTTGGGCTTGCAAAAAGGGAACCGCCGTTTCTTGCCACATCCGGCGCATTTCCGACGGCACCCCCGGAAAGGTGAGGAGAGTTAAATCCGGTTTAGGTTGCCAAATCATGCCCGGTGCGGTGCCACTGGGATTAGGTAGCACGGTCGCCCCTTGGGGGAGGAGGGCTTGCTTGCGATTGTTGGGGGTCATTTCCCGCCGTCGCATGGCAAACTTTTCCGTAATATCCTGTAAAACCTCGGGATGTTCCACTAAGGGGGTTTGGAAAAATGCGGCGAGGGTTTCGGTGGTTAAGTCGTCGGGAGTGGGGCCCAGGCCTCCGGTAAAGATCAAAATTGAGGAGCGGGCGATCGCCATTTCCACAACCTGATGAATTCGTCCCGGATTATCCCCCACCACACTTTGATAGTAGTGAGGAATGCCCAAACGCGCCAATTCCTTGGCCAAATACTGGGCATTACTGTTGAGAATATCCCCCAGCAATAATTCCGTTCCGACGCAAATAATTTCCGCACTCATACCCTTTTTCACCCTTTAAGACCGACTTGCCCGAGTATTGCGCCAAACCTGCCACCCCACATAGGCTAATAATGCTGTTGCGCCCATCGCATAGGCTTCTCCACTGGGAATCCCTGAGAAGGCGAGGGCTAAACTGCCCACCCAGAGGGTGAGACAGTAAATAAACAAAACCGTTAAGCGTTGGGAAATCCCCGCATTGAGTAAACGATGGTGGAGATGACGATTATCGGACAAAAACGGGGATTTGCCTTGACTCAGGCGAGAGATAATCACCGCCGACATATCCAAAATCGGCACGGCTAAAATCAAATAGGGTAGCACTACGGCTGTGACAGCCGTAGTTTTCACCAACCCAATCACCCCCACGGCCGCTAAGACAAAGCCCATAAAATAAGCCCCTCCATCGCCCATAAAAATCTGAGCGGGGTTGAAGTTATAGCGCAGAAAACCCAATGCTCCCCCCGCGAGGGCTGCCGCAATCAGGGCGGCGGCCGACTGCTGCATAAACAGGGACACCACCAACATCACTACCGCCGCAATGCCTGAGACTCCGGCGGCTAACCCATCTAGACCATCAATCCAGTTAATGGCATTCGCCATCCCCACCAACCAAATCACAGTCACAGGTAGACTGAGCCAACCAATTTGGACTAAACCCGCAAAGGGAATGGAGAGAAAATCAATTTGGACTCCCAACATCCAAGCCAAGGTAGCCACCCCGACTTGCATTAGTAAGCGAGGCAATGGACCAAGACTAAATAAATCATCGGTCAGTCCAATGAGGAAAAAACCAACCCCTCCGACAATCAGACCGAAGATATCGCCTTTGTCTTGGGGGAGAACTTCAAAGCCCCCTAAAAGCCAAACCAAACACAGGGCAACTGCCGTCCCCGTAAAAATGGCAACGCCCCCCAAGCGCACCATTGGCCGCTCATGGACTTTCCGTTCTTCGTTGGGGTGGTCAACGTGACCGCGTTTTAGCCCAATGGTTTTGACGACTGGTGTACTCCATAGGACAACAATCGCAGAAATGAGGAAGGCAATCAAATGATACAGATGGAGAGGCATCTGGATTGTACACCTAATGGGATCAGGCAAAGTCTACAACAAATTCCCCTCCTTAGCCTAGAGTAATCCGGTTAATTTGTGACTTTTTTGGGATTTCTTGGGGGGTCAAGGAGGGGTGCAGTCTCAATTTAGCAGGGTTTAGGCGAGAGCAGGTACGGCAATCCGTAAATGATCATACAGGGGGAAGCGATCGCACAGCGCCCCCACCCGACGGCGACAATCTTCCGCCACCGCCTCATCGTCAGGATTCAACAACCGATCGGCGATAATATTAGCAATTTCGGTAAATTCGGCCTCTGCCATCCCCCGGGTGGTCATGGCCGGAGAACCTAAGCGTAACCCACTGGTGACAAAGGGGGATTCGGGGTCAAAGGGAACGGTGTTTTTGTTGGCTGTGATGCGCACCCCACTCACCAACTGATCCGCCCGTTTCCCGGTCATGCCAATGGAACGCAGGTCTACTAACATTAAGTGGTTATCGGTGCCCCCGGAGACGATTTTAAAGCCCCGTTGGATTAATCCGGCGGCGAGGGCTTGGGCATTGGCGATGACTTGCCCGGAATAGGTCTTAAATTCTGGTTTCAGGGCTTCCCCAAAGGCGACGGCCTTGGCGGCGATAACGTGTTCTAGGGGGCCGCCTTGGGTGCCGGGGAATACGGCTTTATTCAGTTTTTTGCCTAACTCTTCATCCCCAGTCAGGATTAAGCCTCCCCGTGGCCCCCGTAGGGTTTTGTGGGTGGTGGTGGTGACGACGTGACAATGGGGGATGGGGTTGGGGTGGTGTCCGGTGGCCACTAATCCAGCAATGTGGGCAATATCGGCCATTAAATAGGCTCCGACTTCATCGGCAATTTCCCGGAATTTGGCAAAGTCAATGATCCGGGGATAGGCAGAATACCCACAGATGATCAGCTTGGGTTGTTCTTTTTTGGCGATCGCGCGAATCATCTCATAATCCAACTGTTCGGTTTCAGGACTCACCCCATACTGCACCACCCGGAACCATTTCCCCGACACATTCACCGGGGACCCGTGGGTTAAATGGCCCCCGTGGGACAAGTCCATGCCCATAATGGTGTCACCGGGGTTTAATAGGGTCAGGAAGACGGCAAAATTGGCCTGGGCGCCGGAGTGGGGTTGAACGTTAGCACTGGCCGCCCCGAAGAGTTCTTTCGCCCGGTCAATGGCTAACTGTTCCACTTGGTCGATAAATTCACAGCCGCCATAGTAGCGTTTTCCCGGTAGACCTTCGGCGTATTTGTTGGTCAAGACGGAACCTTGTGCCGCCAGAACTGCTGCTGAGGTAAAGTTTTCACTGGCAATTAATTCTAGGTGATCCCGTTGGCGTTGGAGTTCTAGGTTAAGAATTTCGGCCACGCGAGGGTCGCTTTGTGCTAAAAAATCTAGATTGGTTCTGCTCATAGTTGCTTTTCACTTAAGGTCTATTGAGGGCGCCCACACCACAGCCCACCCCCAAGGGGTCAAAGTGGGAACTTTTTATCATAACGCTCTTGGGGGTCTATCCGGGATTTGCTTAGAGTATTTTTATGGGATAGGGAACGGGGAGCGGGGGAGCAGAGGAGCAGGGGGGCAGGGGAGCGGGGGAGCGGGGGAGCAGGGGGGCAGGGGAATAGTGAATAGCTAAAACTCTTTTATTTTAGGGAACAGGGAACAGGGAACAGGGAACAGGGGGGGAGAGTTCCCGACTCCCGACTCCCGCTCTTTCCGAAGAAAGTATTAAATTTGATTGTGTAGCCTACGATACAGGATTATGGTCATTATAGGCACTGCGTTGTTTTGAGCGCCCCGAACGAGGGACAGTGAACCCGAATAACTCGCTCTACATGGTTTTGGAGTTCCAACGGACGAATGCAGTGGGTCAAAGGTAGTTGATCTAAGCCAATGGCGTGAGGGTGTTGGCCGTTGATGGGCAAGCCGATTAAGGGGAAATACGATGAAAATTTGGCAGACCAGTTTAAAATTTCGGTTAGTTAGCTATTTTTCGGTGTTGTGCTTGGTGATGACGCTGATGACAGGCACACTAACATTTTTTGGCTTGCGTACGGTGATTCGGGAGAATGGGGTACAGCATTTTGAGCGGATGACGGACTTAAAGGAAGATGCGCTGAACTTGTGGTTACAGAATCAGCGTCAGGCGATCGCACAACTGAGTCAATGCCCTACAGTTCTCGCCCCCCTAGCCACCCTCAATAATCCCCTGGCGACTCCTACAGAATGGCAAAGCGCCCAAGAACAGTTACAAGCTATTTTTACTATTTCCTTGGCCGGGAATGATGCTTTAGACAATATCACGATTCTTCGTCCCTCCGGTCAGGTTCTCTTCTCCACCCTACCCCCCCCTTCCTACCAAGATTTACCCCCCCTCGACTCTGCCCCGTTAGCCGGATCCCGCTTCGATCTCAATTCTTCTTCTAGTTCTCCCCTATTCGTTACTGTTCCGCTCACAGCTGCCGGAGAAACCCATTCTCTGGGAACGTTAGTGGCTCATCTAAACCCCGTTATTTTCCAAGGCATCGCGAACAACCCGACTGGACTGGGGAAAAGCGGGCGAATTTACCTGCTCAATAGTCAAGGGGAATTCACCCCTCAATTCCCTCGGGAGATGACGTTACAGCCTAACCACAATCAAGGCATTCAAAAGGTACTCAACCATCAGAGGGGGGTGGGATGGTATCGCAATCGCCAATCGGTTCCGGTGATTGGGATTTATCGTAGGTTGAAAGAATCCCCTTTCCTGCTGTTGGTGGAAATGGATCAGGCCGAATTGTTTCGCCCGGTTTATCAAGTCGTGTGGCAATTGGTGAGCGCTGAACTGTTTGGCTCAGTGTTATTACTGATGGGGGTGTATTGGCTCGCTGGTCGAGTAACTCAGCCGATTTTAGCGATCGCCCAAAGTGCCACCCAAATCGCCGAAGGGAACTTTAGCGTTAAAACGCCCCCCGTGAGTGAGGATGAATTAGGGATTCTCGCCCAAGCCTTCAACCGCATGGCTAAACATCTCTGCATTCTCTATGCGAGTCTCAATGAACAAATTGTACGTCTCCGTCACACGGAAACCTCTCTGCGGGAAACTTGCCAACAGCTAGAACAAGAGGTTGCCGAACGTCATAAAGCGGAAATAGCCCTAGCCCAAGTCAATCAACACCTCTATCAACTGGCCACCCTAGACGGCCTCACCCAAATCCCCAACCGTCGCCAATTTGACGAAACCCTGCACCACGAATGGAAGCGCATGGCACGGGAACGCCTTCCCCTCTCCTTGATTATGATCGACGTAGACGAATTTAAACGCTACAACGACTATTACGGTCACTTGATGGGAGATGATTGTTTACAGAAAATTGCCCAAGGCATTGAGCAAGTTCTCAAACGGTCTGGAGACTTAGTAGCGCGCTATGGTGGAGAAGAATTTGCTGTTTTATTGCCTCATACCGACACCACAGGAGCCCTGCGCCTTGCCCATTTAATTCAAGAAGCGGTTACAGACTTACAACTGATTCACGCCACTTCCCACGTGCAACCCTATGTCACAGTGAGTCTGGGATTAGCCACAGTGGTTCCCCATCCTGAACAAGCGGCCACGGATTTAATTGAACAAGCGGATAAAGCCTTGTTCCAAGCGAAACGGAACGGCCGCAATTGCGTTAGATCCGGTTCTGCTTTATCGGTGATTGCCCGTTAATTAGGGTCTTTAGTACATTCGCGTTAAAATGTAGTCCGCTAAATCAATCAAAGCTTGATGACAGTCGGAGGGTTTGAGATTTTTAAGGCTTTCAACCGCTTGCTGGGAATGGTAGGCGGCCAGTTCTCTAGAGCGTTCAATGCTGTTCCCTTGATTGACTAAGGCGATCGCCTCTTCAATATCCCCCTCCTCGCTGAATTCCCGTTCAATCAAGGTGGCTAAATAGGGGGCTTCCTCCATAGCATAAAGTGCGGGTGCTGTCAAGTTCCCACTGATCAAATCCGATGCGGCGGGTTTCCCTAACACTTCACTAGAGGCGGTAAAGTCTAAGATATCATCGACAATCTGGAAGGACAACCCGAGGTGACGACCATAATTGTACAGGTCATTGGCGATCGCATCAGATACCCCACTTAACACCCCAGCCGCCTTAGCACTATTCGCCATCAAGGAAGCCGTTTTAAAATAGCTTTTTTCTAAATAAGCCTCAAGAGATAAACTCGTATCAAAGCGGTTCAAACCTTGGCGGATTTCCCCCTCCGCAAAATCCCGAATCACCTCCGATAGCAGTTTTACCACCTCTAAGTTATCTAAATTCGCCAGATACCAAGAAGACTGCGCAAACAAAAAATCACCCGCCAACACGGCAATCCGATTGCCAAACAAACTATTCACCGTTGCCACATTGCGGCGGATTTCTGACTCATCCACCACATCATCATGGACTAAACTCGCCGTGTGAATCATTTCGGTGATTTCCGCCAGACGACGGTGACGAGGCGTAATGTCCTGGTTTAACATAGTACCTCGGGAGACTAACAACACAATAGCTGGCCGTAACCGCTTGCCACCCGCCCCAAACAGATGTTCGGCGGCGGCACTGAGAATCGGGTGTTGTGCGCCAACTAATTCTTTCAAGTTCGCCGATAGGATGCTGAGGTCATGATCGACCGGGGAAAAGAGAGATGTTACTGAGGTCATTGGTGAGCCAGATTTGGCAGAATAGTTAAGAAAGTTTACATATCTTTGTAAATTATATTAACAGATTCCCTCAACTGTCCTCATCTATCCGTCTGAGGGTTTTTCGCGTAATTGGCGGGAAACCGCGCACTACTGAGGGGTCAAGGCGATGGTTAGCGCAATATAGCGGTACAATTGTGCAAGAACCAGACAATTTAGGTCAGTTTTAAGCGGTTTGATTTTTACGGTAACTCTCAACTCTATGGAAAAACCCTCTATTTCCTCTTGGTCTTCAAGTTTACTGGCGAGTCTCACAGCTTGTACATTAGGACTGGCAACGGTTCCGGTACGAGCGCAACAGCCCATGTATCGACCCATTCCCATCGTTTCTGGTCAAGTGGTAGAGGACATCCTCTCAGAACAAGACATTCCAACAGGAGACGGAGGTTTTTCACGGGACTATCGCGTTCGTCTCGAAAGCGGCGATCAAGTGACCATTGATCTGATGTCTGATGAATTCGATACTATTGTGATCTTGTTATCGGCTGATGGTAGCACCGTCGGGGAAAATGATGATGGCCCCGACGGAACAACGAATTCTCTCCTGTTTGCGCGCATTGTGGAGGGAGGGGATTATGTGGTGAGAGTTCGCGCTTTTGGAGAAACAGGAGGGGGAAAATTTACACTAAAGGTGACGCGTTTACGTCCGGTGGATGATTAGGAAATAGGCAATCCCTATTCCCGAGACAAGAGAACAAAAGACTCCTGCTGATGAAAACAATCTCCCGTCTGATTCTACTGGTATTCAGTCTGGTGTTGGCGCTCCTGCCTGTTGCCTGTCAGGGGAATAATTTACCGCGACAGACCGTTGATCCCATCCGGGTGGGGTTAATCTTACCGTTGACGGGGGAATTTGCCGATAGTACGGGGCAGGATGGCTTAAATGGCGCTCAATTAGCCGTGAGGCAAATTAATGAGGCCGGAGGGGTAGAAATTAAGGGGAAACAGCGTCTGGTGGAATTAGTGGTGGAAGATGATCAAGATCGTCCTGATGTGGCGCTGTCGGCTGTGCGAAAATTGGCGTTTCAGGAACAAGTGGTGGCTATTGTGGGGGTGCCGTTGAGTCGGATTGCTATTCCGGTGGCGGAATTTGCGGAAACCATTCCTTTGCCGTTGATTAGTTCTTGGTCTACTCATCCGAAAACTACGGAGGGAAAACGCTATATTTTCCGGGCAACGGTGACGGATCGTTTTCAGGGGCGGGCGATCGCACAATTTGCCTATACCCAACTCCAAGCCCGCACCGCCGCCATTCTCTACGATGTGGCCAGTGAGTATAATAAGGGTCTGGCGGAGTTTTTCAAGGCGGAATTCCAAGCGTTGGGGGGGCAAGTGGTGGCCTCGGAAACCTATACCACCGACACCAATCAAGATTTTACCGAACAACTCAAAACTATTCGCCAGAGCAATCCAGCTGTTCTCTTTCTGCCCAACTATAGCGTCGATCTCGCCCAACAAGCGCCCCAAATCCAAGCCCTAGAACTCTCTGCGGCCTTGATTGGGGGGGATACTTGGGGCAGTTTGTCCCCCATCACCCAGCAACAATTAGAGGGGGGATTCTATAGTTTAGATTGGACTCCTCAGCCCCGCACGGAACAAGGGCGACAGTTTTTTCAGGCCTATGAGGAGAAATACCAAAAACCCCCTAAAGTTCATGCCGCTTTAGCCTATGATGCGATGGGGTTGCTTTTTGCTGCCTTGAGTGACCAAAAACAAACGGACCCCGAGGCCATTCGTCAGGGCTTAAGTCAACTGGAATATGAGGGAGTCACGGGGAGGATGTTATTCCAAGGCAGTGGTGATCCGATTAAAGAATTGACGATTTTTAAGCTAGAATCTGGTCAACCCCAGATATTTCAGACCATCCAGCCCCATGTTAACCGCGCCCACCAAAACAAAACCAGAACCCCCATAGCGATGCCATCGGCTTTTTTTAAGCGGAGTTGATGCCATTGAACGCGGTGTTCATTGGGGCGAGTAAAGCCGCGTACATCCATCGCAATGGCAATTTGTTCCGCCCGACGCAGCAGATTTTCTAACAATCGTTCCGCGACAATCAACCAGATTTTAAAACTTTGGCGCAGGCCTAACTTTTTCCAATTAATCGCACGGGTACGAATGGAACGGGCTAAATTTTGCACTTCTTCCAACACTAAGGGAATAAACCGTAGGGAGAGGGTGAGGGTGAGAGCAACTTCTGTGACAGGGAGTTTAAACCGTTCTAGAGGCTGCATAATATCCTCCAATCCGGCCGTAATTTCTTCTGGGGCGGTGGTGAGCAAGTATAAGGTCGTACTATAGACCAAGGTGAAAATAATCGTACTCAGACGCAGGGCTAAATCAAAGGAACGGCGAGTCACTCGGAGATTGCCCAACTCTAACAAAATGTATTGATAGGGGGTGTCGGGAATGTTCTCAATGTCCACCGAGGGTAAACGGGCTTGATAAGTAATGGCCAGCCCGTCATTCATGACAGAGGTAATGACAAAGGCCATTGTCCCCACTAATAATAACCAGCCCATTTGTTGCCGCCAAGCTCGTAGGGGAATCCGGGCGGATAGGGTGAATAGCACTAAAATGAGGACTAGACTCAAACGCCACTCGGAACTGGCTAAAACCGGGGTGAGTAAAAAACTCATGAGCCAGGCCAGTTTGACTCTCGGATCGAGTTGGTGTAACCAAGTAAAAGGTTGTTCAAGATAGAGTCCAATGGGAAGCGATCGCAATAAATCCATCGCAAGTTAGCCAAATTAGAAAAACAACAATCCAGATCGCCTTGCCGCCCCCCTACCCCCCCAGCAACCACCACTTAAACAATTAGGGTATTCTAGGGAAAGGGTATCACTCCCGCGCCTATTCTAGCAGAATTTCTCCTTTACTCCTGAGCCATGACTAATACTCAAACCGCCCGGAAAGTCTCCCCCAGTCGCATTTTCTTAATTGCCGCCCTCGTGTTCATTATCGGCTGGGTGGCCATGCGTCTCGTCGCCCCAGAACGCCCGACCCTCCTCGCAGGCAGTCGCCCGGCTAACTTAGGGGTAGAAGCCGGACAATTAGCCCCTTGCCCCCCCACCCCCAACTGTGTCAACAGTCAAAGCAACCTCCCCAGTCAGGCCATTCCCCCCCTCACCTTTCAAGGCAATCCCGACCAAGCATTACCACAAATAGAGAATATTGTCAAGAAACTAGACCGAACCCGTATTATTACCAGCACCGATCGTTATCTTTACGCCCAATTTAGTAGTCATTGGATGGGATTTGTGGATGATGTGGAATTTGTTCTCAATCCCGAGCAGAAATGGGTCGATGTGCGCTCGGCCTCCCGTTTAGGAGAATCAGATTTAGGAGTGAATCGCCAACGAGTAGAAGAAATACGCGCTAAATTCAGCCCCTTAGAACTTTAACCCGATTGCAGTGGGGTAGTTCACCGAATACAGTTTAGGGACTCAACCCAAACTCTCTTAAACTCCCGCCCCTTGATTAGCCACGCCATCCCTTGCCCTCGGCTATGACTCTCAATCAAATTCTACTCTGGACAGTGTTTCTTTCCTGTTTTTCCCTGATGATTCGCACCCTCTATTCCAATCAGCATAGAGGGTGGAGTCTGGTGTCAGGTTCAATTTTGGGTGTCACCAGTGGTCTATTCTACCTTGCCCCCAATTTAGCGGGAATTATTGGCGGGAGTTTGTGGGCTGTGTTTCTGCTGGTGCCTTTGGTGGGTTTTGCCAAAGTCAATAAACTGATTTATCAGGAAAGATACCGGGATGCGCGGCGCTTGGCGGCTTATTTACGCTGGCTGCACCCGGCCGATGGTTGGTTAGAACAGCCTGTGATCTTAGAAGCATTGGAAATGGGGCAACAGGGGAAAATGGCGCAGGCCCTGAAGAATTTGCACCCCTACGAGAAAGCAGAAACTCCTATCGGGCGCAATGCCACAGCGTTGTTATTCCTAATGAGAGCGCGCTGGCAGGAGTTACTCCAGTGGATTCAACACACCATTCCTGAAAGCCTGCTGATTCAAGATCCCTATCTTGTCACCTACTATTTACGGGCTTTGGGGGAAATGGGGGATCTCAATGATCTACTTTGGACTATAGAGCGCTATGAACGCCATTTGCGCAAACAGGGGCAACCCATTCCCTTACATTTGGCTTGGCTCTTTGCTTTGGCTTTTTGTGGGCAAACGGAGGATGTCGGCTGTCTCTTAGGGAGTTCTCTGTCTACTCTCTCACCAAAAGTGAAGACTTTTTGGCGGTTAACCGCTCAAATGGCCACAAAACCCAATCATCCCGTTCCGAGTCAACTGGGGCAATTGCGGGATGATTGCCCTAATACGGTGTTAAATCATGCGATCGCCTGGCGCAGTCGTCACCCCCTCGCCAATCCCCGAGAAGTCCTCACTGGAGCCTCTTGGGAAATGTTATGGCGCATTAAAACTGAAGTGCGGCAAGAAGTCCGTTATGGTCAACCGTTTCTGATGACTCCTCGTAAAGCCCACGCTACCTATATTTTAATTGCCCTCAATTGTCTAGTTTTTAGTCTCGAAATTCACTTAGGCGGCAGCACTAATCCCCTCACCCTAGACCGGATGGGGGCATTAATCCCGAGTCAAGTCTGGGCGGGGGAGATCTGGCGTTTAGTGACGGCTAACTTCTTGCACTACGGCGTTCTGCACTTACTCACGAATCTGATTGGGTTATATATTCTCGGTCCCTTTGTCGAATTACGTTTAGGGTTTGAACGGTACTGTATCACCTACTTTGGCGCAGGAATTGGGGCAATGGCGGCCTTTAGTGCGATCGCCCTCACCTTTGGAGATCCAGAACAGCGCCTCGTCGGAGCTTCGGCAGCCATTATGGGCATTTTGGGCGCCATTGTAGCGATTCTTCTCCAAGGTTGGCTACGAGAAAAAAGCCACATCGCCGCCAAGCGCCTTTGCTGGTTTTTGGTCATTATTGCCTTACAAACTACTTTTGACCTGTATATCCCCGAGGTGAGTTTTCTCGCCCATGCTTTAGGTTTAGGCTTTGGGTTTACAATTGGTACGCTATTGTTGCCCAATCGTTAGGGGAAGCTATTCCCTAAGTCATTCATTCATCCCCCAAAGTTTTATCCTTCACCCCTCGAACAATACGGGATAACTCCGTTTTCTCATCAACCGTAATCCGACTTGGAGAACCACTAATAATCCGCTCATAATTGCGGAAAGAATCCCGAATATCTGGCCCTTCGGAACTAATCGTGTACTCCCGAATTCCCTTATCATGCCAAGAACCGCGCATTTTAAACACATTAATCGCCCGAGACATTTCACCACGAATTTCTACATACTGCAACATAATAATCGTATCGGTAATAGTAGAAATATGGGATTCAGTAATCGAATTTGACCCCATAAATTGATCCGTAGTATTGGTAAAAAATCCCGTAATTTCTTCCTGTTTTGCGTAGCCCGTCACCCCGATGACAAATTGCCGGAAAGCATTGTTCGTCACCCCACGTGCTAAAGCTGAGAGAGAGTCAATGGCAATCCGAGAAGGTTTAAACTGCTCAATTTCTGATTTAATAATTTGTAAGTGGTCTTCTAAACCCGCCGATTCAGGATAGGAACAGAGCAATTTTAACAATCCTTTTTTTTCCATTTCCTCAAAATTGACCCCCCAAGAACTGGCATTTCGGGAGAGTTGAGCGCGGGATTCTTCATAGGCAAATAAAATCGCCCGTTCCCCTTGGCGACAGCCTTCTTGTAAAAACTTGCTGACGAGGAGCGTTTTCCCGGTACCTGTGGCTCCAGTGGCTAAGATAATGGAATCTTTGAAGAAACCACCGCCACACATTTCATCGAGTTTCTTCACACCCGAAGAAGCGCGGACATTAGAAGAACGTTGAGTCAAACGCATTGCTCCTAGGGGGAAGATATTAATCCCATCATTGGTGATGGTGAAAGGATATTCTCCTTTCATGTGGGTTGTACCTCGTAATTTGAGGATTTCTATGGTTCTGCGTCGTCGTTCACCTTCTAATACATTGCGCAGAATAATCACATTATCCGAAACAAATTCTTCGACCCCAAAACGTGCCACTGGACCGTATTCCTCAATCCGTTCTGTGGTCATGATAGAGGTGACTTTAATTTGCTTTAAACGGGCGACTAAACGGAAGATTTCACGACGCACGACAGAAGCTGCTTCATACTGTTGAAAAACAGCCGTTACTGAGTCAATGGAAACCCGTTTTGCTTTATATTTCCGAATAGCGTATTGAATCCGCTCAATCAAAGCAGAAAGGTCAAAGTTCCCCACAACTTCTTGACCTTCTGGGTCAGGAGAAGCATCGAGGATGAAGAGTTTTCCTTGATCAATTAACTCTTGTAAATTCCAGCCAAAACTGTAGGCATTCGTGATAATATCCGAAGGAGATTCTTCAAACGTTACGAAGACTCCCGCTTCTCCAAGGTGTTTAATCCCGTTGTAGAGGAATTGGATAGCCAGTAAGGTTTTCCCTGTGCCGGACGTTCCACTCACAAGGGTTGTTCTTCCAATTGGCATCCCCCCATGACTAATTTCATCAAACCCTTCGATCATGGTCCGAATTTTACGGACTCCTAAAATGGATGTGCTATTAGAAGGGTGATCACTCGAATTAGGTTGATTCATCACTGAGTTGTTTAAGGTGTTCGGTGAAACAGAAGATGAGAAACGGATTCAAGAATCAGAAGAAAACGTTTTCATCCTAACAGAAAGATGGCAAGCTGTTGATTTAACTTTCGATTGAACTGTTAAGTCATTTGATACAGGTTGAGTAGGGGTGACTCAGTGATGGGTCTTTTCCGTTGGAGGAAACCGTGTCTTTGCCGAGATGGGGCGACCTCCCTTAAGCTTCGGTAATTTCTTCATATAATAAATCTAAACCGATTAGCACTTTTTCTCGATCGGATAAATCACCGATAATTTTCCGCACCGGGGGAGGCAATACTTTTGATAAGGTGGGCGTGGCTAGGATTTTATCCTCTTCGGCAAGTTGTGGATTTTTCAGTACATCAATAACTTTTAGAGCATAAACTCCTTGAAAATCCTGTTCTAAGATGTTTTTTAAGGTTTTCAAGGCTCGCGCTGAATTTGGGGTATTGCCAGCGACGTAGAGCTTGAGAACATAGGTTTTTTTGGACGCACTCATAGGATAACAGTTCAAAAAAAGAAAATAAAGGTTAATTTTTAGTTACTTTGTTCTACCTTGAGGTAGACTTTACTCACTAGACGTGAAGATTTCAAAGGGAATATCTTCTCGGGGGATAGAACGACGATACATTTCACAGAGGTGAGCGATGATGTCAATGAGTGCGAGACGGTAATCTAAGAGGATTTCTTCGCTGCGTCCTTCTAGCTTGAGTTGTTGGGAGAATCGATCCATCAGTTCCATGTGAATTTCCAAAATTTGTGAGACAGATAAATCCGCAAAGAAGGCTCGGTTGACAAACTGATCAATCGTTTGATTGAGGGGATAGTCTGGGATGAAGTAGTTGAGGATAATTTCACGGTATTCTACGCTCAATTCTTCGAGGAGTTCTTGCTTGTCTTTGGGGGGGAGGTTTCGCCAAAATTCTTGGGGGTTTCGTTTGTAGTAGATGCCGAGATAGCCTAGACGTTCTTTCAGTTTTTCAGCGAGTCGTCGCTGTTGGAGGAGGAGGAAGTTTGGGCAGGGTTGCTCATGGTGGGGGTTGGAGAGGGTGGGGGTTTGGGCGAAGGTGGGGGTTTGGGTGAGGGGGGAGAGTTGGACAAAGGGGGGGAGTTGGAGGAATTTAGCGATCGCCTGTTCAATGGCGTTGGTAATCTGTGCGACTTGGGTCGCCAATAACCAAACCTCTCCGGTATGATACAAGTAGGGGGATGCTCCGGGGGTGGAATGCTCAGAAATTCTATCATCTCCGGTGGTGTCCAAGAGGGAGGTATTCTGATTATCAGAGTTTCTGGGTTCAATAATCACCACAGGCAAAAGAGTCCCTTGAGTGAACAAGTGATTTAAGACCGCTAACTCCCCATCAATATTTTGTAAAATCAGGCAGTCGATCTGTTCTTTATGGTGTTCGACAAACTCCAAAAACTGAGCTTGTTGATCAAAGCGATAGCAATTATACCGTTCATGATTCAAAAAATGTTGCAAAGACTGAGCGAGTCCCTCGGTCTTGGCATAGAGACAAATACACAATTTAGGGTTCAAGAGGTTACTGGGATCGGACTCCAAAGGAGCGTTTTCATGGGTCATCAGACATAAACGGGGACATACATCGTAGGCTTGTCGTAAAAGTTAACATCAGATCGATTATACCTGATCCCCTCTCATTCTTAAGTTGTAGCTGATACTCGTAGATGATGTTTAGCATGGGGCTATGATAGCATCGGGGGCAGGCCATCGGCTCAGAGTCAAGCCGCCCTAGAAGGGCGGGACTTGTGTCCCATGAATTTTGCTTAATTGGAAGGCAATATGATGAACAAATGGTCGAAATGGTTGCGGTTGGGGGTTTTTGCTCTGTTAGGGCTTGGGGTGAGTTGGTTGGTGAGTTGTTCCCGTCCGGTGGCTACGTCGGGAACGGAGATTGAGTTCTGGACGATGCAACTCCAGCCCCAATTTACGGCCTATTTTGAGGGGTTGATTGAGGACTTTGAGGCGGAAAATCCGGGGGTTAAGGTGCGCTGGGTGGATGTGCCTTGGGAGGCGATGGAGAGTAAGATTTTAACCTCGGTGGCGGCGAATACGGCTCCGGATGTGGTGAATTTAAATCCTAAGTTTGCGTCCCAGTTGGCTAGTCGTGAGGCTTGGCTGAATTTGGATGAACAGCTTTCTGAGGATGACCAACGGCTTTATTTACCGAAGATTTGGCAGGCTAGCACTCTGAATGGGAAAACCTTTGGTCTGCCTTGGTATTTAACGACGCAGGTAACGATTTATAATCGGGCGCTGTTGGAGGCGGCGGGGATTGAAAATCCCCCCCAAACCTATGAGGAGTTGGCGACAGTGGCGCGTCAGGTGAAGGACCAAACGGGCAAGTTTACGCTGTTTGTGACCCTGATTCCGGAAGATTCGGGGGCGGTTTTGGAGTCTTTGGTCAAAATGGGGGTGACGTTAGTAGATGAGTCGGGGAAGGCGGCGTTTAATAGTCCTGAAGGGGTGGCAGCGTTTGAATATTGGGTCAATCTCTATCGGGAGGGATTATTACCGCCGGAAGTCTTGACAAGAGGACATCGTTATGGTATAGACCTGTATCAAACGGGGGAGGCGGCGTTAGTGGCGACGGGGCCGCAGTTTTTAAATGCGATCGCCACCAATGCGCCAGATATTGCTGAAGTCTCGGGAGTTGCGCCAGAAATTACCGGAGAAACGGGCAAGAAGAATGTGGCGGTGATGAATTTAACGATTCCCCGCACCACACGACACCCGGAAGAAGCGGTTAAGTTTGCCCTGTTTGTCACCAATAGTCAAAACCAGTTAGCTTTTGCCCAAGAGGCGAAGGTGTTGCCCTCTACTCAGGAAGCGGTGGCGGAGTTTATTGAGGTGCTGGAAAGTTCTAGTGAGTTATCACCCCAAGAGGAGGCGGTTTTAGTGGGGGCGAAACAGTTACAAGATGCTGAGGTATTAATCCCAGCGATGGACAATTTGAATGTGTTGCAAAGGGCAATTTATGAGAATTTACAGGCGGCGATGTTGGGGCAAAAAACTATAGAACAGGCGCTAGCAGATGCGGCTCAACAATGGGATCAAGACCAGAGTTGAGGACGTTGGGAGAGGACAAACTATGAGTTGTTCAGTTGTTTGTCCTCTATTCTCATCAGAGATTTTAGCAGGATAGGTTTAAGTGGAGTTTGAGGGCAGTCTCTACTATTTCCATAACTTCTTGGCTCAAAAATCCCACTGCATCCCCACGAATCCTTTGTTTAGAAATAGAACGCACCCTACCACTACTCATGAAATCGCTCCGGGTTGGGGCTGAATCTGTTGTCCGCTAATGTTAGAGTGGAGAATTGCCGAAGTAACTGATGATTGACGAAGAATGCCGTTCTCCTCTCTAATTCGCCACTTAATGCGATCGCCTCTCACCCAAGACCTGATCGCTAAACTCCAAGACAGGCAAAACCTCCAGTTAACTGGGATTCCCCGATTACCGAAAGGGGTAGTCGCTTCTACCCTGGCCCGGAGTTTGGGGCGCAATCTTTTGGTGGTCTGTGCGTCCTTGGAAGAAGCCGGGCGCTGGACGGCACAAATGGAAATGATGGGCTGGGATACGGTGGACTTTTACCCCACCTCAGAGGCCTCCCCCTATGACCCGTTTGACCCAGAATCGGAGATGATCTGGGGTCAGATGCAGGTTCTCTCTCACCTCACGGGAGAATCGCGCCAGAACCTCGCTATTATCACCACAGAACGGGCGTTACAGCCCCATTTACCCCCGCCAGAGGTCTATCGGGACTATGGCCTCACGTTGCAGGTGGGGAACGTATTTGGGGGGAAATTGCTAGATCGGCAACTGGCGAAACTGGGTTATGAACGGGTGGGACTGGTGGAGACGGAGGGACAATGGAGCCGTCGGGGGGATTTGGTGGATATTTTCCCGGTTTCGGCGGAATTGCCTGTACGGTTGGAATGGTTGGGGGATGAAATTGAGACGCTGCGGGAGTTTGACCCGGCCACTCAGCGCTCCTTAGATGCTCTCCCGGAGTTAGTTCTCACCCCGACGAGTTTTTCCGGTGCGATCGCCCAATCTCTCTCCTATCCCGAGGAACTCTTTTCGGATCAGGAATTAGAGCAATTACGCAGGGGGAATTATCCCGAAGGAATGCGGCGCTTTTTAGGGGTGGCCTTTAACCATCCGGCCTCCCTATTGGACTATTTAGCCCCAGAAACCCTGATTGCTGTGGATGAGGTGGAATTATGCCGTTTAAATTGCGATCGCTGGGTAGAACACGCTCAGGAACAATGGCAACTCACCCAAGAGCAATTCCCCCCCGAAACGGCCACACTTCATCACCCCTTCGCCCACTCTCTCCAACAGATTCAAGAAAAATACTATTCGCTGCAATTATCCACCCTAACTGAAGACAACCCCCAAACCCCCTTTCCTAGCATTAATTTATCCAGTCGTCCCCTGCCCACCAGTCCCCACCAGTTCGCCAAACTCGCGGAAATCTTAAGGGGGAAACGAGATATTTATAGCGGAATGAACCTGAAAGAATACGCCACTTGGCTCATTTCTGCCCAACCTTCGCGCTCGGTTTCTCTCTTACAAGAACACGATTGTCCGGCGCAATTTGTCCCCAATATCCGCGACTATCCCGCCATTGAACGGTTAGTTATTCAAAAAACCGCCATTGCTTTAAAATATTCGGGTTTAGCAGAACTGGAGGGCTTTATTCTCCCCACGTTTCGAGTCGTTATTGTCACTGACCGGGAGTTTTTTGGACAACATACCTTAGCCAGTCCCAGCTATATCCGCAAACGTCGCCGCGCTGCCTCTAAAAAAGTTGATCCAAACAAGCTCAGTCCGGGAGATTATGTGGTGCATAAAAGCCACGGGATTGGCAAGTTTTTAAAATTGGAACGGTTGGGAGATCGGGACTATTTAGCCCTGCAATATGCCGATGGTATTTTAAGAGTGCCTGCGGACAGTTTTGATAGTTTGTCCCGCTTCCAACCTGCGGCCAAAACGCGCCCCGATTTGGATAAAATGACGGGCAAGGTGTGGCAAAAGAATAAAGCCAAAATTCGCAAACTGGTTAAAAAGTTGGCGGTGGATTTATTGGCACTCTATGCCAAACGGTCTAAACAAACAGGCTTTGCTTATCCCCCGGATACCCCTTGGCAACAGGAACTAGAGGATTCTTTCCCCTACCAAGCCACCCCCGACCAACTCAAGGCGGTACAAGATGTTAAGCAGGATTTAGAACAAGATCGACCGATGGATCGGTTAGTCTGTGGGGATGTGGGCTTTGGGAAAACAGAAGTCGCGGTGAGGGCGATTTTTAAAGTCGTAACAACGGCTCATAAACAGGTGGCTTTTCTCGCCCCGACGACCATTTTAACCCAACAACATTATCACACCCTCAAAGAACGGTTTGCGCCCTATCCCATCAATGTGGGGCTATTAAATCGCTTTCGGACGGCTTCTGAACGGCGAGAGATTCTCAAACGTTTAGAAACGGGAGAATTAGATATTGTGGTAGGCACTCATCAACTCCTAAGTAAGTCGGTGAAATTTAAAGATTTGGGGCTATTAGTGATTGATGAAGAACAGCGCTTTGGGGTCAATCAAAAGGAGAAAATTAAGGCATTAAAAACCCAGGTTGATGTATTAACCCTCAGCGCGACTCCCATTCCCCGCACCCTCTACATGGCCATGTCGGGCATCCGGGAAATGAGTTTGATTACCACCCCTCCCCCCTCCCGTCGTCCCATTAAAACCCATCTCTCCCCCTACAATCCCGAAGTGATTCGCACGGCCATCCGCAATGAGTTAGATCGAGGGGGACAGGTGTTCTATGTTGTGCCGCGTGTGGAGGGGATTGAGGGGGTGGCCGCCCAACTACAGGAAATGTTACCGGGAATTCGGATTGCGATCGCCCATGGTCAATGTTCCGAGGCTGAATTAGAGTCTACCATGCTCACCTTTAGTAACGGAGAGGCGGATTTATTGGTCTGTACCACCATTATTGAGTCAGGGTTAGATATTCCCCGCGTTAATACCATTATTGTGGAAGATTCCCAACGCTTTGGACTGTCCCAACTCTACCAACTGCGGGGCCGGGTAGGACGGGCAGGAATTCAAGCCCACGCTTGGCTATTGTACCCCCAACAGGGGGGGCTGTCCGAAGCAGCCTTAGAACGGTTGCGCGCCCTACAAGAGTTTACCCAATTAGGCTCCGGCTACCAACTGGCCAGTCGAGATATGGAAATTCGCGGGGTGGGGAATATCCTAGGGGCTGAACAGTCGGGACAAATGACTACCATTGGATTTGACCTTTATATGGAGATGTTACAGGAGGCGATTCGGGAGATTCAAGGTCAGGCCATTCCCACCGTTGAGGAAACTAGCGTCGATTTAAAACTGACGGCCTTTATCCCCAATGATTATATCCCCGACTTAGAGCAGAAAATGGCCGCCTATCGTGCTGTGGCTACTGCCCATTCTAAGCGGGAATTAGACCTGTTAGCGGAAGATTGGCGCGATCGCTACGGAGAAATCCCCTCCCCGGCCTTACAATTGATTAAAATCGTACACCTCAAACAACTCGCCAAATCCCTCGGTTTCTCCCGCATTAAACCCGACGGCAATCAGCACATTGTCCTTGAAACCCCCATGGAAGAACCCGCTTGGCGACTGTTGCAAGAAAACCTCCCCCAACACCTCCGCTCCCGTTTCGTCTTCTCCCCCAAAAAAGTCACCGTGCGCGGTTTAGGCACCCTCAAACCCCAAAAACAATTAGAAAACCTCATCGAGTGGCTAGAGAAAATGCAGGGCGCGCTCCCCGACTCCCTGCCACAATGAAGAAAATGCCCAACCTGCGTTAATATTCACTAGATGACGCTTGCTGAATCAATCTGGTAGTGGGGCATGGGGAACAGGTAATAGGTAATAGGCACTCTTGCAATAGGCAATAGCCAAAAGTTTTTGCTATTCACTGCTCCCCCTCCTCCCCTCTCCCCCCTGTTCCCTGTTTCCTGTTCCCTAACCCCAAGCCCTAGACACCCCTTAAAAACATCTACTATGGAATGGACTGCCGAAGCTGAAGCCAAACTGAAAGAAATCCCTTTTTTTGTCCGTCCTGCCGCCCGGAAAAAGATAGAAAAATTTGCCCAAGAAGCCGGACAAACTCAGATTACTGTTGAGGTTTACGAACAAGCTAAAGCCAAATTTGGCTAATTCTAAATCGTCCCCTCACATCCCACTTGATGACCCTCTATGAATCAATCTAAACTTCAGAGACTCTGGAATTATGTCCGCCCCTATTGGCGCTCTGTCGTGTTCGGGGTAAGTGCCCTGTTAGTGGTGAATTTAATTGGGGTTTATATCCCCCTATTAATTCGCGATAGTATCGACACCTTAAGCGGGTCTTTAACCTTTGCCCAAATCTCTAAATATGTCTTTTTAATCTTTATTTACGCCTCCATTATGTGGGTCATTCGGATGACTTCCCGCATTATCTTATTTGGGGTCGGTCGTCAAGTGGAATATGACTTAAAACAGCGACTTTTTCAACATATTTTAAGATTAGAACCCGCCTATTTCGCCACCAATAGCATCGGGGATTTAATGAACCGCGCCACCAGTGACGTAGATAATATTCGCCGCTTACTGGGGTTTGCGGTGTTGAGTATTGCCAACGCCCTATTTACCTATGCCTTAACCCTGCCCGTCATGTTGGCGATTAATGCACGGTTGAGTTTAGCGGCTTTGGCGGTTTATCCTTTTATGTTGGTTTTGGTGCAGTTATTTAGTGATAAATTGCGGGAAGATCAGCGAGAAGTTCAGGAGAACTTATCCGACTTAAGCCAATTGATTCAAGAGGATATGAGTGGAATTTCCCTCATTAAAATCTACGCCCAAGAAGCCAACGAAACCGTCGGATTTCAACAAAAAAACGCCAAACTATTAAAAGCCAATTTAAGCCTTGCCCGCACCCGAAATTTACTCTTTCCCATTATTGAGGGTCTGGTTTATATTTCCCTGTTAATTCTGCTCTGGTTAGGTTCAGGCGCTATTGCCCAAGGAATCATCACAGTGGGGGATTTTCTCGCCCTGATTCTCTATGTAGAACGCCTTGTATTCCCCACCGCTCTCCTTGGGTTTACGATTACCACTTACCAACGGGGAGAGGTCAGTATTGACCGAGTGGAGTCGGTGTTATTAGCGAAACCTGCCATTACCAATCCTGAAGAAGCGATTACCTTACCCCCGGAATTGGTGCAAGGGAAAATTGAAATTAAAGACTTAACTTTTATCTATCCGGGAACGAAAAAACCCGCCCTGAAAAACATTTCCTGCACCATTGAACCGGGAGAAACTATTGCCCTTGTGGGATCGATTGGTTGCGGCAAATCTACCCTCGCCAATGCTATCCCGCGCTTACTGGATATTGAACCCGGCCACATCTTCCTAGATGGCTATGATGTCACGCAATTGAGGCTGAATGATCTGCGAGAGGCGATCGCCTACGTTCCCCAAGATAGTTTCCTCTTCAGTACCCAAATCCGCAACAATATCCGCTATGGGCAACCCTTAGCAGAACAGCCAGAAGTCGAAGATGCCGCCCAACAAGCCCAGATTCACCCCGAAATCCTCAACTTCCCCAGCCAATACGACACCCTCGTAGGAGAGCGAGGAATCACCCTCTCCGGGGGACAACGACAACGCGCCTCCCTCGCCCGGGCTTTGATGATTGATGCACCTGTATTAATTCTTGATGATGCCCTATCCAGTGTTGATAATAAAACCGCCACCGACATCCTCGATTTTCTCTCCCAAGGCACAGCACGGCAAACGGTGATTTTTATTTCTCACCAACTCTCAGCCGCCGCTACTGCCGATCGGATTTTTGTCATGGATCAGGGGGAAATTGTACAAAGCGGCACCCATCAGGAGTTAGTGGAACAACCGGGCCCCTATCAACACCTCTGGCAACAGCAACAACTGGAAAAAGTTCTAGAGTAGGAGGTGATGGCAAGCCAAACGGCAAGAGCAACTGTCTCCGACTGAGGCTAAAGCTATTTCAGCCAAATCTGGGATCGAAGTTTACCCCCATTAGTGGAGCAAGCCCCCATTTCCAATACAATACACCCCTAAAATACACCCCATGAAATACACCCCCAAACTTCAAGAATGGATGGAGCGCGCTAACCTGACCAGTTTTCGCCAGTTAAGCATCAAAGCTCGGGTTTCCCCCTGGTCCGTCCAACAACTCCGACAGGGTAATGTTGCCAAAATGCGCATAGAAGTCCTCTCTAAACTGGCGGCTGCCTTACACGTCTCCCCCCCTGATCTCTGGGAGGCTTTTTCCGGGCAAGAGAAGGTCAAGGCCGCTCAGGGCGCAACGATTGCCCCCCGACTGTCCAGCGAAGAATGGGAAACCCACAATTTACAAATCTTAGAAGGCTGGCTGCTGCAATGGTACACGGCCGTTGCAGCCGTGGAGAAAAACCCCGATCTCGCCGCCAGTCATTTGGTGCCGTTAGTGAGGCCTGTTGAGGAATTGATCCAAAGTTGGGGAGTGGAGGCGATCGCACCCGTTGGGGCAGAAATTCCCTATGATCCCCAGTGGCACGAGCTTATGGGCGGCTCTGCTTCCCCCGGTGATCCCGTGTGCGTCCGTTATGTGGGCTATCGCCACCGAGGGAAATTACTCCACCGGGCTAGGGTGAGTCCCTGCTAACCATTCCTCCCCAACAGACTGCTATGATGAGGCAAATCATCAGAGATTTTGATCCATGAACACCACTCAAGCCTTAGTCGGAATTATTATGGGCAGTGATTCGGACTTGCCCACCCTTGAAGCCGCGATCGCCATTTGTAAACAATTTGCTGTTCCCCACGAAGTAGCCATTGTTTCCGCCCACCGCACCCCCGAACGCATGATCCACTACGCTAAAACAGCCCACACCCGAGGTCTAAAAGTGATTATCGCCGGAGCAGGAGGAGCCGCCCATTTACCCGGAATGGTCGCCTCCTTAACCCCCCTCCCCGTGATTGGGGTTCCCGTCGCCACTCGTCACCTCCAAGGGGTAGATTCCCTTTACTCCATCGTCCAGATGCCCCGAGGGATTCCCGTGGCAACCGTCGCCATTGGCAATGCTCAAAACGCCGGATTATTAGCCGTGCAGATTTTAGCCACACACCAGCCCGAATTATTAGAAAAAGTTCAACAATATCGTCAAGACCTGAGCCAATCCGTTCTAGATAAACAGAATCATTTAGACTACATGGGCTATCAAAATTACTTAAAAACCTTTGGCTCCAATTAGTCTGAATCTGGACATTGTTTTTTAGGGGTGCGGCTTATGTCCTATTGTTTAGTCTGCCTTCCCGATACCCGACAGGAACGAAGTTTTCCCCTTCAGGTCGGCTCCAACATCATTGGGCGTTCTCCCAACAATCATATCGCGATTAAACATAACAGCTTATCCCGCCGTCATGCTGAAATTATTGTGACCCCCCATCGGGTTATTTTGCGAGACTTAAATAGTCTCAATGGAACCTTTGTCAATGAACGACAAATTCACACAGAACAGATTGTACAACCGGGGGATAAAATTGTCTGTGGCATGGTGATCTTTAAATTAATCCAGAAAGGCTTTTCTCCCTTTGCCACTAGCCCCGACTCCCAAGAACAGGGAATTGATACCCAAGGAATCCCCATTGTTCGCCAACTTTCACCCCGTCAAACTCGTATTGAAATTCAAGACATTTTAGATTCCAGTTCCCCCAGACAAACGGGATCTGCCTTGAAAATTCGGGAACAAAATGAAGCCCAACGTGCCTTAGATAAACTAAAAATTCTCCTAGAAGTCAGTAAAGAATTATCCTCTCCCGAAGACCCAGATAAATTATTAGAAAAAATTCTAGACTTATTATTAAAAATAATGAACGTGGATCGGGCTGCCATTTTAATGGTCAACGAAACCACAGGACAATTAGAACAACAAGCCGTTCGCTCCCGCTCGGGAATTTCCGTCAGCTACCAGTTTTATAGTACCCAAATCACCAACTATGTTCTACGACATGGGGATGCCATCCTCACCGACGAGGCGCGCAAGGATCAACGCTTTGAAGGATCAAACTCCATCTTAATCCAAGCCATTCGTTCCTCTATGTGTGCGCCCTTACAACCCAAGGAGGAGGTTTTAGGGGTATTATACGTCGATAATTTATCTTGTTCTAAAGCCTACACCGACGAGGATTTAGAGTTTTTAACCGCTTTGGCCAGTCAGGCGGCGATCGCCATTGAAAACGCCCGTCTCACCAACAAAATGCAAAGCGAAGCCATTTGGCGCGATAAATTAGAGCGTTTTTTCCCCTCAGCCGTCAGTCGCAAATTACGAGAAGAAGGCCATCTCGATATTATTGATACAGAAGTTACCGCACTTTTTGCCGATATTAGCGACTTTACTAGAATGTCTTCCACCATGCAGCCTCGGGAAGTTATTGAAATGTTAAACGACTATTTCAACGTCATGGTCGAAGAAATTGTTTTCGCCTACGAAGGCACCTTAGAAAAATACATTGGTGATGCCTTATTAGCCATTTGGGGCGCACCCTACCCCCAAGAAAACGACGCACAACGCGCCGTTCAAGCCGCCATTGATATGCAGTGGGCTGTCCGTCGTTTAAATCGAGAATGGGAGAAGCGCAACCGTCAACCTATTGCCATTCATATTGGCTTAAATACAGGGAAAGTCGCCGCCGGAAATATTGGCTCCCGCAAACTCATTCAGTATGCTGCCATTGGCGATACAACGAACGTCACCAGTCGCATTTGTAACGTCGCCAGAGCCGGGGAAATTCTACTCTCTCAAAGTACAATCGATCAACTTCAACCCGGACTCTTTGCCTTAGAAAAATTGCGCCCTGTACGAGTCAAAGGCAAGAGCGAACCATTACAACTCTATCGCTTAGATTGGCGACAAACCCCCGTAGATCAAACCATCGTTCACGATGCTAATTGTTAGCTTGACTATCTTTGTTTAACGATCAATAACGTAATATCATCAAAAACCTTTTGTTCTCCAATATGTTGATAAACATCCTCAATAATCTTTAACTTAATTTCTTCACTCGATTCATGCCAATACCGAGAGACTAAAGTACAGAGTCTCTCAATCCCATAATGCTCTTGCTCCAGATTTTCCGCTTCCGTAATCCCATCCGTATATAACACAATTCCATCCCCCGGTTCTAACTCCACAAAATGATGATTGATAAACTCCTTAATATCATCATGTAAACCGATGGGAAACCCTAAATCAATCGTATCAATTCTTTCAACCTTCCCTCCCTTTCTCACTACAATGGTTTCCTCATGTTGACCACTAATGCTAATTTTACCCTTAGCATAATTCAGAATCGCTAAAGTAATATTTTTATCCGACTGCATCCGTTCAATATTATTATAAATTGCCCGATTTAAAGTATCTAAAAACCGAACCGGATTTTTTTCTTGAATCTCTTGCAAAGTTCTAACGGCGGTTTGAGTCATCACCATCAAGATGCCACTTTCTAATCCATGACCCGTAACATCTCCAATAGCAATCGTAATCACCCCATCTGAACACAAAACATCATAGTAGTCTCCCCCTACTTCATCCGCAGGCTGCATAAATCCGGCAATATCTAACTCCTGAATACTCTCTAATTCTTCAGTTTTAGGCAAAATTAATTGCTGCATTCGCTTAAGTAAATCTAACTCTGCTGACATCCTCAGATTATCTTTTGTGAGTTGCTCTTTCAGCAGGGTTTCTCGTTTTAATCTCTCCAGAGATTTCAAAAGCTTTTTGTTCTTATTTTCTAATTCCTGCATTAATTCATAACGACTTTTCTCCGCGAGAATCCTTCTGGCCTCGTCTAAAATTCCATCATTGGGAATACCTGTCTTGAGGAAAACAAGACATTGCAACTGAAACGCTCTACGTTTGGATGTGAGATAATTCACTTCATCAAAAAAACTCAATAAAAAAGTAGCCTCTGATAGGGGGTTTTGCCCCACAAAAGTTAAACAAAATGCCACGTGATGAGCCTTGTTAAATAGAGCAACATTAACCGTTGATTTGACAGATGTTTGGTATAATAATCGACAGACTTGGGATGTTGCACTCGCAACTCTACCCGACATAATCGGATCTTCAGTCAATAACTTTAAAACCTGAAGTACCTTTTTTCGGATGGCATAAATTGAATCGGAATGGGTTAAACTGATGCTACCGAGACGGATCATTTTTTATAGCGTAAAACAAGGCAAGTCGCATCATCATAAACTTTCTCAAACTGACGTACAATATTACGAGCTAAAGATTGGGGACTTTCATATAATAATTGAGGATAATCATCTACTTCAAAACGATCTTTTACCCCGTCGGTGTACATCAACAGAATATCTGTTGGCGTTAAATATAATTTTTGTTCAACGGGAGTTCGCATTCGATTCCCTACAATGCCATCCACAGAATAAAGACGTTTGGACTGCCTGCCGACTACGCGAATTGTAGTATTTCCTATCCCACAGTAGGATAATTCTCCCGTCTGCACCTTGAGGAGGCCTAAACCAACCGCAGCACCTAATGTTCCTTTACAATGGTCATGTAGACTGAAGAGGGTTGTTCGTAGATCAACTGTCCAGTTTTCTTGCAAAAAGTTTTGCATGAGTACTGAAACCTGATTGGCCTCTCTTCCATGACCTAAAGCGTCGATAATCCCTAAGAAAATAATACCATCTTTTTCATCGATCATGGCTTGATCTCCGCTCACTCGTTCGCCAAAGCAGGGACGACCAAAAATGGAGTAGTCTACAAGACTTAAAGCACTGGCTTGATTTTCATTGTCCATGTTTTTTTAGAAAAGTTAATTGCCAGTATAATTATATGATAATGTTTTACTATTCACAGCCATTTTCGGATAATGACTTTTGTTCCCTGATTGACAATAGACGTAATTTCAAATTCATCCATCAGACGTTTGACTCCGGGCAATCCTAAACCGAGGGTTCCCGATGAACTGAAATAATCTTTCATGGCTTGGTCAACATTGGGAATACCGGGGCCGCTATCTTGACAAATAATCTCGATGCCGGAACGTCGTCTCTCATTTAAGGGAGTAATAATAATTTTGCCTTTTTCGGCGTATTTAATAATATTGCGAGCCAGTTCAGAAACGGCGGTTGCAATCATTTGGGCGCGACCATGATCAAATCCTACGCTTTGAGCCATCCGTTGGCTTTCAAAAATTGACCGAGTAATATCAGCTTCCCGATTAATCACAATCCAGATTGATTTTGGATAATCCATAATTTTAGTTCTTTAATCAATTGAAGATCAGGTGAGACTTCTCCTGATAATTTTAACGTAACCATTTTATGAAAATTCGTCTTTTTTTCCTAAATTCTCAGAGACAAACTCGGGTTTTGTTGTTTGAACTTGTGACCATTCTTGTCGTAGTTCTTTCATCAGTTCAAAGGCATTATCTAAGGTTAAGGTAGCGTGAATTCGTTCAAAGTCTACCCTAAAATCAACGAGGGCGGACACTACGCCGGGTTGAAATCCACAAAGAATAGTTTTTGCACCCATTAAAGAAGCCATTGCTATAGTAGCGGTGAGATCCTGAAATTCGATCATATCCATCACTTCCACGCCGGATAAATCCAAAATAAGGCCGTGAGCGTTGGTTTGATGGAGATAGGTTAGGACATCTTGCCGAAATTGCTGTAAGACGGCATCCGTTAAATCAATTTGAATGGAGGCAATAACACAATTTTGGGCAAATTGTAGGGGGATGCGTTGAATTTCGGATCTTTTGATCATAACCTAGGTTATCCATTGGGGGTGATAGGTTGGGGATATTATCTGGTTATCGCTCGACTTTGTGAATTTGTAAGTTTAGTGAACGGAAGGAGTCGTTGAGTGCGTCCATCATGTTGGCGGTTGTTTTAATAGTTCCTACGTCAATTCCTAGTTCAATCATGGTTTGAGCAATGGCGGGAGAAATGCCGGAAATGGTTGATTCACAGCCCATTAAACGAGTGGCTTTGGTAATTTTAATTAGGTGATTGGCTACGGCGGTATCAACAACGGCAACGCCACTAATATCCAGGATAAAAATTCTAGATTGGGTGCGATTAATGGCTGATAAAACGGCGTTCATGATGTCTTGAGCGCGTTTGGAGTCTACAATCCCCACCACGGGTAAAAGTAAGATATTTTCCCAAATTTGGGTGACGGGGGTAGACATTTCCATCAGGGAGCGACTTTGGGCTGTAATTGTCTCGTTAGACATGATGGTATAGACTTCGCAGACTATGCCTGTGTCGAGATGGAGGAGTTTGCTCACAGCATCAATGGTGCGGACTTGTTCTTTTAGTTTCAAGTTTCGTTGTGCCATGATTTTAGAAAAAAGGTCATGGAAAATGCTCATCCCGGCGAAAAAGATGGTCATGGACAGTCCGATTCTGGCGTGAGTTTCTCCAATTTTGCGCCGAGATTCTACATAGTTATCATCAAGTTGGGCTTCGATAAATTGTTCCCAGTAAATATGCTGCATTTTTTGGGCATGATGAAGCGCTCTACTGTCGGAAAAAAACTGTTCATATTCGGGTTGAGTCATGAGCCATTCATACCACGTATGAACCATGTGATCCATTTGGGGCAGCATAAATTCTCCGAGTTCTCGGATATAGTGAATGTCCTCTTCTGAGATTTTATAAAGTTTTTGTAGGGTGGCTGCATTCCTCATGTCTCCAGCGTCGCTAGCGTAAAAGTTGCTCATCATGGTGGTTGTCTTGATGGTCTGTTAGTTTTTCTATAATATACGGCCTCTCCCTCGTGAACTGTTCCGGGATTATTGGGGTTGAGGGAGAAGAATAATCCCCCGCCAGAATAGCGAGGGATTTAAACTCTATCTGTTTTTGGCTGTCGGTTTAGCCTCCCGAGGCGGTTTGAGTTTCTTGGGCTTTGAGTTCTAATAATTCCGGGACGGTGACAAATTCATAGCCTTGTTCCTGGAGTTTGGTGATAATGGTGGGCAGGGCGAGAATGGTGGGACGGCGATCGCCTCCTCCGTCATGAAGTAGGACAATTGCGCCGGGTTTCGCTTGGCTGAGGACGTTTTCAATGATGCGCGGGGCGGGGGCGTAGTAGTCTTTGGAGTCTACAGACCACATGACTACGGTTTGTCCCTGTTTGGCGGCATAGGCGGCTAAACCGTTATTTAAAAAGCCCCCCGGTGGACGGAAGAGACGACTTTTCACACCTCCGGTGGCCTGTTCAATCCAGTGGGTGGTATTGTCAATTTGCCCGGCCGCTTGACTGTCGCTATGTTGGTGATAAGGATGACTCCAGGTGTGATTGCCTAAAGCATGACCATGTAAGTACATTTGTTTTGTGCGCTGGGGGAAGTTCCGCACGTTGCGCCCGATGACAAAAAAGGTGGCTTTGACGTGATGGTGTTTGAGAATATAGAGGATTTCGTTGGTGAATTCGGGCCAAGGTCCATCATCAAAGGTTAGGGCAATGACTTTTCGCCCACTGTTGAGGGGAACTTGACTGACGGTTTTGCTTTGAAACTCTTGAGGAATCATCCCGTTCAAGGTTTTGGATAGCTCAACGGTTTGTTGATGGAGGGCTTGACTGGCCGCGCTATTGAGTTGTTCTAGACCTGTGCTTAGGAGAACGGGGGAAACTAGCGTTTGACTCATTAATTGCTGATGAGCTACAAAACCTATAGGCAGAATGGCTCCTAATACGGTGATTAGGATTCCAAGAACAAAGGCGAGCTTAATTCTCGCTGAAATGACGTTTTTCTTTCGCTTAGACCGTTTACGGGTTGCGACTTGTTGCTTAGACAGATCCGCCTCCTCACGCCTCAAAAATGTGATATTAATTGGAATAGACAAAATTAGCCCTTCAGAGGATAGTGATCCGTCTGAGGACTTAACCCTGACAAGCTGTTCTTGAAACTCTTCAAATCTTACTGCTTTTGTTTAGCAGTTCTGTTTCAATCTTATCCGGAATATTACCAAATGTTTTGAGCGAATTGGGGGGTGGCAATGGGTGATTTCTCGGGATCATTGCCTAGCCAGTGATCCCCGCTACAACAGATTTTTGATAGAGTTGAACAATTTGTTCAATGACGGTTTCTATGGTCAATCCGTCGGTGATGATTTCGATGGCATTGAGGGATTTACGGAGGGGGGAGGTCGGGCGGGTGCTATCAAGGCGATCGCGCTCGGCAATTTGGGCTTCTAATTCTTCTAGATTTCCCCCAGGGATCCCCTGTTCTTGCAGGTCTTGGAGACGGCGACGGGCGCGTTCTTGGACGGAGGCGGTGAGGAATATTTTCAGGTCGGCATCGGGGAATACTCGGGTGCCAATATCTCGCCCTTCGGCGACGATGCCCCCTTTGCGTCCCCAGCGTTGTTGCTGGGCGACTAGGTGCTGACGCACGGCGGGGACTTGGGAGACGAGGGACACTTGGGCGGTGACGCGGGGGGTGCGAATGGCTTGGGTGATGTCTTTGCCGTTGATGAGGACTCGTTGGTTGTGGTCTTCGGGGGAGTTAATAAATTGAATTTGGCTATGGGCAGTTAATTCTGCGATCGCCGCTTCATCGTCTAGGGAGATTCCGGCTTCTAGCACTTGCCAGGTTAGGGCGCGATACATGGCTCCGGTGTCGAGATACAGCAAGCCTAAGCGTTGGGCGACACCTTTGGTTACGGTGGATTTTCCGGCTCCGGCGGGGCCGTCGATGGCAATAATGGGCTGGCGCTGACGCAGTACGAGATTATCAATTAACCGGGTTTGACCGAGATAGGCGGCGATCGCTAATAATCCCTCATCTTCCACTTCTCCTAGGGGGGCGAGGGTTTCGGGATCCACTAATTCGGCATACTGGACCGATAGGGCGGGTTCGCTGGCTAGTTCCTGATTTACCATGTCTAGGAGGCGATCACTATTGCGTTCCCCGGCCTCAAAGGCCTGTTTTGCCCGTTGTAAACTGCGGGACAAAACCACGGCTTGCTCTTTTTCTTGGGGCGTTAAATACTGATTGCGGGAACTATAGGCTAACCCAGATTCTTCCCGCACGGTTGGACAAGCTCGAATTTCCACAGCTAAACTTAAATCTTTGACTAAACGTTGAATAATGGCTACTTGTTGCGCATCTTTTTCGCCAAAATAGGCGCGGTCCGGTTGCACCACATTAAGCAATTTTACAACAATAGTAGCCACTCCCTGAAAATGACCCGGCCGATAGGTTGCACAGAGTCCACTGAGGAGGGACGGGGGGGGTTGGATAACGCTGGTTTGTTCGAGGAGGGGGGTGGCTTTGCCGTTGTTGGTTGGGGAAGATGCGATCGCCAAATCTTCCGGACTCGGCGCAAACACCACATCCACCCCCAACTCTTCGCAGAGTTCACAATCAGTCCCTAACTGGCGAGGGTACTGTTGAAAATCCTCCCGTGGACCAAACTGAAGGGGATTGACAAAAATGCTCACGATTACTACTTCATTTTCCCGTCGAGCCTGTTCAATTAAGCGGCTGTGGCCCCGATGTAATGACCCCATCGTAGGCACTAAACCCACCCTTTGCTGATGCCAAATCGGCGCTAAATAGGTTCGTAAGCCCGCCACTGTTTTAAACAGACGCATTTTGACCCCCTTGCTCTTTCAGTTAGATTCTACCCAACTTCCCCCAGATCCGTCACAGAAAAGAGAGCATTCAAGGCTTAACCCTCAATGCTCATCCCAACGTTAAAATTCCAAGTGTTCATCTAGTGTAGCAAGAAGCTTGTATTTTGCAAGAAAACAGGAAAAAACAGCCAAAATAGAGAAAATGCCCCCTCTAGCCTATCCTAGGTTGGTCTGACTTTTTTGGGACATTTACCCCCTATACTAGGGGGAATTGATCAATTCCCCTGACCAAAACCGATTCAGTACGGCTACAATTGTAGTGCTTTTCGGGAGGATGACCGCTAATCATGAGCCGAATAAACTTAGAAAACCTGTATAAACTTGATGACTTAGAATGGTTAGAAAAAACCATTACTTTATTAAAAAAGCAGCAATTCAATCAACTAGATATAGAACATTTTTTTGTCCAGATCAAAACCCAACAGACCCTAAACTTGCCCCCAGAATGTCCCTACCGTCTAGAGCAACTGCTCGATATTCATTGGTTGCCCCCGCAAAAAGACTAGGATATTTAGGGATTCCGATGTTCAATCCCAGAGCAGAGCGCAGGACTTATTCCCCCCCAAACCATGATCAATAAAGAGGGTTCCGTTTTCGGAAGAAAAGGTTAGAATAACAGATACCCCCCAAAGCATCCCCTTCTCCTATGCGGGAACATTGAATTGAAGTCCCTTAAATTAACCTCCCAGTCTGGTCTATTAGAGGTGCCGGGGAACATTCGATTAGGTCATAGCCATTACGTTATCGCCATTAGGTCACAGAGACAGTGAGAACAATATGAGTAGGTTTGGCAAGTCAATTTACTGGGAACTTGTATCACCGTTAACCGTAGAAGATATTCAAGCGCAACGGTGGGGAATCCTCAAGCGCCTACAAAAAGTCTCCGATGATGTAGATTTACAAATGCTAGACATTCAAGGAGGACTCGCTCAACCCACTATTGTCCGGTTTGAAGGTTCTCCTCAAGGATACCAACGCATCCGTACCCTCGTAAAAACCATGCAACTGACGGACCTAGTGGGAGTGATGGTCAAAGAAGTACGGGAAAGACAGCACAATCAGCATAATATCGCGGAAACTAGCCAAATTTCTCAAATCCAGCCCAGGAGTCCGGGAGCAGGTTGGAGAACTGTAGCGGTTGATTCCATTGACCTAGAAGAACTGCAACGGGAGATATATAATCATCTCAATGACTGTGTACAGAAACAAGATCCGGCAGATGTTTTAGAACGGTTTCGTTGTTTATTTATTGATAGTGGCGAATATTCCGATTTGAAGATTAGAGCCACATTAGAGAAAATTGTTAATGCAAAATCGGCAGAAAATGAGTATCATTTGTTCCTGAATCACTGCTGTTATTTACTCATTGACTATTGGCAATTAGACAGTAAACAACGCCATGCGATTCCAGAACTCATTGCCCTCTTTGAAGAAATTCCGCCTCCGGGTATGAGGCAAACTCGCTCCGTGCGAAGGTTGCGGCAACTTGCAGAAATGTTTGTTGAAACCCATCAGTATAAAATGCTGCAACGATTAGCGCGGGTGATTTGTCCGGTGAAGGATAGTGAAGATCCTAATCGTCAACTGGTGAAGGTTTTACTTTATCGTTACACCTACTTATTCCGCCACTATTTGTTAGATGAAGAGAGTACCTATGAGCAACAACAAACGATTAAGTTAATTCAATCTCGTCTACAAAATCGTTTTGAGTTTCGTTTAAATCGGTTTGTTACCTATCAAGTGACTTTAGCCGAAATTGCGAAGGCGCGCCAACTCTCCCAAGGGGCTGGGCGAATCCTACGACGGGAGAAGAATCCAACGTTTTTGAGCGATCGCGAATTAGCCATTGCTTTACGTCTCTTTTTTGGCAAGGTACAGGGGAACTATACCTATCAGCAGTTAGCCGAACGTTTTAGTAGCCATATCCCTGAAATCTCGTCCTATCAAGAGTTTAAGGATAAATTACTCGCCTATTTAGTTTCTAATTTAGATTCAGATTTTGCCTTACATCAGTTGAATCCTCAACTCAAGAAATGCCTTAATGAGACATTAACTCATTACAACCATCAGAAAATGAGCAACTCCTTGATTTTGAGAACTTCTACAAAGTTGCTCAGTTTTTTAGTGGTAGAAAATGCCCAAAATGTCCATCATTATCTTTTCATAGATTTAGTCACCCATTTAGGAGCAGCCTCGACCCTTGGGTTGCTGTTAAAAATTGTCTTACTTTGTCCTCCGGTTTTAGGGGAATTAGAAAAGCGTTTTGCGATTCTTTTTAATCATTATGAGGAATTTCCCCAGTCGGATGTAGTCTGGTTTATTAAAGTATTGGAAACCTTCCGCGTTGCCCATAGTATTCAATTTGGGACGGCGGATTTATCGCCTTTGTATAAGTTAGTCAAGCGCTAAACCAACTGTCCTAAACGCCGAAATTCCTCGGCAATTTCCGCCACCAACGCTCGATTGTGGGGATCCGTGCGCAGGGCTTTTTTGAGGTAGATTTTGCCTTTAGCCAGTTGACCTTGGCGAATCAGTTGCCGTCCCCAAGCTTGATAGGCAATGGCCTGCCATTGTCTCACCTCCGCATCTTGAGGTAAACGGAGCGTTAATCCTTCAACTAAAGCGATCGCACGAGCAAAACGGCGCTTCTTCAATAAATCCTGTAAACGCTGGTAAGCCTCCCGTTTGAGTTTCTGCTCTGCGGGGGAGAGGGGGGAAACCGGGGGAGGAGAGGGGGGAGGGGGAGGAGGGGAAGTCACAACAACCGGAGAACGAGGAGGTTGAGGTTCTAGAGTCGCCTTGACCAAAAACTGATAAGCCTCATTGAGACGGATAAAAGCCTCTTGGGCTGCCAGTTGATTCTGTGGGTTCACATCGGGATGATAACGCCTCGCTAACCGCCGATAGGAGGCCTTAATCGCCTTCAGATCCGCCCCCCGTTTTAGTCCCAATAGGGAATAACACTCCTCCAAATTCATGTTTTTTGCCTGACCCCTAATGCCCCCTGACCCCTATTATGAGTGTGACTTAATCCTCATGATCCTCAAAGGGATCACTCAATTCCGCCGAAGGCGCACCAAAGGACATATAAATCGAGTATCCCGTCACCGCTAAGACTAAAGCCGCCAAGCCAATTACAAAAATTGTTGCCGTTTCCATAGAGTTTGATTAAGAATGATTGCTTAATAGCCTTATACTATCATGTAGTACAGTCCTTGGAAGCCCTGTCCGCCTCCAATATCAATCCCCTGAAAAGGGTCGGATTGTGATATCATCCTTCAAATAGAAACTCTGAAGTTCAAACAGGTTGCGACATTCAACCTGTGGGTTAAGACAGGTAAGGCAACACCGAACCCTCTCACCTTAGCCCATAAATCCCTCTATCTCAAGGTTAGGGAATATGTCAAGAAAAATTAACAAAAACTCACTTACATTCACAATTTGGTGACTTATGGCACAGCGTACTTGGTTAGGCGATAGACTCAAACCCTTGAATTCTGAATACGGCAAAGTTGCACCCGGTTGGGGAACTACCCCAGTGATGGGCGTTTTTATGCTACTCTTTTTTGTTTTCCTCTTGATTATCCTGCAAATCTACAACGCTGATTTGTTACTGGAGAACGTAGACGTAGACTGGACTAGCTTCGGTCGGTAGGCTCAATTTTACCCACTTCTTAGTGATTTGGATTAAGATTTCGAGTCAATCATATCCCCGCTTGTCGGGGTTTTTTTGTAGAGACAAAAACCCTTAACCCGGAGCAAATTATGAATATTTTTGGCATTGGACTACCCGAAATGGCTTTAATTTTTGTGGTAGCGTTGTTAATTTTTGGGCCTAAAAAGCTCCCTGAAATTGGGCGAAGTTTAGGGAAAGCCTTGCGCAGTTTTCAAGAGGCCTCTAATGAGTTTCAAAAAGAGATTAAACGAGAAGCCGAACAAACGGAAACATCAGTTAAAATGCAGGCACAGCTTGAGCCTGAAGCGAAAAAAACACCTCAGCCTAGCTCAGAAACGGAAACGGAAAAAGCGTCAGAGAGTTAAAGGGCTAATGAGCCAAATCTCCTCACTACATTGGGGAGATTGCCCTAGATACACTTAAGCTTCAGCACTCTTTTCTCCAGAAGGGACTTCAAAACGATAACCAAAACCGCGAATGGTCTTAATAAAACTAGGATCTGAGGAGTTGGTTTCAATTTTCTTGCGAATTTGCCCAATATGAACATCCACCACTCGATTATCCCCAACCATTTGGTCATATTCCCAAACGTCATTAATCAAAGTCGTCCGTTTTAAGGCTTGACCGGGATGAGTGGCGAGATAATAGAGCAGATCAAACTCTAAGGCCGTAAAAGACACCAAGTTATCATGAACTCGGACTTCTCGACGTTCCGGGTCAATGGATAAGTGACCAAAAACGAGAGGTTGTTTCGTGGACACTTGTTTAACATCCCGTTTACGCTTTAACAGCGCGGCCACTCGTAATTCCAATTCCAGCAGATCAAACGGTTTGGTTTGATAATCGTCGGCACCCTGACCATAGCCGATCACCTTATCATCAGGATCCGTGCGACTGGTGAGCATCATGACTAGCACCCCAGTCTGTTCTTGCATCGTCTTACAAAGATCATAGCCCAAGGCATCGGGCAAATTGACATCAAGAATCACAAGATCCGGGTTAAATTTTTGGAAAACCTCCAGAGCAGACTTTCCATCCGCCGCAGCCTCCATCTGATAGTTTTTTTGGCTGAGGAAACGGAAGATTAGATTACGGACTGCCGGGTCATCGTCCACAACCAGAATCTTGACAGATTCATTAGCCATAGCCATTGTTCTTTCTCGGTAAAAGTTAGGAAACTTAACAATTTAAAGCCAGAATAGTTGATCCAAGGGGTTTAAACAGCATTCTAGACAAAAATGGCGAGAGAATCTGTCGAATTCCACAAAGATTGACATTTCCAACCATACAAATGCTCATCAACGATAACAACGAGGGACTAGATTGGTCAATCTACACACTAATCCATCAGCAGCTATGGTTTAGAGTGTAGGCGATCGCGCTCTTGGCACATTTGGTCAAGAGAGGTCAAAATAAACTAAAGACCGACCTAGCGGATCTGTTACAGAGCGCAAGGTTCAAGCTACACTAACAACGAAAGGGTCAGTTAGAGCTATTGGTTCTAAAGGACGGCCTTTACTGCTGTAGTCAATTGTCTATTAGTTTACAGTTTGCAGCAACCACAGGCAAAAACGGGACAATCGCGGAGGTTCAACATGAGTGAGCAAAATCCCTACGAAACGCTTGGGGTGACAGAAGATGCTTCTTTTGAAGAAATACAAAATGCTAAAAGTCGTCTCAGCCAGGAACATCAGAATGATACCAAATTGGTAGAGACGATTGAGGCAGCCTATGATTCGATCATCATGGAACGGTTGAGAATGCGGCAAGAAGGGAAAATTAAGGTTCCTGATCGCATTCGGTTTCCTGAACGATCCATCGAGGTTCCCCCGGCCGTCACCCCCTTGAATCCAAAAGCCTCAACCGGGTGGCTACAGAATTTTCTGGACAATCCATCTCGTTCAGATATTCTCTGGGCAACGGGTGTCTTTGGCGGTTTAGCCATTCTCACCCTGTTATCCCAAAGTAACGGATCGTCTTTTTTACCGTTGGCGTTGGCATTGGGGTTCTGTGCCAACCTCTATTTCCTCAATCGCAAGGAAAACCGCCTAGGACGTGCCTTTTTAATGAGTTTTGTCGGATTAATCCTCGGACTGCTTTTAGGGGGAGTATTGTCCCAATTCCTTGGCACTCCTGTAGGAAATGGAGGGATTCGCCCAGCCGAATTTGCAGAATTAGTCACTTTTGTCTTTTTCTGGCTGATCAGTTGCTTTCTGCGCTGACGGATGGGTTTACCCCAATAGGTTCAAAAGTTCTTACTACAGAAACCCGGTTTTCTTTTGAGATTCGTCATCAGTTAACAGTGAATCCTTTTTTCTCCTGATGGCTAATCACACCTAAGAAACCGGGTTTCTTTCCGTTGCCAGAATGATTAGGGGGTGGGGAAATTAATTATCGATTAAATTTGTCACCCAGGCGGACTGATAGGGATTTAAGACCAACTGATCATAGATGTCTGTGATCACGATGCCGCTAATTAAATCTACCCAAGGATCCGTCGCGACGAGATTCAGATCCGTTAAGCGCAATTTTTGGGGGCGATCGCTTAAATTGTGAATAGAAAAAATACTCTGATCCCGTGCCATACTCTGCCGCCAAAACACAAACAAAGCCTTATTCAAGGGGTGCAGGGTGTATTGAGTCGCGTTGGGGTGAAACGCAGGCTGACGGCGACGAATGCGAATTAGACGGGAGAGTTCCGCTAAAACCCTAGCGTGGGGACTCTGTTCATCCTGTAACTGTTTTTCCAGTTCCACCCCTGACCAACGATAACGATTAATAGCGCGATTTTGTCCCGTGGCTTCTACCCCAGCCTCATGATTGTGGGTGGCTAACAAACTATGCAGATAAAAGGCCGGAATTCCCTCTAACGACATCATAATGGTTTGACAACAGATGAACCGTTCAATCTGCCATTGATCTACCCCTTTAACGGTTCCTTGGAGCGCATCAAACAGAGAAATATTTAACTCATAGGGACTGGCTGAACCATCGGGTTTTTGCCGATAACTAATCTTGCCGCCAAAGCGTTGAACTGTTTGTAATAAGCTCTGATACTCCTCGTCATTTAACAAACCCTCCGCCGGACGTAAACCAATCCCATCATGGGAGGCCGTGAAGTTTAAATAAGCACAGCCCAAAGGAGCGGGAGGCATACTCATCATCCAAGTTTTCAGGTGATCAGAACGACCTTGGAGTAAGGCATTGAGCAACAAGGGGGGTAAACTGAAGTTATAGATTAAATGGGCTTCATTTCGATTGCCAAAGTAACTTAAGTTTTCTCGATTAGGAACGTTAGTTTCCGTAATTAAAGAAACTTCCGGATCAATCATTTGTAAGACTTCTCGCAACAATCGAATGACCGAATGAGTTTGGGGTAAATGAATGCAGGGTGTGCCGATTTCTTTCCACAAAAACCCCACGGCATCTAAGCGAACATAACGCGCCCCCATTGTAACATAAAAAGCGAGAATTTTGATGAATTCTAACAAAACATCAAAATTGCTAAAATCTAGATCAATTTGGTCTGGGCTAAAGGTTGCCCAGACGTACTGTTTACCGTTTTTGGTGTCATAAGGGACTAAAACAGGGGTATTGCGAGGGCGTACAACTTGGGATAAATCTTCGGTAGGGTCAACGGTAATAAAGTAATCACAGCCGGGTTTTTCCCCTTGCTTAAATTGTTCAAACCAAGGGCTTTGACTAGAGACATGATTTAAGACTAAATCGGTCATTAAATCATAATCTTGGGCAATGGTTTGAATTTCAGCCCAAGTGCCTAGGTTAGGGTTAACGGCTAAATAGTCAATAACGGCAAAACCATCATCGGAACTGTAGGGAAAAAAGGGCAGAATATGAACCCCGGTAATGGTATCTTTTAGGTGTTGATCTAGAAAGCGTTTCAGGGTGACTAAGGGTTTTTCCTGACCTTGGGGATTGTAGATACTATCCCCATAGGTAATGACTAATATATTGTCCTGACTCCACTTATAGAGATTTTCCTGACTGTTTTGGGTGAGATGAGGTTCAATAATGGTGAAGATTTGACCAAGTAATGATTCAGATTGAGCGGTGGGATAAAGGGTTTCCAGTAAGGGGGTTAAACGTTGAGTTAGGGTGAGAAAATCGGGGGATGGATTAAGCATAGATTAGGGGGTAAAGATTAGGAATAAACGGTGGGGGGGTTGAGGGCGACAAAAACTTGCATTGGATAGTCCCCTTCTGGGAATAAAAAGGGTTCATATCCCCCATCCCAGCGGGTTTGTTTAACGGGGAGTCCTGCCTCCTGAAATGCCGATTGCCAGTCACTTTGAGCAAAAAGACCGAGGAGATGGCGATCGCAATGAATCGTCAGTTCCCCCCCTTGTCGAATCAGGTAGACTAAGGTCGCCTCATAGGAAGTCGGCGGATCACCGGGCAGAATGTAGTTATTCTCAAAAATGGTAATTTCTACCGCATCATTCCCCCCCCTATAGCAAAAATTATTATGCCAAAATTCCTCACGAGTTTTCCCCACAATCACCAGCACTCCCCCCGGTTTAAGATGTTGACGGGCTACCGCAATCACCCTTTTAAGGTCAGGTAACGTCACCATATAATCAATTGCATCGGGAATGATGACCGCATCAAAACAGGCGCAGAGTTGCAGGTTGCGCATATCTCCCTGAACATAGGTTAGTTCAGGATTGGTCTGTCTGGCAATAGCTAACATTTCCGGGCTGATATCCACGCCAGTTACTTGGAAGAAACGCTTAAAAATAAAATCATAACCCCCTGCCCCACAGCCTAAATGGAGTAAAGTTTTAAGCTCAGATGGGGAATTTTCCTGAAGAATTTTGACACAATACCCAACTTCTTCTTCATAATCGGCGGGAGGGGTAATAATCGGTTCTGTCCAAGCGAGCAAACTATAACTTAGGTAAGAATTAGGTTGCATTTTGATGAATCAATGAATTGAGTGATGAATGCAGCTAACATTAAACTAGCCAATCTCTAGGAGATGAGCCATTATGGCACAGACCCCCGTCCAACCGGAAACGGAAACGCTGTTATGTCGGGTTTGGAGTTAATCTACCGATGGGAATTCCCCTCAAGGTTGCCTCTGGCAAACTCGGCCTCAAAATTTTCTGCTGTTTTTCCGGATTGGGAAATTTTCTCTGGTAGAGAAAAAATATAGACCATAATTCAAACCCTATTTGCTCTCTTTCACTGTTGAGGGGGGGCTTTTTTTGTTTAATTAGGGTTGGCTGAATAAGTCGGGGGGAGGGGGAGAGGGGAGCGGGGGAGCAGGGGAATAGTGGCTAGTGAATAGCTAAAACTCTTTTATTTTAGGGAACAGGGAACAGGGAACAGGGAACAGGGGGGGAGAGTTCCCGGACTCCCGACTCCCGACTCCCGATTCCCGACTCCCAACTCCCCGATTCCCTATTCTCTATTCCCTATTCTCTATTCCCCGTTCTCGACTCCCTGTTCCTCATTCCCTAGCGATGAACGAACGTAAGGGCTTAACCATTAACAGGGAATGGGTGTGATAGCCGAACTTGTGGTATAGGGAGAGGGCGGTTTGATTGTTGGCGAACACTTGTAAGCCTATTTGGCGATCGCCTCTTGCCATTGCCCAAGCTTGTGCTTCTTGCATCAAGGCACTTCCCAGGCCTTTCTGACGGTGTTCGGGTCGGACATAGAGCAGGAAAATCTGGGCAAAGCGATCGCCTTCTATCGGATCTAAGGCATTCCCTAACCATAATCCTGCTACCGGATTAAAGGCTAACTCGTCTTCTGGCACCACCCACCAGCGCGGCGTTTGTTCGGAACAATACTGATCAATCATTTGCCATCCCAAACCCTCAGCAAAGCCATCCGGACATAATTCCTGATAGGTTAAGGAGACAAACTCCAATAAAACCGACCGCTCCTCAGAGGAAGCTTTAGCCCAACCATACCCTACAGGCAAACTCACAGCCCCCTCCTAGACCCGAGGCGCTGCACTCACCCCTCCCCAAGGTGTTATCGGTGTAATCCGGGCTTGATCCGCCTCAAACGCCTCCACTGGAGCAGGCGCCGCCAAATCAGAAGGCAGGAAAATCCGCGCACTCACTGCCACTAAAGCCACCAAAAAGATTAAAACCACGATGAAAGGGGCTACATATTGACGGAAAAATGCCATAGAGATAACTCCAATTTCTTGGGTAAGGTTTGCCTTGACAAAGTTATCTGAGCTTGTTGGGTCTAACTCACGTTCTTAAGCCCTTAGAGATGTTTAAAGTTAGACGACAGAGCCGCGAACTGGCACCCATTCCGAGGTGTCTTGACCCAGATAACGTAGTTCTTGAAAAACCTAGTCTGGTCACGTTTAGACTTTTTCAAGCCCCCGTTAGATTGTGTCAGCAATTTAACGGCGGGTTCGTGACAACACCAGATTCAGCCAGAACAACCTTCTGATTTTAACCCAATGTCGGGCAGAATTCCCTTATCCTCTGTAGGTTAGGGTTAAGTTGTTGTTGGCAGCCCCAACTTCAGCCAAGCAAGTTGGCGAGCCAGTGAACGAAGAATCCCCGTCTAGGCAAGAGTAGGGACTGTCAACGTCCTATTACCTTGACTACGCCAATGCCGCCGAAATATAAGCCCAGGACGGCTCCGGCGAGGAGGGATTGAGTTACTGGGTCGGTGGAAGGGGTTAAGACAGCACCGAGGATGACGGCACCGAGGACGACGAAACGCCATCCGGCGGTCATTTGGGCGGAGGATACGATACCGAGGAGACTTAATAAGATTTGTAAGATGGGGACTTCAAAGACTAAGCCGGTGCAGAACATGAAGAGCAGGATAAAATCAAAGTAACGCTCAATAGACCAAGCTTGTTCGACGACATCGGCTCCATAGTTAATGAAGAAGTTAAGGGCGGCGGGGACTAGGACCCAATAGGCAAATCCTAGACCAACGAAAAAGAGGACACTGGCTCCTAGGACGACTGGACCGAGTAAACGTCTTTCGCGACGGGTGAGGCCGGGGAGGACAAAGCGGACAACCTGATAAATAATGAAGGGACTGGCGAGTAAGATTCCACAGTAGGCGGCGACTTTGAAGGATACCCAGAAGAATTCCCCGGGGGCAAGTTGGAGGAATTTCACGCCTTGGGCGGGAACTTCTAGGATGTTGACGATGGGACGCACGGCAAAGAAACAGCCTACCATGGCGATCGCAACAGCGATTAAACTATAAAAAATCCGCATCCGCAATTCTTCGAGATGGTCGAATAAAGACATTTCGAGATCCTCGGGGATTTCGTCGAGATACTCTTCCGGGTTGAGATCAGGGTTGGGTTTTACTTCAGTCGTCGCCATGCTTTGTGATTCTGGGGTCTATTGCTCCTTCGTTATTCTAACCAATCACGGGTTCAGGGAGCTATGGGACGAGGCATGGGGATCCCTAGGGATCTCTATTTTTGGGTTTTTTCTCAGTCTTGAACGGGGATTAATCCAACTCACTAAATGTCACATTTCCTACAGAACACTACATTGGGTGACAAAAATTGGGTTGACGAGATGTTATGATTTAATGACGGTTGAAGATGTGAACCACCCCACCCTGCCTAGGCGTGAGGATGGAGCTTCCTGATTCAATGGGAAGTGCTTTCTATACCGAAATATAGCGAGTCTTATCTTCCCTCCCCAGGCAGAAGTCCTAGTTCCTAAGACCCAAATTTTCTCTTGCAACACAGCCCTTTTTAGCTTGGTTTTCGCTTTGGGAGTTAGTGGTCAAGATCTATTTATCTTAGCATGGATTCGCTGTCGCTCAGTATATTGCTGGGTTGCTATCCATCCCCTCCCTGCAAGCGAGGAAGGGGAATTCCGCAACATTTTTGTTAAATATCAATGGTTTCCACTGCCCCCCATCTTGTTTATCCGTCTCAGATTCGTCCGGCCATTCGCAATTTACAACCCCAGTTAGTACAATGGCGCAGACGGTTTCATCGTTTGCCAGAGTTGGGTTTTCAAGAAAAAATTACTAGCACTTTTATCTCCGCTTGTCTCTCCCAGTGGGGAATTGAACATCAAACGGGCATCGCCGAGACGGGGATTGTGGCGCTGATATCGGGGGAAGAATCCGGGTCGGTGTTAGGGATTCGGGCGGATATGGATGCGTTGCCGATTCAGGAATTAAACGAGGTGTCCTATCGGTCCCAACATGATGGGATTATGCACGCTTGCGGTCATGATGGCCATACGGCGATCGCACTCGGAACCGCCTACTATCTTTCTCAACACCGCGATCGCTTTCGGGGTACCGTGAAAATCATTTTCCAGCCAGCCGAAGAAGGCCCAGGGGGAGCAAAACCCATGATAGAAGCCGGAGTCCTCAAAAACCCCGATGTAGACGCTATAATTGGCCTCCATCTCTGGAACAATTTGCCTATGGGACAGTTGGGAGTTCGGACCGGCCCGTTAATGGCAGCAACAGAATGTTTTCGCTGCACCATTTCCGGCAAGGGAGGACATGGAGCCATGCCTCATCAAACCGTAGATTCTATTTTAGTCACAGCCCAAGCAATTAATGCCCTCCAGACCATTGTGGCGCGCAATGTAGACCCCATTCAATCCGCCGTGGTGACAGTGGGAACTGTGGAGGGAGGAACAGCCCTCAATGTGATTGCTGACTCAGCGCGCTTTAGCGGCACCGTGCGCTATTTTAACCCCGACTTAGCCGACTTTTTCTGCCGACGTATTGAGGAAATTGTGGCGGGCGTGTGTCACAGTCACGGGGCGACCTATGATTTGGACTACTGGCGACTCTATCCCCCCGTGGTGAATGATGCCCAGATTGCCGACCTAGTGCGGTCTGTGGCGTTTAGTGTGGTGGAAACTCCCGCCGGGGTAGTGCCGGAATGTCAGACCATGGGCGGTGAGGATATGTCGTTTTTCCTGCAAGAGGTGCCAGGGTGTTACTTTTTCTTGGGGGCGGCCAATCCTGAAAAAGGGTTAGCTTATCCCCATCATCACCCTCGCTTTAATTTTGATGAAAGTGTGTTAGGGATGGGGGTGGAAATGTTTGTCCGTTGTGTCGAGCAGTTTTGTCAGTGAACAGTCAGTTGGTGGGAAGCTTCCCACCCAACCCTTAAATTCACATCAAATAAGACTGTCCTAACTTCGCCACCCAAGCATCACCCACCCCATGATGCACATTATCCTCCGTATGATCATTTACCCCAGCAGGCATCACACCAGACGTTACACCCGCCACATACACAGCATTTTCTCCCAAGGCGATCGCATGAGACACATCATTACGCACAGTTCCCAACTGAACCGCCCACTGATAAGCCCCATCCCGGTTATACATCGCCACAAAACCATCCCGGCCCCCTGCCTCCCCATGCAGTTCACCCAACGCCCCATCCGTATAGCCCGTAATATACACATTGCCCTCCCCATCCGTCGCCACACCCGTCGCCCGATCCGCCAACTCCGTCCCCAGAAGACGTTTCCACTCAGAAACCCCATCCCCCGTAAACTGAGCCACCCAAGCATCCCCTTGGCCGTGATAAGTGCCACCTAAGCCCGACATATCCCCATGCACCCCAGCCCACACCGCCACGGGATCTTTCCAATCGTAAATATTCACCTTTTGTCGATCTAACGTTTCACCCAACCATCCCCGTGTATACCCCGCCAGATGAATCCGCACCAACGAAGGATCATGATCATCACCCCCCGAATTGGGATCATAAACAGAAATCCCCAACACCTCATCCGTTGCCATCGTGCCGAACTGTTTCACCCATTGGAAATTCCCCTCCCCGTCATACTTCGCCAACCAGCCATCCTTATCCCCCAAGTGAGTTTGTTCCTTCATCGCCCCTTGAGTATGTCCTGTTAGATAAACATTTCCCGCCTTATCAACTGCCACCCCCGTCGCCTCATCCCACCGGGACGATCCCACAGAAGCTCCCAACTGTCGCAACCAAACCTGTTCCCCATCCGGGCTATATTTAGCCACCCAAGCATCCGCCGTCCCCGCAACAGTTCCCCCTAAATTCCCCGTCGTGTAGCCCGTAATATAGAGAAAACCATCATCCCCTAGGGTCATCTTGCCACTAGCAATGTCATAATTCAGCGAGGACTGACCACTGATGCGTTTATTCCCCACAAACTCCGTCCATTGAACCTCACCAGACCCATTATATTTGGTAATAAAAGAAGCCCGACTGCCGTTCATACTATCTTCCCCATCAGTCCAGCCTGAAATATACACATCTCCCGTGTGAGGATTCACTACAATACTGTTCGGTTCAGTAAATCCATCATTCCCCCATTGTTTCACCCAAGTTAACTCCCCATTGGGGTCATATTTCGCCACAAAACCATCACCCAATTGGATAGCCGGAGAGTCGGAGTCCTTGTCTCCTAAAGCCCCGGCCGTCCGTCCAGTCAAATAAACATAACCCGCCCCATCCACAGCAACTCCCGTTGCTAGATCAAAAGCGTTTGTCCCCAATTGCTGAACCCATTGCACCTCGGTTTTATTAATATCATCAATCCAGAGTTCAACCGAGAATCGTGACCCAATAGAATAGGCATCATCTTCTCGCAACACAATCCGAACTCGTTTATTGTTTGGATCGCGCAACCCATTATTAATCGGCACAATTTCCAATGTCACCGATTCTTCTCCATCGGGAATAATAATACTGCCCTGCAAGCGGTTATTTTGATTAAATTCTCCATTTACCACAGGGCGGCCGTGAGCGTCTGTAATATAACCTCCTTCTGGCACTTCATAATCAATTCCCGGCAGTGCTTTCAACCACCACCCATTATCCCAATAGTGAATTTCTAAATCCCCCTCTAGGAATCCCTTGCGGGTAAACGTGACTTGTCCCACTGTGCCATCTTCAGAAGCCCGTTGAGTGACGGCCATTTCGATCACAGGTTGAGAATCATTATCTAAAATTTCTATCGGAATATAGTTTGGTTGCCGACGATTATAGGATGGATGAACGATATAAGAAACGTCCGAATCATCTCCTTGTAAATTGCTAGGTTCAATCTGGATAATAACTTTTTCTGTGGGTTCTACTTCGTCATCATTAATAGGGGAAAAATCGATCCATGGCGATTCCCATTGACCCGCCGCAAAGGTAACTGTTCCTGTCCCTAAAATCATACTATTGGGGTCGGGATTAGGGGTAAATACATCCCGTGTATTTCTTGGGTTAATCGTGAAATCATCCAGTTGAGCAGGATGGAAGATTTCCGTCAAAAATTGATCATAGCTAACTCCGGGATAAACTGGAGCAAATATATCATTAAAGGCCTGTTCTGTCACCTCTGTTGTAATCGAATAATTAACCGTTAACTCTTGATCTAAATCACCCATTCGGCGTAATTTAAACATTGCATTATGTGACCCTTCAGTGGCTACACCTCCCTTGTCTTGATATTTAGAAGACCAATGACTTAAAAGCCAGACTAACGGCACATTATTATCCCAAATTGTCACCGCAGCTATGTCGTTTGTTCCCACTTCATAGTGTTTATCTTCATCTTTTTTCTCCGTTCCATCTTCCTGTTGATCTTCTGCAAGGTGTAAGTACACCATTTCACGATACTCGGATAAATCATCATCAACGGGTTGCACTGTAATTTTTACTTCGGATTCTCCTGCTGGAATAATCACACTCCCCTGCGCTAAATTGCCTGTTGCACGGTCAATGGACTGAATTAAATTGCCATTATCATCCGGGTTTTCTGTGGTTAGGAAGTAATCCACATTAGGAGTTGCCGCAGGACGAGATATGCTATTCCGCCCTTCTATCGTGTAATACACTGTTAACGCTTCTTGGGTGTTACCCGTGCGCGTAATCGTAAACTCCCCTGAATGTTCCCCCTCCTTCGCATCCGGATTCGTAGCGACAATAGAAATCGTTGGTTTATAACCGTACAGATTCAATTTCCACTGTTTTAATTCCCCTGTTATCTCATTATTATTCTCATCAAACACTTGCAGCGTCCAATCCCCAACAGACGACTCTCCCCAATGACGCGCCGATGTAAATATCCACTTATCAAAATTATTCCCCGTATCCTTTAAACGAGGTTGCGCCAGAATCGACTCTGTACCACTCGGAGACGTTAACACCACTTTTAAATCCCCTCGATTGCTATGAGTCGCATCAAACATCACCTCAACTTTTTCTAGGGTTATATTTTCCCTAATCTCTACAGTTGAAGTCACAGAATCACCATTTTCGGGAATCTGTTCACCCACCGGAATCACTCCCGACGTAACCATCCATTCCCGCCCCACTAATTTCCCCGTTTCCCTCCACTCCTTCGCTAACTCAACCGCCCTCGCCGCATCCAATGCCCCAAACCCATACTTATAATTATGTTCAAATCCCCCACCATTCACCGTCCAACCTTCATCCTCTGGATCATTTTTCCGCGCACTTTCCACCAGAATATGCTGCACATCCCGCCAGGTTAAACTCGGATGCGCCTCCAAAATCAACCCCACCACCCCAGAAGTCAACGCCGCCGCCGCCGAAGTCCCCCCAGTGTCTACATAGTCAGCAAGATCCGTTGTGATAATATTGTGACCATCACCACTCGAATAAGCGGAAATCAACAGAGGTGCGCCCGACTCACTATAAACCGCTTGCACACCCTCACGGGTAATCGCTGCCACCGGAATCACATAACGAGAATTTGCATAGCCATCAAAATTCACCCCATCATCCTGCTGCCCTCCATTGCCACCAGCCCAGACAAAAATACTCCCCAGTCCATTCCGTCCTTGGTTAATTCCGTTATATAAAACCATCTGAGTTAGAGGATCTGGCGCGCCTAATGTTGAGCCATTATCCAACGGTCCCCAACTATTGTTATAAATATCAATATTGTGATTTAAATAAGACAGAGTATCCGCTTTTACTAAATCTGTAGGGTTGCTTGAGTCAGGATCCAAACGTAATCCCACCAGAGAAGCATCGGGTGCCGCTCCTTTATAATCTCCCAAACCATCATCATATCCATTCCCCCCAATAATTCCCGCCATCTCAGTCCCATGAGCTTGCCAAAAACCCGGACTCGCATCATTGCCATAAATCCCAAAACCTTGAGAATCGGTAAAATTACGACTTAAATCCACCCGATAATTATGACTTAAAGCCGGATGATTAAAAGCTACCCCATCATCAACAATGGCAATTGTCACCCCTGTTCCCGTTACTCCCTGCGCCCAAGCCCCATTAATATTCACACTTTCTCCACCCGGATTATGTAAATGCCATAGCAGAGTATCATCAGGTAACAAACCTCGTAATTCTAACTCCCGAGGGACTAAAGGATAGGCAAACTCTAACCCCTTCAAACCATCTAACTGACGCAACACCTCACCCGATGTCACCCCCTCCCCAAACTGCCAGACATAAGTATTGGGAATATGCCGAGTTGTCCCTAAACTTTCCGCCTCCACTAACGTTAATAAATTGGGCAGTAATTGTTGACTGGTTACTCCCACCACCCACTGATGATTCTGGACTAATGTTTCTGGACTATAACTATCAGGATTAACCGCTCGTTCTAGGGAATATCTTACGGGGTCAGGTAGTCCTTCAACAATGGAAATTTCCGGCTCATCAAACGTCACATATTCAATCAAAGCCCTGCCCAACTCTGTCTCACGCCAATCCAGCGCAGGATTGATCACTTCCTCAATATGAATTGCTTCCCCCCTTGCACCATTCACCCGAAAAATAATGTCATTGTAATCAAAATCCGTCTTCCCATCCACTCGGGCATCTTCCCAAGCAAACGTCATCCCCTCCCCCGTCACATCCGCAATCTGACCCAAGTTTAAACCATCATCGGGATTGGCGGTTGCTAAAGAAAATAGAGGACGGAGTGACCCCCCTGCACTAGGATTAGCGGCCAATCGTTGCACCGTTCCATTCGGTACTAACATCACCCCAAAAGTGTCCCCCGGTCGCATTTGAAAGGTTTTTTCTCCTAGATATTCCCCGGTATTCCAATCCGGTTCTCCCAATTCTCCACTAAATCTTGCCCCTTCCAAACGGTCAGAAATAACCACATAACCCATTTCAGAATCACTTAATGAACGAGCCACGGCTTCCCGAATAAAGTCCACTGACCCCGGTTCAAATTCCTCCATTCCCTCTAGGCTAAAAATGGCTAATTCTCCTTGATATTTCCCCCCATCAAACACAAAATCAATGGTCACTTCTCCCGTCTCACCCACCGTAAACACCCCAGAGGTAAATTCAACCCCTTCTGACTGGTCAAAGGTTTCCATGAAGGGCAAAACTTCCAGGTCATTTAAATCCACCTCTAGGGGGTCAGTAATCTCAACCGCCGCCTCGAACACTTCCAGCGTTTCTAGAGCCATTTCCGGGTCAAGTTCAATGCCATCCTCTCCCACATCAATTAATCCCGACGGCGTTAAAATTGGCTCAAGAATAAATGCTTGAAACAGGGGAGTTTCGTCCGGGGTCGAGGAAGACTTTTTAAACCAAGAGAACACCATAAAACCTCCAAAAACTTTAGCCTTGTTGTCTTGTCGGTTAGGCACAGGAAAAGCACAACCCAACAATTCTCACATCAAAATCTCTCATAGAATGCGTCAGACCGAGCCAATTTAAAACCATTAAAACTGACATAAACCCGACGCACCATCAACAGCGAACCCGTCAAAATTTTCGTTCATTATGCCGTTGAAAAAACTGCTGACCAGTCCCCATAAAAACAGCCCCTAAAACCAATAAACTCAACAGACTAGAAGGTTCAGGAGTAGAAGCTTTATTAGAATTATCTTCAGAAGGCCCCCTTACTATTTTGTCCCAGTAGTCAATACGCTCCTTTGGTGTTTCCTGACACCCAGAAATTAAACTACCATTGCTCGCATCCCCAAGAATGGCCAAAGCATCCGCATTACATAAACCGAAAAAGTCAATAACATATTGACCCTCTAAACGTTCAGGAATAAAAAAGTGTTGTTTCCCCTCACCCCTGTCATAAAACGCATTGGGAATTTCCTCAAACAAGCCAAACTCTTCAGTATAGCCCAAACGTCGCCCTAAAGGGTCTGTGAGTAGAAACTCAACATTCTGGAATAACCCCTGTAAAGTGTCCGAATTGTTCGAGAAATAATGGTTCAGGAGATAGTGCAGAAAACCGGAGGAAAGCGTTGGTATCTGTAGCGGATTTCTCAACTCATAATCAGACCGACATTCAATCGTCGTCGGAAAAACACTTAGACATTCCCAAGGGACTTGAGAAGCTGGCTGGCTACCATTAACATGGATTAATTCGAGATGGTTGAAAATAAAACCCTGACCATTAAAGATTCCCGCTTGTTCAGCCGCCCGTTCAATCAAACCGATGCCGCTAAATACTCGCCGAAAATCATAGCCCTTTTGTCGCACAGGGGTAACATTAACATCTGAGGAAACATAAGGGCGATTTTCCTGACTTTGAATATAAGCCAGCATCAATTCTACTTGATTTTCGCTGACATAAGGAATATCGGAAAAACGCACAATTTCTCGATTTTGAACAGGGGAACTATTCGGGTCAGATGAAAGATGGAGGAATGTCCCCAAGGTGTGAGTAGATTGCACTCCACTTTGAGAATTAACGGCTATACAATCTTGTGCAAAAATATCCCAATAGCAGGGCTGAGTATAAGCTGGACTTGACTCATAAATATTCGTCCCGTCAAAGAATCCTACATGATCAAATGATGAGTTAGTCCCGGTGCTAAGAAAAACTAAGCCCGCCTCGGTAGAAATCTTAGTGTCTACATTAAAAGTGTAGTTCTGGCTGGGGTCTTTGGGTGTTACCAGAAATTCGATAATAGACCCCTGTTTAACTTTTAAATAACTGTCCCAGCTAGTTTCTCCACTGGCTTGTCCGTTGGTTTGATTCGTATTCTGAATGTCTAAATTACCAAGGATATCCTTTCCATCAAGCAAGATTTGAAAGGTCAATTGATCTACTGTCCCCAACGTTGTGGAAAGGTCAATATAGCCTGTAAAGGGACTTTGCCAGATTAAACTTTGTTCGGTGCTGTTGAGGGTTCCTTGAAATAGGGTCATCCCTAGGGTGGGAGAGACTCCACTAAAGACTCCTAACGTTAGGCTGGCTAAGGTGAGGAGGGTTTTATTAAGGTGTCGCATAGGTCAATCATAGAAGCTAGTTGTTTTCAGTGATGTATTACTTATGAAAAATTGGTCAGTGGTGCGAATTCCACTCGATAGAAACATTTAGAGGGATTTGGGTTGAAGGAGACATCTGACAACCTATTATTTAGTTAGTGCGTGCAACAGCTTAGATTTTTATTTAGCTGGAGTTAATTCTAAATCAGTCCATAGTATCTGTCTCCTGTAATATTACCGAGTTTATTTAAAGAGTTGATGAAGTTTTTTAGGGTTTAATAAAAAATTGAATAAACTCTTTATCAAGTTGGTGTAAAAATACGGAGACTTGCTAATAATTAAACACGAGAAAGTTAGAGTGATATTTAGTCAAAATCCAGTAAATGGGAACAGACTAAATCATCACTCCGCAAAATCAACAGAGGAGTTGCGACAGACTAGGCCACAACTTAGGGGAACCTGACGAACTGAGTCAGTGAAGACTGACTTACTGTGTTCGTCTTCATTTAGTTCTCTGGAGGTGGGGCGGGTTTTGATGCAGGGTGGCCAAGATTGTTACATAAGTTTACATCTGGCGGGGTTGGTGTGCCTTGGGATGAGGGAGTTAAGATGGCGTGGAATGGAGAATCCCCGTGCTTTGATGCGGGGGATTCTGACGGTGAGGCTTTTCTGGGGGTTATGGTTTAATCTACTTTGGGGGAGGTTGCAAGTAATCCCCATGTTCCGGTGATTAGTAATCCTAAGATAATAGAGGGTTCAGGGACTGATTGTGACTGAGTTTCTGGTCGTAAATTCTCCATAACAGTTGTTGAGGTTTGACAAAGGTCTAGTTCTGTCCGAATGGTCTGACTTCCATCTTCAATTGTTGATGATCCTTGACGACTGTTTCCGATTTGCTTAATTTGATATTGACCGGGTAATCGATCCATAATAAAAAACTGGAAAATACTGGAAACAAAGTTAGTAGATTCACTGTTATTTTGATTCTCTGAATAACTAATGGGTTGAGATACAGGGGTTACATTACAAGTTTTTTCTTCGGTTGCAGGTTGAGATGACTGAGGTTTTAAAAGGGGAGCTATTTGTCCCATTGCATCGGGTAGTCCTACTAGGTTTTCCCCCGTATAAAGAACATTGGGAATCTCGTTAAAGAATCCGAATTCTTGACTGTAACCCATTTGGCGACCAAGAGGATCGGTTAAGATAAAATCTACGGAGTCAAAAGAACCTTGTAACCAACTTGATCGTTGAAACGGATTAATTAATGTGGCAAACTGTTGAGGTTTAAAATATTGGGTTAGAGTTAAATTTTCATCATAAAGAAAGAAAGCCCAATAAGGTATATCTAAGCTAAGATTATTGGGGTCTTTTATAATAGAAGTAATATATTCATAAGTCTCTTCTGTTGTTTTTTCAAGCTCCTTAAATCCCTGTGTTTGAAGATAATCAAATTGGGTGTTGTTTTGATGTTCAAGACTTTGGGGAATAGAGGGCATTCCGTGATGTAGAAAATCCCAAATTCTATACTGTAACATATCATAATTTAATCGTGTACAATGAAGACTAAGGCATGAGATTCCAACTCGATAATCTTGCTCCAAATGTGTAGGAATAAATCCTTGCCTATTGTTAACACGAGCTTCTTCTGCTGCTCGCTCAATTAGACCTACATTAGTAAACTCACCAAACCATCCTTTTTGGGCAAGAGGAGTTAAATTCGTGGTAGATGGAATTAAGTAAGGTTTTCCTACTTGTGATTCAATATAACTGGCCATCGTTTGTGAGATAAAGGGAGGGAGTTGTTTAAATTGATGGTCAAAAGGAGATAGATTATGGTCTTGGATGAATGTGTTAAAGGGTTGAACTATTACACCATACTGGGAATGAGCGTGATAGACGTTACCGTTAAAAAGAAGTGCTACATGACCTCCCTGAATGCCGGGATATTGATCCAAAAATATCAACCCTGAAGAGGCTTGTATTTTTGCCATTAAATTAAATTGCCCACTCCAGTTGTTAGAAGGAGCGAAAATAAAATCAACCTGAGAGCCAATGTTAACCGCAATATTATCCAAATTATAGATACTATGTCCGTTTTGAGAGGAACTATCTTGAGATAGTAAAACTTGATTATCAACGATAATTTTTTGGGCAAAGGTAACATCGGAATTATTACTATCTGTGGAAGGCATTAAGGCAGATAGGGAGATAATTCCGTTGAAGTTACTAACCCAACGGCGGGCAATCCATTCTGGATTATTGCCGCCGTTGATAATTCCTCCAGAAGAGCTAAAAGTTCCCCATTGTGGATTAGAGTTTAGTTGAAAACCATTGCTGTTGTAATATCCATACTGCCATCCATAAAGACTGGTTTCAAGGGAAAAGTCTTTTTCTGAATCGGCAATGAAGGAGCTAGCATAACTGGGAAAAACGGAACTCGATAAACCACAAATTATCAGTAATAGTTGAGCGACGGTATTTTTGAGATTAATCATGATTTTTAAAGGGAGCAGAGGAATGAGGAATAATAAGAAATAATGTAGATTGCACCCTGTTTTAGCTGGGGGGTCGGGTTGCGCTGGTGCTTTAACTAACCGACAAATGGCTAAAATGGTGTTTAGTTTAGGACGGCTAGATAAGGGTTATTGCTGACGAGAGACGGTCAACAAAACACCACTGGCACTGAGCATAATTAATCCCATAATGGTACTGGGTTCAGGGACTGGTTTTGATGGATTGGTTGAACTATCTTGAGTTAATTGAACCCCTAAAACGGATTGATTGGAATTTGATGTGAAGATGCAAGCAGACGCTTGGTCAAAAGCGGTGCTGGAATTTAAGGGAGTTCCCCCTTGTGTCGCTGGATTATCGGGTTTACCAAAAACTTGAACCCAATAATTTTCTTCTGAATTGCGATCGCTAGAAACCCCAAAACCAATTTCTGTGTAGTTGGGGTTGAGAATATTTTCTCGGTGTCCTTGACTATTCATCCAGCCTTCCATGACTGATGTAGCACTCCGGTGTCCACGAGCAATATTTTCGCCGACATAATTCCAATTATAACCTACGGCTCTGGCTCGATCTCCAACGGATGAACCGTTCAATCCTGTATGACTGAAGTAGTTATTTTGAGCCATATCTTCGGCATGGTTTTGAGCGGCTTGGGTGAGTTCTAACACTAAGGTTAGATTATTCAGCCCTTGTTTTTGTCGCTCGGTATTGGTTAAATCGAGCAATCTCTGGAATAACTCTTTTTGAGCAATATTGACACAAGAATCCTGATGGTTGACTTCTACTGTGTTGGTTGATGGTGTGGAGGAGTTTCCCCCCTCTGCATCATTGATATTACTCGTGTTACTACTGTTTCCACTTCCACCGCCACGACCACAACCCGTCATGACTAAGGAGAAGACAACAAGACACCAAAACACCTGATTCGGAATTCTTTGCATGAGCATTTTTCCTTTTGGGTTGAATAGAACAGGAATAAGTTGTGGCAAACTAGACCACAACTTATAAGGAATAGACGAACATTCCAGTGTTATTTTGGCTCCGGGTTGGTGTGGCACACTAGACCACAACCAGCGAAGACGGACTGACTTTTGTTGTCTTCATCTAGTTCTCTGGAGGTGGGGCGGGTTTTGATGCAGGGTGGCCAAGATTGTTACATAAGTTTACGTTGGGGGGGGTGAGGGGGTTAAGATAGCGCAGAATGGAGAATCCCCGACCTAAAAGCACGGGGATTCTCACGTTAAGTTGCTTTTGGGGATAGGTTGTGAGAGTAGCAGAAATCAGAAACGGGGTTTCTACATTTTAAGCGGGGGGGTGTTGGGTTGCGCTGGCGCTTCACCCAACCTACGGATAGGGGGGTGTTGGGTTGCTGGCGCTTCACCCAACCTACGGTTCTGGGCGGCAGGGGACGAGGAGATGACCGGGGGCGATTTCGGCGACTAATTCAATGTCCCCCTGGGCGTTGGTGCGCCAAGTTTGGGCTTCGATGAGGGGGGGATGGGGGAGGTTGAGGTCTTGCCAGATGTTGGTGTTGCTGAGGGGGGCGGTGGGGAAGTTGGGGAAGCCACCGGAACCGATGTTATAGAGGGAAACGGGGTTTTCGGATTCGAGGGCGGCGCATCCGGTGGCGAGTTCGGCGGTGATGAATTCCCGGGGTAGGTTGTCGAGGCTGAGTTTGTCGAGGATGTCGATGTTAACGATGCCGTCTATGCCGAGTTCGGAGGTGGCGGTAAAGTCACTTTCGGGGGTGCGACGGCCTTGGAATTGCCGGAAGCCGAAGATGCCCCGGGCGCGTCCGGTAATGTTGCCGCCCCGTCCTTGGAAGGCGCTGGCGACGATATCGCTGTTTTCGGAGAGGAAGGCGAGGATGAAGCCGCCAACGTCGAAGGTAATGTTACCGCCTGTACCGAATCCTCCGGCTTCGGCGGTGATGTCGCTGTTGAAGCGGAGGATGATGGATTCGGCGACGGTGAGGTTGATGTTGCCGCCGTTGCCTGCGGCGGTGCTGGCGTTGAGTTTGCCTTGATTGTTGAGGAGGATGGAACGGGCTTGAATGTCTAGGTTGCCGGAGTTGCCTATTCCGTCGGTTCTGATGGAGATTTCGGAGTTGTTTTGGATGGTTAGGGTTCCGGTTTGCAGTTGGATGTTTCCGGCGTTGCCTGTGCCTGTGGCTTGGGCGAGGATGCGGCTGTTTTTGTCGAGGGTGGTTTGTTGGCGGGGGGTGGCGGTGATGTTGCCGCTTTGTCCGTCAACGGTGGAGGCGGAGATTTGGCTGTTGTTGAGGTTGAGGTTTTGCAGGTTTTGCAGGGTGATGTTGCCGCCACTGCCTCGGATGGTTTCGGCTTTAAGGGTGCTGTTGGTTAGGTTGAGGTTGTTGGCACTAATCCCTAAGTTCCCGGCGTTTCCGGTTCCAGTATTACTCACACCAACTTGAGCGTTCCTCTGTAGGTTCAATTGTGGGGTGAATAGGTCTATATTGCCCGCATTCCCGGTTCCGGTGGCGTTACTGGAGATGAGGCTATTTCCCCCTAAACTTATCTGTTCGGCGGCACGAATGCCAATATTTCCCCCCTGTCCGTTAACGGTGCTGGTGCTGATTTGGCTTTGATTTTCTAGAAAAAGCGATCGCACATTTCCCAATACTACATTCCCCCCCGCGCCCTGTCTGGTTTCTGCGCTTAATTTCCCTTGATTTAAGTTAATCTCACTGGCACTAATCCCTAAGTTCCCCGCGTTCCCGGTTCCGGTATTACTCACACTAACTTGAGCCTTATTCGTAATATTTAAAACCTGCCCCTGTAGCGTCACATCTCCAGCGCGACCAATCCCTATAGACTGGGCAATAATTTCACTATTGCCCCCTAAATTAATCCGATTCCCGTTTAAAACTTCAATATTTCCCCCTTGTCCCCTTTGAGTAGAAGCCGAAATTTTACTATTATTAGCAAGGGTTAATAATTGTGAATTTCTGATGATAAGATTGCCCCCTTGTGCTATATCTGTTTCAACCGAAAGTAGGGCATTTTGATTTAATTCCAGAACCCCCACCCTTAAATCAATATTGCCCGCCTTGCCCTGTTGTTCACTTTTCGCTAAAACTTGCCCCCCCTCTAAAATTCGCATTTGATGGGCGACAACATTTAAATTTCCTGCGTCTGAATTGCCCAAAGTTTGGCTTGTAATTAAACTAGGAACTCCATTCTGAGATCCTCGAACTTCAACTAAATTCCCATTGAGATTAATTGTTCCAGCTTTTCCCAAACTATTAACATCCGTTGACGTGGAAATTCTAGCCCCATTTTCCACCAAAAGATTCCCCCCATTCACCGTAATATTCCCCGCGTTTCCCGTTGCACCTAACCCTGATTCTGAATAAATCCCACTCGGGCGATCTCCCACAACACCCCTTAAAACGACATTTCCTGCATTAATAACCGTATTTCCTGCATTACCTGCTCCCACTGTAGAAGTTAAAATCACTCCCCCATTTTCTAGGACTAAAAGCGGGGTTGAAATATTGATATTCCCCCCATCGGCAATTCCCCCTAAATTTTGAGCATAAAACCCACTCCTAATATTCGTAGATAATGGCGAATTTCCCGAAATTTGCACCGATTCAGAAGCCCTGACCGTTAACCTTCCCCCCGGTTGATCAAACGTAGGAGGAACACCGACAGTAGAACCCCCAGTTAAAATAATATTGCGACCATCTAAGGTTACATTTCCCCGCTCTACAGAAATATTAGAAGACTGAGGAATACCAAAATTCAACGTATCGGAAAGGATAATATCTCCACCCACGAAAGACAAGTTATTGCCCGGACTTGGGATTAAATTTGCCCCTTGCAGTTGAATTGAACCGGGATTAGTCCCCCGTTGGATTCCTACAGGAACACTCATCGTTAAAGGAGGATTATCGCCTGTTGCGGGAAAAACAATCCCATCACTAAAAACTATCCCTGTTCCCGTAGCTGCCGTAAACGAACCGTTAAAATTTAAACTAGCATTAGCTCCAAAAATAATACCGTTGGGATTGAGCAAAAATAAGTTAAAATTAGGGTTAGTGGGTGCAGCTTGAATAAAACCATTAATCTCTGACGGCAATCCTCCCGTTACTCGGGCAATGACGTTATTAATAGCCGGATTATGCTGAAATTGGGCAGTATTGAAAAGGGGAACAGAAAATGCTTGAAAACTGTGGAATAGGTTATTCCCTATCGTTGTTCCTTGGGTAATTGTCCAAGTAAATCCTGCATGATTCACAACCGTATTATTAGGTAGGGTTGTATCTTCAGCAATTTGAGCTTGTAGGGAAGCATTAAAATTGAGCAAACCGAGGACAAACCCACTTGATACAACCAGCGCATTTTTAAACATATTATAGTTTGAACTCCAAAAATAAGGTTATTTGTCTTAATTCCTAGGTTAGGCACAGGAAAAGCGCAACCCAACAAATAAATTACCGCCAGTATTGGGAAGGTTGGGTTACATTTCATTTCACCCAACCTACAAATTTAAGTAAAATGATGTCACCGAACCTAGCTCAACCCATCTACCACCAAAATATGAGAAAAATTGCTCAATTTTGCGGCATTCCAGCCTTAATTCTCCTCAGTTGGGGCGGGATCTTAAATCCCCTATTTTTAAACCCCCTTGCGGCTCAAAATCTACCCAATCCTAACCCAAATTTCCCCCCTCCAGATCCCCCCTCTCCTCTCCCTCCCCCGGAAGAATTGCTCACTCCCCCCTCTCCCCCCACTCCTCTGAGGGAGACGCTTCCCCCCGATAGGATAACGGTAACGCGGTATGAGGTGCGAGGGAGTACCGTGTTTAGTGAGGAACAGTTACAGGCCATTACAGCGCCTTTTACGGGGGAAGGGGTGACATTTGATCAGCTAGTGGCTGCCCGTTCTGCGGTGGAACAATTGTATTTAGAGCATCAGTATTTAACCTCTGGGGCCTATCTACCCCTACAAACCATTCAAGGGGGGGTGGTGATTATTCAGGTGGTGGAGGGACGGATTGCAGAGATTGAGATGCAGGGGTTAAATCGTCTCCCAGAACAGTATATCCGCCGACGTTTACCGAATGCCCAGAGGGTTCCTTTACATCTGCCCAGTTTGGAGGAGGAGATTCAACTGTTGCAACAAAATCCTTTGATTGCGGGAATCTCTGCCAACTTGATTGAGGGGGAAAATCCGGGGGAAAATGTGCTAGATGTGACAGTACAAGAGGCATCCCCGTGGCAGGTGCAAGTGGGGGTGACAAATGATCGGGTGCCGACGGTGGGAACGGTGGAAGGGTATGGAATGATCAGTTGGGGGAATGTTGGGGGATGGGGAGATCGTTTGGGGGGGAGTTATCGCAGGAGTGAGGGGAGTGAGGGGTGGGAGGTAAGTTATGCGCTGCCGTTGAATGCTCAGGAGGGGACGCTGGGATTGCGTTACAATCTCACGAATAGTCGGATTATTGACCCGGTGTTTGAGATTTTACAGATTAGTTCTCGTTCTCGTTATTGGGAATTGACGGTGAATCAGCCTGTGGTGCGATCGCTCCGAGAAGAGTTTACCCTAGGATTTAGTCTATCCCATCAGGTCAATGAGACGTTTTTACAGGATATTCCTTTCCCCCTCAGTGTGGGGGCCGATAGTCGGGGGGTGACTCGTGTTTCTGTGTTGGGTTTTAGTCAAACTTGGTTGAGACGTTCAGAAAAAAGTGCGATCGCCCTCCGTTCCCAATTTAACTGGGGAGTCAATCTTTTAGACCCCACTCGCAATAATACCCCCCCCGATGGTCGGTTTTTCACTTGGCTTGGTCGATTACAATGGGTTCATCGTCTAACCCCCGATACTACCCTAATCCTACGGGGAACCTACCAATGGGCGGATCGTCCCCTCCTTGGGGTACAACAGTTAAGTGTGGGAGGTCGAAACACGGTGCGAGGATACCGTCAAGACTTGAGCCTTGGGGATCACGGGTTTTATAGCACGTTAGAACTACAGTTTCCCCTAGCCCGTCTCCCAGAAGACAGGGGAACTCTTTACCTAACCCCCTTTTTGGACTATGGCCGAACTTGGAGACAGGGGGCCGAGTCGGTGAACACCTTGGCCGGACTGGGAACCGGGATGATCTGGCAAATCGGCGACTCATTTCAAGCGCGCTTAGATTGGGGGGTGCCGGTGTTGAATGCTTCCTCTTCCGTTGGGACATGGCAAGAACAAGGGTTACATTTTTCCCTACAATTGTCCTATTAAATCCTGCCTGATACATTTACGCTACATTTTTCCGGTTTTTCCCGGACAATGGGACGATAGCACTATTACCCGTTAAGGTAACAGAGGCGTTATCCCGCAAAGCACGCACGAAAGATTCCCAAATCAGGGGTACATTTTCCCGGACAAAATAACCGGAAACGTTTTTATGACGGGGGAAAAGAGGGGAGAGGAAACTTTTCCCGGAGAAGGGTGTCCTCAGTGAACATACAGAGTTTAGATGGGTAAACCGTCATGAAATATTGCGCTCGGATTCGGTTTTGGCCTGTTATTTGTTCTTTAGGGGCGATCGCACCGTTATTCCTATTTAACCCGGCCGCCCAAGCACAAACGGGGATGTCAGGGAATTATATGGGGTTTGGTATGGGGAATAATTCATCAGGTTTAGTGGAGGACTTAATCCGTCAACAGTTTGGGGGAATTACCATTGATACCCTCAGCACCTTAACAGGAATTAACTTATCCACTCCGCCTAAATCTTCCGCTTCCTCTTCCCCCGTCGGGACTTCTTTTAATGGCCGTTATGATGTCCCCCATAGTAATTTATCCGTCCGAGGGGCGGCATTTTTAGGCAGTCAAACCCGCGTTGTTGAACCGTCTGTTTCCTATGATTTTCCGGTGGCCGAAAATACCAACGTTTATGTTGGGGGCGGTTATACTTTTGTGGAAGGAAAATCAACAGCAACTCCCCTCGGAGAAACCAGTTCCCCCGTCATTACCGCCGGGGTAGAAACGGCCGTTATGGGGGATTTTGTCATTTATGGCAATGCCCGATTCCGGTTAAGTAATCCCACCCCCAACAGTTCTCCCTTGCGGATGCAGGTGGGAGCAGGGTATCGTTTTTGAGCCAAGAGGTAGAACGTCCTGATGACATCCTCAAACAAAATAACGAAATAGATGGAAAATTTGTCCGGAACACCATAGACCCTCACCGTAGTAGAAAAAAGAGTAGATGCACCCTGATTGGTTGACCTTGGCTGGATACCAGCCAAGGTTTTTATTGCTCTTTTTACCGCCAGTTCTCCCGATTTTTGCGCTTTTTCTAAAAATGTCCGGAATCTTAGGAGAACCTGCTGTAACAACACATTAGATGCACCCTGATTGGTTTCCCTTGGCTGGTTTCAGCCAAGGCTTTTTCTTTTTTTAGCCCAGTTCACTACAGGATAACCTACCCATTTCGTCCAAATTTAGCGACAATAGACTGAGATTTTCCATCTCGTGACTGGCAAGCCCATCTAAAATGCTATGTACCGTTATTGTCTTTCTCTCCTTCTCGGTTTTTCGTTAGCCACCCTTCCGGGGAGCGTTCTCGCTCAAAGGGTGGATGCTCAAAGAATTGAGCAGTTGTTTGAACAAGGAAATGCGGCTCAGGACGCAGGAGATTATAATGGGGCGGAGTCGATTTGGCGCAGGTTGTTGCGCATTGATCCCGAAAATGGGGCGGCTTATAATAATCTGGGCAATACCCTACAAGCCCAAGGGAAGCTAGAGGAAGCCATTGCCGCCTATCAACGCGCCATTGAACTCGAACCGACGGCCATTCGTTACTATAATCTGGGGAATGCCTTCTATGAGCAAGGAGAGTTAGACGAGGCGATCGCGGCTTATCAAGAAGCCATTCGTCTGGATCCTGAATATGTCTACAGTTACAACAATTTGGGCAATGCTCTAAGTGATCAAGGAGATTTAGAGGGAGCTATTGCTGTCTATCAACAAGCCATTCAAGTAGCCCCCGATGATCCCCTAGCCTATAGTAATTTGGGGGTGATTCTGGGGGAACAGGGACGCAGGGAGGAGGCGATCGCGGCCTTTCGCCAAGCCCTCCAACTAGACACCCCCCCCAATGGTGTCACCCACAATGGCTTAGGCATTGCTTTAGCCGAACAAGGGGACTTAGAAGGGGCAATGAGAGCCTATCGGGAAGCGTTGCGCATTGAACCCAATCCCATCTATTATCGCAATTTGGGCATGGTTTTAGTCGAGATGGAACAATGGGAGGCGGCCATTGCAGCCTACCGACAAGCCCTCAATTTAGACCCCAATTATTACCCCGCCTATAATAGTCTGGGCTTGGCTTATACCGACTTGGGGCAATATGAAGACGCGATCGCCGCCTACCAAAAAGCCCTAGAATTAAACCCCGAATACCATTGGTCCCACTACAATCTCGGCGTTGTCTTAAGTCTCATGGGGCGTTATACAGAATCCATCCAAGCCTATCAACGCACCCTAGAACTTGATCCCACCTATGCCCCCGCTTACTACAGTTTAGGCATTGATTTAGGGCAGGAAGGCAACTATAACGAAGCCATTGAGCAACTCCGTCAGGCCATTGTTTATGATCCCAGCTTCACCGATGCCTATATTTGGCTTAGTATCTGGTATCAACGGGCGGGGGATTTAGAACAAGCCCAAAGCATGATTCAACAAGCCCTTAATTTAGAACCCCAATCTACTTGGGCCTATGCGAGTTTAGGGGATTTATTATTAGAACAGGGAAATGCTAGTGAGGCGATCGCCCGTTACCGCCAAGCCCTTGGTTTACCCGATCGCCCCGGTGTGGGAACCACAGCCCACGCTCACGCCCACAATGGCCTGGGCAGTGCCTTAAAAGTCCAAGGCAATCTAGAGCAGGCGATCGCAGAATTTCGTCAAGCCCTCGCCCTCGATCCCGATTACACCACCGCCCAAGAAAATCTACGCACCACTCAACAACTGTTACAACGGAATAGGGAGTAGGGAGTCGGGAGTCAGGAATCGGGAGATTGCCTCTCCCCTGCTCCCCCTTCCCCCCTCTCCCCTCTCCCCTATTCCCTGTTCCCTATACCCTATGAAAATTACCCGAAGACTCCATCATTGGCTTGAACAACGCTGGGCTGCCCCTGCCTATAGTGGGGGGATTTTGTTAACCCTAGCCTTGTGTTTTTTTGGAGCAGCAACCAATACAATGGCCGGATGGTTATATGCCATCAGTGGGCTAATTCTCGCCCTCTTAGGCCTCAGTATCCTGCTGTCTATGCGCAATTTATCTCAGTTGAAAGTGCGGCGCTTCCCCATTACCCCCGTAACCGTGGGAGATGAATTAGCCATTGAGTTAGAACTAGAAAACCCCACCCTCCAACCGAAACTTTTACTACAAGTGTGGGATCAAGTCCCTCCCCCCCTCCAAACTCAGGAGGCGATCGCCCTCGAAGTCATCCCCCCCCAAACCACCCAACGCTGCACCGCTTACTATCAGGCCCGGAAACGGGGAGTTTATCGTTGGCAAAACGTGGATTTACGCACCGCCTCCCCCTTGGGCTTGTTTTGGTGTCGTCGCAGCCACTCCGCCCCCGGCAAAGCCATTGTTTACCCCACCGTCTTACCCCTCACCTACTGCCCCCTCGTGGAAAGTTTAGGCCAAGACGACACCCTACAAATTGAGCGCGATCGCCGCTACCAATCCGCCACCCAAGGCATCACCAAAGCCCTCCGCCCCTACCGTCTCGGAGATCCTACCCGCCTCATCCACTGGCGCACCAGCGCCCGTTTAGGCATCCTACAAGTCCGAGAATTGGAAATGCTCACCAGTGGCCAAGAAGTGGTCATCTGTTTAGATACCCAGCACCCCTGGGACCCAGACAGCTTTGAACAAGCGGTAACAGCCACAGCCTCCCTTTATTTTTATGCCAGTCGCGCCCAACTCGCCGTTAAATTATGGACGGCTAAAACGGGCTTAGTCCAAGGCAATCACTTAGTTTTAGAAACCCTAGCCGCCACCTCTCCCCAAGAAGAAAGACACGGGGATCCCCCCCAAAATGTCCCCCTCGTTTGGCTAACGTCTTCCCGACAAACCTTGCAAAATTTGCCGACTGGGAGTTGTTATGTGTTGTTCCCCGATCCCCTAGCCGGAACGATTGCACCCATTCTTCAATCTACCTATCCCGGGTTAGTAATTGATCCCGAAAAAGGTTTACAGCAACAACTTCAACGCAGGATTTGTTAAAAAAATGGCCTCAAAATTTGCACTTTTTTTGTTGACTTTTGACTTTTGTAGTGATATTATTAGATAATGGGAGTGGTTGCTTTCATTGACAGGTTCAACCACTCCCATTATGAAAAAACTTTAACTAAAAACATTATCCCAAGGCCTCGCCCTTTCGTCAAAAAAAATTACATTTCGTTACATAATGTGATCAAGTTTTCAATTTCTAGCCTGAACAATCCTGCCCGTGTTAAGTAGCATTTAAGGAAAAATAGTGCTAGAACAGAAAATACGACTTTGAACGTGTTTTCAAATCTGTTTTCCAATCCATCCCAATAACTCACCCCATCTTTAACCGAGAAACCACCATGATTTTAACGAACTTAGAGAGCGTTCCTGGAAAGACCATCGTTAAACACTATGGCATAGTCCAAGGTAGCACCGTCCGAGCGAAAAACGTTGGTAAAGACATTTTAGCGGGACTACAAAACCTAGTCGGGGGGGAATTAAAAGGCTATACCGAATTATTGCAAGAGGCACGACAAGAGGCCGTTAATCGGATGATTGCTGAGGCGGAAAAAATGGGAGCGAATGCCATCATAAATGTACGTTTTGCCACCTCTTCTATTTCCCAAGGAGCCGCAGAACTCTTTGCCTATGGAACAGCCGTTCAAGTCATGTAAAGGTGTGAATAGTTAATAGATAGGGTCTGCTGACTGTTTACAAATAAAACCTTGAGGATTAAATTATGACAGCAATCTTTGACTTGATTGTAATTATTTTAAGTCTAGGGATTCCCTTGTTTTTGCTGATTTTAGGTTATTTTGTAGGTAGCTGGCGGGAGAAATCCCATTTTCAAGACTTAGAACAACGAGAGAAAAAAACGGCGGACTTAGAGACTTGGAACTATGGAGGAAAGCAAGAATTTCTACGGGCAAAAAAAACAACTTTGGTTGTGGGGAGTGTTGTATTAACGTCAGATTATTTTAAACAGTTTATCCTCGGTTTCGTTCAGCTAACTGGGGGCAAAATAACGGTTTATGAAAGTATTGTAGAACGCGCTCGTCGGGAGGCACTTTTACGGATGAAAGAACGAGCTATTGGTTGGGGCGCGACCAAAGTAGTCAATGTGCGCTATACCAGTAGTTCATTAAATGGGAATAATCCCAAAGATGGGGGGTTTTCGATTGAAGTTATTGCCTATGGCACCGCTATTCAAGATTAGGAGAAAAGAGGCAAAAGGCAGGATGTAGGAGGGAATAGGGAATAGGGAATAGGGAATAGGCAACCTTAACAAGTTAAGCTTGTGTGCATTTTTTCAAGTCCCATATATAGTGTCCAATTAATTGGACACTATATATGGTCTGCTGAATATCCCTCTAAGCATTGTTACTAGGACTTTTAGCCGTTTATACCAAATTAAATAGACTTGAGGGCAAAAAGCTGAATTTCCCCTGTTCCCTGCTCCCCTGCCCCCCTGCTCCCCTGTTCCCTAGCCCAGTTATTCAGCAGACCCTAGTTAGTGAAAGTACAATTAATCATAGAAAGCATCCGGTGAGTTGGGAGAAAACTGTGAGAAAACAAACCCTAGGGAGAACTTGCGCGATCGCCTTAATCCTACCCTTTCTCTGGAATGTATCGCCGGGGATGGCTCAGGATATGGATCGCCTAGACGAACAACTGCGCACATCTCCCCGTCAAGATGTGTCCAGTGGACAACGAAATGAGGCGGATTTACTGCTCAATCTAGGCAGTCAAGCCCAAAGTCGGGGGGATCTCAATCAAGCCATTGATCTATGGCTGCAAGCCCTCGTTCTCTATGACCGCTTAAACGCTGATGACGGCATGGCACTAGCCTATAAGTATCTTGGCATTGTTTACACCCAATTGGGGCGTTATGATGCCGCAGAGAACGCCCTCCGTCGTCATTTAGCCATTACTCGGGATGAACGGAACTTTTCCGCTCAGGTGTATGCCTTAAATAATCTCGGGGTGGTGTTACTGGAAATGAATAATTTAAGGGGAGCCGAAGCAAGTTTTGCCGAAGCGTTGACCATTGCCCGCAGTATCCGAGATCAAGAGGGGGAAGGCCTCAGTATTAGTAATTTGGGCTTAGTCGCGATCGCGCAACAGAATTACAGCACCGCTATAGCTTACTTTGAACAAGCGTTAGATTATCGGCGGCGAATGCGCGATCGCGCTGGACAAGCCAATACCCTCAATAACTTAGGGGATGCCTACCGAGGCCTAGGGGAAATAGACAAAGCCCTTGCAGAATACCGTCTCGCCCGGTGGTATGCCCAAGAAGTGGGAGACTTACCCAATCAGTTTCGCGCCTTGCGGGGATTGGCGGAAGGTTATGCTCGGGGGAGACGGTGGAGCCCTGCTTTTAAGGCCTTGGATGAGTGGGTTTTATTAGCGCGCACGACAGGGAATTTAGCCCAACAAATGCGGGCATTACATCTTTATGCCCAATATCATACAGGCCTCGGGATTTGGCAGAGAGCGGGGGAATTTTATCAAAGTGCGATCGCCGTTGCGCGTCAGTTAGGAGATGAAACCAGCGAAGCGATTCTATTAAATGAATATTCTCAAGTCGTCTATGGTTTCCCCTTTGGTTTGCCCAGAATGCCTTAAACCCTAAACAGACAAGAGCGAGTGATGAATCCTAACTTTCCCTGACTCTGGCAAAATAAAAACCCGATGTTTAAGAAAATCCCCCTGCACTTAATTCTAACCCTCCAGTTTGTGATCCAAATGTTGGTCGTTGTCGGATTGGTCGGGTATTTTTCCTATCGCAGTGGTCAGGAAGTGGTCGGGGAGTTAGCCCATGAGTGGATGAATACAACAGCCAACAAAATCCAAGCCGAACTAGATCAATTCCTTGGCGATGCGTTGTTACTCTTGGCGACTAATCAGGGCTTAATTGAGCGGCAGCAACTGAATCCCGACGATTTTAGAGAGTTAGAAACCCATTTTTTACAGACGCTCAAACTGTATCCGGGGTTAACCGCCATGAGCTTCTATAATCCCCAGTCTCAGATGATTGGGGTAGCAAACGATAGGTCGGGACTTCTCACAACACCTGAAACCATGATTGTGCTGGAAAAGGCAGAACCGGGTCTAAGTGAGGGTCGGTTTTATCGCTTGAGTGAGGAAGGTGAGCGGCTCGATCTAATCCGGCGGATTCCGAACTGGAATCCCACTCAACGCTCTTGGTATGCACAGGCGCTCCAACAAGACCAACCGGACTGGACTGGCATCAGCGCCTTAGCAGTAGCCCCACTTCCGGCAATTCTAGGGGTGAACTCCATCAAACAAGGGGGGGAAATTCGAGGAGTCATCACCATTACACTGATCCTCAATGACATCAATCAATTTCTGGCCGAGTTGGATCTTTCCCCCCAAGGACAGGTTTTTATTCTCGAAACCACTGGGGAATTAGTCGCCACCTCAACCACTGAAATTGTTGCACCCATTACCCGTCAAGATAATCAGAATGTTTTAACTCGTTTAGGGGTCACGGAAAGTCAGAATCCTTTAACCCAAGCCGTGGGGGAAGCCCTTCTCACTCAAGAACGAGAGAGGGCATCGGGTCAACCCTTCAACTTCCAATTTACCGCCTCTGTGCCGGGGGTGGAACATCGGGGGGTTTTTAAGGGGAATCGCCTTGCTGTAGCGTCTGGGAACGGGAATCGCCAGCGCTTCTTTGTCAATGTTACCCCCTATCAAAATGGTCAAAATTTGAATTGGCAAATTGTCAGCGTTATTCCAGAATCGGATTTGATGGGGGCAATCTATGCCAATTTACGGCGCACCTTGCTACTCGGGGCGGTAGCTTTAGGGGGGGCGGTGGCCAGTAGTCTGTGGATAGCGCGCCGAATTACGCGATCGCTCTCCCACCTCACCGCAACCAGCCAAAACTTTATGACCCAAAGGCGAGAGCAAACCCTTCAACTGACCCGGATTGCAGAAATTGCCACCCTCTCCCAATCCTTTCAAGCCATGATGCTGGCCATTCAAGAAGGCGATATTTTGCGTCACAACTACACCCAAGATTTGGAGCAACAGGTCGCCCTCAAAACCATTGCCCTCACGGAAGCTCAGAAACTGGCTCACATGGGCAGTTGGGAAGTAGATCCCCAGCAAAACACCGTCACCTGGTCAGAAGAAGTCTATCGCATCCATGAGGCGGAAGCTCATCCCCCCACCACTCGCCCCGACCGCGAGATAGTCAAAATTCATCCTCAAGATCAAGAGCATTATCAAAAAAACGTGATTGAAGCCATAAAAGCCGGCCAGTCTTTTGATACAGATGTGCAGATCATAACTTGTCAGGGCAATGTTCGGTTTGTCCAAATCCAAGGGCAGCCCATCTATAATGAGGCCGGGGAGATGGTTAAAATTATTGGCACCACAACGGATATTACAATCCGCAAACAAGCTGAACAAGCGTTAATTCAAGCCAAAGAAGCGGCCGAAGCGGCGAATCAAGCCAAAAGTATTTTCTTGGCTAATATGAGCCATGAACTCCGCACCCCTTTAAATGCCATCCTCGGCTACCCTAGACTATTACTGAATAGCCCCACACTCTCCCCTGAAGACCAGAGCTATATCCGCACCATTGAGCGCAGTGGGGAGTATTTATTAGCCCTAATTAACCAAATCTTAGACCTGTCGAAAATTGAAGCAGGGCGAATGGTTCTCAATGTAACCCCCCTCAAATTACATCAATTACTCCATGAGCTTGATATTATGTTGCAACCTTCGGCACAAGCCAAAGGGTTAATATTCACCCTAGAAAAAGGGGACAATCTGCCGGATTTAATTCAAGCCGACGGGGTGAAGTTACAGCAAGTTTTAGTGAATTTGCTCAACAATGGCATTAAATTCACCTCAAAGGGGACAGTTCGTTTAACGGTGGTCTATTCTCAGGAGGAAGATCCTCCTTCGGCCTCACCCTGCCTCAAGTTCACGATTCAAGATACTGGGGTAGGAATTGCTCCGGAGGAACTACAGACTTTATTCCAAGCCTTTGTACAAACCCAAAGTGGCCGGAATAGCCAGACGGGAACGGGTTTAGGTTTAGTGCTGAGTCAGAAATTTGTGGCGTTGATGGGGGGAGAACTTGAGGTTGAAAGTGAGGTGGGGAAGGGGACAACCTTCAGCTTTGCGCTTCCGATCTCTTGGCCTGAGTCCGATGAGTCGCTGGATTCAGTGTCGGAGTTTATTGACTGGCGACTGGCACCCCAAGAACCTGCTTATAGGATTTTAGTGGCCGATGATGTGGCGGAGAATCGGGAAGTTTTAGTGAAACGGCTGGAATGCTGGGGGTTCAAGGTTTTTGAGGCTGAGGATGGGGAGGATGCGATCGCCCAAGCGGCCCAACATCATCCCGATTTGATTTTTATGGACATTCGGATGCCAAAACTCAACGGGATTGAAGCCAGCCAACGGATTCAACAAATCTTGACCCCTCCCCTTCCCAAAATTATTGCTCTAACGGCCAGTGTGTTTGAGGAAGATCGAACCAAGATTCTGGCCTCGGGTTGTGATGATTTCATCCGGAAGCCGTTTCAAGAACAGGAGATTTTAAACAGTTTAACGCGCCATCTCAAGGCTCAGTTTATTGAACAAAAACAGGGGGGAGTCTCTCCCGCTTGGGAAGAAACCCCCCCCACTTTAGAGATGGAGGATTTAGGGGCTTTACGAATTCTTATAGCTGAGGATAATCTCATTAATCAGAAAGTGCTGTTACTCAACCTCAAAGCACTGGGTTATCAGGCTGATGTGGTTGCCAATGGTTTGGAAGTGTTGGAACGTTTGTCGCTGAACCCCTATGATCTGATTTTGATGGATGTACAAATGCCGGAAATGGATGGGATTACGGCGACACAAATCATCCGGCGCGATTTTCCCCCAGTGGTTCAACCCTATATTATCGCGCTGACGGCGAATGATGAAGCAGGCGATCGCACGACCTGTGCGCAAGTGGGGATGAATGGTTATCTCACAAAACCTCTAGGGCAAAACCAACTGGCTGAAGCGTTGGCGGTTGTTAAGCAGACCCTATAAATCGGGTCTGCTTGAATATCCCTGTAAGCACTGTTAATAAGGCTTTAGACCATTTTAAGCGCCAGAAAGTGCAAGGTTTTTTTAGGTCTTAACTTGTCAAGACGGGTGACTCCCTATTGCTCTGGGTAGAAAACAATAGAATCATTGAGGGGTTCAACCTTCGCACCGGGATAATAGAACTCTAAAATCCGCGTAGCATTCCAGCCCAAATTTGCCAAAGTATAGGAGCTATACTGACTCAATCCTACACCATGACCAAACCCCCCCCCAACAAAGCGATATCCCGTTAGATTCTGATTACCGTCCCGAATAGGGTCAACATAAAACAACGTACTGCGCGGGGGGCCGAAAGCGCTGCGGGCTTCGGTTTTGTGGAGTTCCACCGTACCCTTATCCGTTTCCACCACAAAGCGCAAAATCCGACCCGCCACAGAACGTTCTGCCACCTCCATACTTAAAATCCGATTAATCCCCCCCAGAGGGTGTTTCGTCCGTTCCAGATAGCGGTTTAAATCCGCCGTTAAGTCCCCAATACTACTTTCCCGACTCCAGCGAAAGACCGAACTATTAGAACCATTGAGTCCCGTTTGCAAACTCATAAACTCCCGAAACGCCTGTTCATCACTCAAAGGCCGTGCGTTTAAGTCCCAAGGAGGTGTCACCGCATCCACCCGCGCTTGTAAATAGGGGCGAGGTTCTCCATCCCAAGTATCCTCAAAGGGTGAAGTAGTGCCGCCACTGTGGGCAGAATAGAGCGCGTCTACTAGCTCATTATTGTAGGTTAAAACCAGTCCGGCTGTAGCCGTAATGGCGCGGTCAGAGCGTTCCACCGTCCCCGTCAAGCCCCGGTAAACCTGACAGTGAACTGTAGCGCAGAGTTCGTAATTATCAGCCTTAAAACGGCGTAAATTGCGCAGGGCATAGGTGCGAGCAATAATAGCTTGAGCTTCTACGGCATTGTAAGGGGCATTGGGGCCAATTTCGTGGGGAACAACTCCTCGTAAATAGGTTTCAATGTCAATGTTATTCACAAGGGTAAAATCCCCGTAGGCATTGGGTTGAATGCGCAAATCTCCGGCATAAACGTATTGATTGGTGCCGTCATTCACCCGGATACGGTTGTTGGCGCTGCGAATGGCAAAATTCGCCCGGTTATAGCGAAAACTACCCACCACAAAAGACACTACAGGGGTAGTTTCTAACACTTCTGACTGTAAATAGATTTCGGTTTCTCCGGCTTCTTGTAAATTCTTAATTAACATTCGCCGCAGGAGGGGGGTATTATAAACCTCCCGTTTAGCCCACACTTGCCAGCGTCCGGGCTGAGTCACTTCAACTTCAATCCCTTTTTCTTGCCATGCTTTGGCGCTATTTTCGGCGGTTTCAAAGGTGGCATGATCACTTAATACGACCCATTCCCGCACGACGGGGTTTTCTTGGGGTTGGCGGACGATTTCTAAGGTGACGCTGGGGGTGGTGACGGTTTGGGTGCTACCATCTCCGGCTAAAAATTCTAGGGTGAGGGGGTTTCCGTCGCTGCCGGAGAGGGTGAGACGATCACTATCTTCATCCCCAAACCGTTGCACTATACCCACATCAATGAGAACTGTTGCACGGGCAAGGGAGGGGTTAAGACTGAGGAGGGATAGGGGGAAGAGGAGCAGCAGGAAGGTTTTAAACATGACTCAGTTTGGATAAGGGCTAGTGAAAATCACAGGTTCTGTGCGATTGTAGCTTGTAGACGGGGGATTGAGCGCAATCTGTTCCCCGGCTGGCTTTATGCTCCGGTGATGGGGGGAAGTTGGCTGCGATCGCCAGTCCTACAGTTCCAATCGTGAGCGTATATTGAAGTTCTCCACCCACAAGGGGATGGGGATTCTTGGGTAAAATGAATAAAGATCAAGGAGGGTAAGATTAATGGACTCCCGACGTACTGAAAACCCCCGTCCCTTTAAGCCGGGGAGTGTCAACATAGAAGTAGACTATCGCTTTCCCTTGGGAGTTGATGCCCACAAACAAGCTAAAATGATCGCCGTGGGTCAAACCGTCGGCACATGGGACGGGCGCTTTTCTCACCGAGAAGAGAGCTTACGCGCCCACCTCGCTGAAGTCGTGAACGTCGTGGAAGATGACACCGGAAGCACCGCTACAGTACGTTTTCCCGAAAGTAACGTAGAAGGGGATATCCCCAGCTTACTGACCATGATTTTTGGCAAGTATTCCATGGCAGGACAAGGCAAAATTATTGACTTGCGCTTACCCGAACACTACGGCAAAAAACCCACGGTGGGCATGAGTGGCATTCGGGAACGTTTAGGGGTTCCCCATCGCCCCCTGATCATGGCTATCTTTAAACCAGCCCTCGGACTCTCCCCGGAAGATCATGCCCTGATTTTTTCTCAAGTTGCTCATGCGGGTCTTGATATCATCAAAGATGATGAAATTCTGCCGAATTTGGACATCGCCCCCACCAAAAAACGCCTAGAAGCTTGTTTAGAAGTCATTCAGGAGGTAAAAGCCAAAACCGATCGCACGGTTCTCTATGCGGTAAATGTTACCGGATCGGCGGAGGAATTAATCCAGAATGCCCGTAAACTGGTTTGGAAAGGGGCAAATGCTCTGTTGTTAAATGTCCTCACCTATGGGTTTTCTGTCCTGGATACTTTAGCTAGCGATCCAGAAATTAACGTTCCTATCTTTGCTCATCCAGCCTTTGCCGGGGCGCTCTGTGGTGCCCCCCATACGGGGTTAGCCTATAGTGTGGTGTTGGGAACTCTCATGGCGCATGGGGGAGCGGATGCGGTGCTGTACCCCGCCCATTATGGGAGTTTACCTTTTGACCCCCAAGAAGAGGCGAAAATCTGCCAAATTCTCCGCCAGCGCAATGTTTTCCCGGTTCCTTCAGCGGGCATTCATCCGGGGATTTTCCCCCAAGTGATTCAAGACTATGGCACGGATGTAATTCTCAATGCAGGTACGGGGATTATGGATCATCCCGAAAGCCCGGCCTCTGGGGTACGCGCCTTTTTTGAGGCTTGGGAACGATGGCAAGGGGGGGAATCTTTTGATCTAACCTGTTTACCCGAGGGGGCGTTAAAGCAGGCTGTGGAGAAGTGGGGAGGGGCTTGATGGGCTGACCTCTTCAATTAGGGTCTGCTGAATATCCCTCTAAGCACTGTTACTAGGACTTTTAGCCGTTTATACCCAATTAAATAGGGTCTGCTGAATAACACGCCTATGCTAGGCTCAACAAGGGAACAGGGAACTCTTAACAGGGAACAGATCATCTAAAACTGGCACGATTGCCTATTCCCGACTCCCGACTCCCGACTCCCGACTCCCGATTCCCCAACTCTCGGACTTATTCAGCAAGCCCTAAATAGACTTGAAGGCAAAAACCTGAATTTCCCCTGTTCCCTTGACTTCTCACAGCGAGAAAGTGCAAGGTTTTAGGGATAAATCATCAAAAAGGCTTGCTTTTTTCCGACTCTCTCTCCCCCTGTTCCCCGTTCCCTAACCCCACCAGCAGACTTATTCAGCAAGCCCCAATGATAACGAGTCGGCGAATGAAGTATCCACTCACCTTGAGGCCGTGGAGCGTCAACCGTCTATTAATCGCGAAGCACCATGATGAAATTCCCTTTAATGATGATTGCCCTTGGTTTAGTGTTGCTCTTGAGTGCTTGCTCTGGGGCAACGCCCCCGATTTCTCTGGCTCCTGGGATGGATATTATTAAAAAGGCGATCGCACTCCAAGTTGAACAAACCCAAGAGCAACTGAGCGAACAACTGGCGGCCTCCCATCCCCAGTTAGATATTTCTCAGGTCAAACTCAAAGCCATTGAACCCCTGTATCTGGCGAAACTCCCCACCTACCATATACAAGGAACTTATAATCTAGACATTGACCTACCCAATCAAAAAGTCAGCCAAAAACAAAACAGTTTTGACGTTTACCTCCAACGGCAACGGGAAGGGAAAACGTGGCGCTGGTTAAAGCGAGATGTTTCTAATCCCGATGAATCCCCCCTTTGGCGAACTTACTGGATTCATTGATTCATTAGGGCTTGGGGAATAACATCAGATTCCCCAAGCCCTAGGTATTTTAACTTTAATTGACTTAAAAAATGACCTAGTATGCTACCACTCATTTTGAGTAAAGAATTCTATCTATAATTTTTTCTTTATCTCTGCCAGTTTTACAATGAATACAGCAGTTTTAAGGGAACTGCGTAACGCCTTGGACTGGATCAGATCAAATTGTTGGCAAGAGGAAGAATAAAATGACCGTCGCCGATCAAACTGTGGCAGGGTATCGACTCATTGAACAAATTTATGACGGTTCGCGAACTGCCGTTTACCGGGCAATTCCGGGCTTATCGGGGGAAATCCTTCAAGGGGATTCCGTCATTATTAAACTCTTGCAACAAGATTATCCAAGCTTCAACGATTTACTCCAATTTCGTAATCAATACACCATTGCCAAAAACCTCAATATTCCGGGGATTGTCCATCCCTACGGCTTAGAAACCTATCAACACAGTTATCTATTAGTTATGGAGGATTGTGGGGGGGTTGCCCTGCGGGATTATGTGCGTTGTGAACGTCTGAGCCTGCCAAAAGTGTTAAATATTGCTATTCAACTCGCGCAGATTCTCTATGATCTTCATCAGGCGAATGTCATCCATAAGGACATTAAACCTGCAAATATTCTGATTCAACCCAATAGTGAAAAAATCAAACTCATTGATTTTAGTATTGCCTCTCTGTTACCGAAAGAAACCCAATCGTTGCAAAATCCCACAGGTTTAGAGGGAACGTTAGCCTATATTGCCCCAGAACAAACAGGGCGGATGAATCGAGGGATTGATTACCGGGCGGATTTTTACGCGTTGGGGGTAACATTGTTTGAATTGTTAGCGGGGGAATTACCTTTTTCAAGTAATGAACCCCTCGAATTAGTCCATTGTCATATTGCCAAAACACCACCTACTCTGAGTTTAGAACAAGCACCAGAAATGGTAAATGCTATTGTGCAGAAGTTAATGGCGAAAAATGCGGAGGATCGTTATCAAAGTGCTTGGGGGTTAAAACATGACTTGGAAATGTGCCTTGAACAGTGGCTAAGAAAGGGGAAAATTGAGCCGTTTGATCTCGGAGAACGGGATCAGTGCGATCGCTTTTTAATTCCCGAAAAACTCTATGGCCGCGCTGGGGAAGTCCAAGCTCTTCTAGAGGCTTTTGAGCGCGTCACAGAATCCGGGGCGGAATTTGTGCTGGTGGCGGGTTTTTCCGGCATTGGTAAAACGGCGGTTGTCCATGAAGTGCATAAACCCATTGCCCGACAACGGGGTTATTTTATTCAGGGCAAATTTGACCAGTTTAATCGCAATGTGCCGTTTTGTGCTTTTGTGCAGGCTTTCCGGGATTTAGTCAATCAACTGCTTTCGGAGTCCAGCCTAGAATTGCAGACTTGGCGGGAACAAATCCAAGGGAGCTTAGGAGAGAATGCCCAAGCTATCTTAGAAGTATTACCAGAACTAGAGCGCATTATTGGGCTACAGCCTCCGGTGCCAGAACTATCTGGGACGGCGGCTCAAACTCGCTTTAATCTATTGTTTCAGGGCTTAATTCAGGTTTTTGCTACGGCGAAACATCCTTTAGTGATCTTTCTGGATGATTTGCAATGGGCCGATTCTGCCTCCTTAAAGTTGATGGAATTGTTAATGGCGGAGGGAGAAAGTGGACATTTTTTGTTAATTGGGGCTTATCGGGATAATGAGGTATTTCAAGCCCATCCCTTAATGCTCATGTTGCAGGACATTCAGCAACAAGGGGCGAAAGTTAACACGATCACCTTGAAGCCCTTAAGTTTTCAGAGTTTAAACCAACTGGTAGCGGATACGTTGAACTGTTCTAACCCGGCCGCCGAACCCCTAAGTTGGCTCATTCAACAAAAAACCCAGGGCAATCCCTTCTTTGTCACTCAATTTTTAAAAGCCCTTTATCACGATCACCTCGTTTATTTTGATCCAGAAAGCCATCACTGGCAATGTGATTTAACCCAAGTGCGTGGCCTTGCGCTAACGGATGATGTGGTGAGGTTTATGGCCGAGCAGTTGCAGAAGTTGCCGCCCAAGACCCAAGAAAGCCTAAAACTGGCGGCTTGTATGGGCAATCAGTTTGATTTAGAGACTTTGGCGATCGCCTCCGAACAATCGGAAACCGACGTAGCGGATCATCTCTGGCCGGCTTTACAACAAGGATTTGTCATTCCCCAGAGCCAAGTTTATAAATTCTACCTTGCCCAAGAAGAAGGAGAAATCGGGGGAGAAACTCGGCAAACCGTCCCCTACCGTTTTTTGCATGATCGCGTCCAACAAGCGGCCTATTCCCTGATTCCAGACTCTGAAAAGCAACGCTTTCACTACCATATTGGCCAATTGCTGTTAGCCCAAATTCCCCCCCACGAACGGGAAGAGCGGATTTTTGAACTGGTGAATCAGTTAAACTATGGCCTTGAGTTGATCAACACTCCCCAAGAAAAACAAGAACTCGCTCAACTGAACTGGATTGCTGGCCAAAAAGCTCGCAGTGCTACCGCTTATCAGGCCGGACGCACCTATGCAGAAGTCGGCTTATCTCTGTTGGGGGAACAGCCTTGGCAGGAGTATTATGAGCTTTGTTTAGTTTTCCACCATTTGGGGGCAGAACTCGCCTCTTTAGAGGGGGATTATGAGCAGATGGAGGGCTTGGTGCAAGCTATCCTGAATCACGCTCATAGCTTACTAGAAAAAGTTCCCGCCTACCACACTCGCATCCTAGCCCATGTCTACCGCAATCAACTGACGGAGGCCATTGAGGTGGCTCATCGTGTGTTAAATCAGTTAGGGGTTCATTTACCCCCATGCCCCAGCGCGGAAGACTTGCAAGGGTATATGGCAGAGATTCAGGGGTTAATGGGCGATCGCGACGTACTCGATTTAGTTCACCTACCCGTTCTGACCCAACGGGAAACCATCGCCGCCCTCCAAATTGGCAATAGTATCATCCCCGCCACCTATATTACCGGGTCGTCCCTTTTCCCCGCCCTGATTTGTTCGGCCGTGAAACTCTCCATCGAGTATGGTCATGGGGCGGCCTCTCCCTTTGGCTATGCCTGCTATGGGTTTCTGGTCTGTAATATCTTGCGGGATGTGGAAAACGGGGTGAAATTTGGTCAATTAGCCCTCAACGTGGCCAATCAACTGGACATTAAGGCCGTTAAACCGGAACCCTTAGCCACAACGGGCTTATTTATTCTCCATCGCCAGTTTCTCGCCCAAGACACCCTGAGCTTACCCAAAGAAGGCTATAAAATTGCCCTAGAGGTGGGGAACTTAGACTTTGCTGGACGAAGTGCCTATACCTTCTGTATTAATGCTTTTTGGGGAGGTCAACCTTTAACGACCTTGGCATCCGAAACCTATGGCTATTATCACGCCTTGAAGCAGTTACACCAACAGGCCACCGCCGATTATTGTTGGCTTTATTGGCGCTCCATTTTGAATTTAATGGAACAGAGGAAGTATCCCAGCATCTTAACGGAGAACGACGACCAACCGGAAACCCTCTTACCGAAACTGTTAGCCGCCCATGATTTATTCGGTTTATATTTCTTCTACCTTTATAAACTCATGCTGGCCTATTTGTTTGGGGATTTAGAGGCAGCCGAACGGTACAGCGTGGCGTTAAAAACCCACTTTATCGGCGGGGTGGGAACGATGGGGGAACCCGCCTTTTATTTCTATGATTCCCTCTTGGCCTTGGCACAATTTAACGGTTCTGTGGAACAACAAGCGCGATTATTGGAGCGCGTCGCCCAAAATCTAACCCACCTCAAAGACCACTGGGCGCACTATGCCCCCATGAACCATCAACATAAGGTAGACCTCATTGAGGCGGAGAAATACCGCGTCTTGGGGCAGCCAGCGGCCGCTCTAGAAGCTTATGATCGGGCGATTGCCGGAGCCAAAGCTCATGATTATGTACAGGAAGAAGCCATCGCTTATGAATGTGCCGCCCGCTTCTATCGCACTTGGGGGAAAGAAAAAATCGCCGCCGTTTATATGCAGGAGGCCTATTATAGTTATTCCCGCTGGGGCGCAAAAGCGAAAACCGAACAGCTAGAAGCTCGTTATCCTGACTTACTCCGCCCCATCCTCCAACCCAAAACCCCTAGTTTCAATGCCTTAGATACCCTCGCAACCTTGAGTATCGGTGCTTTCAATCCTCCTGCAAGTCATTCTTCCTCTAGTTCCACCATTAACACCGTATTGGATTTCGTCGCCATTCTCAAAGCGGCTCAGGCTCTATCCAGTACAATTAAACTAGAGGAACTGCTCAATCAACTCAGTCAAATCATCCTACACCATTCAGGAGGCGATCGCGGCCTATTGCTTTTAAACACACCAGAGATCGGTTGGCAACTGCGGGCGATCGCAACCCCAGAGGAAACCCACCTCTGTAGTTTATCCCTCACGGATGCCGCCCAGATGCCCCTAGAGTTGATTCAATATGTCCAAAATACACAGAGTCCTGTTGTGATTGACGATCTCAAAACCGAGTTACCCATTTGGGGGGATTATCTCCTTGAACAACAACCCAAGAGTGTCCTTTGTTTACCCCTACTCAATCAAACCCAACTCATCGGTATTGTTTATCTAGAAAATCGTCTTGCGAGTGGTGTGTTTAGTGCCGATCACCTGCTGATTTTAAACTTCCTCTGTACTCAGGCCGCCATTTCCTTAGAAAATGCCCGACTGTACCAAACCACCCAAAACGCCTTAAATAACTTGCAGGCAGCCCAATTACAAATCATTCAGAGCGAAAAAATGGCCTCTTTGGGGAATTTAGTGGCCGGGGTAGCCCACGAAATTAATAATCCCCTCGGTTTCTTGCAAGGGAGTATTAAAAACACCAAGGACTATATGCAGGACGTGCTGGAACATTTGGCTCTCTATGAACAACATCATGGGGATGGGGGGCGAGTGATTGCCGCCCATAGTCAGGAGATTGAGTTAGACTTCATCCGAGAGGATTTCCCCCAACTGATGCAATCAATGCAGGGGGCGATGGAGCGCATTGGGTCGATTAGTAACAGCTTGCGGACTTTCTCCCGAGGAGATACTCACGAAAAAATCAGCGCCGATCTCCATGAGGGACTCGATAGCACGCTGTTGATTTTAAAGTACCGCTTAAAAGCCAATGCTAAACGCCCAGCCATTCAAGTGTTGAGAAATTATGGGGATATTCCCCCGGTGCATTGTTTTTTAGGGCAACTCAATCAAGTGTTTATGAATTTGATTGCTAATGCCATTGATGCCCTTGATGAGGCGAGTGTGGGGCGGAGTTTTGGCTATTTGGAAACGAATCCCAATCAGATCAGGATTCAAACCCAAATGCAGGGGGAAGAGGTAATCATCACCATTGGGGATAATGGTTTAGGAATGTCTCCGACAACTCAAGCCCATATTTTTGATCAGGGATTTACGACGAAAGCCGTAGGGAAAGGCACGGGGTTAGGTTTGGCGATCGCACAACAGATTATTGTGGAAAAACACGGGGGAAGTCTGGATATGACCTCTGGGCCCGGTCAAGGTACTATCTTTATAATCCGTTTACCTAAATAGGGCTTGCTGAATAAGTCCGAGAGTTGGGGAATCGGGAGTCGGGAGTCGGGAGTCGGGAGTCGGGAATAGGCAATCGTGCCAGTTTTAGATGATCTGTTCCCTGTTAAGAGTTCCCTGTTCCCTTGTTGAGCCTAGCATAGGCGTGTTATTCAGCAGACCCTAAATAATTGTTGGTTAATTTTCGGGGCATCGAACCCCTCAATTAACCGTCTTTCATCCCGACACTGACATTTGTACAGTGCGGGGCTTCCCGACGATGAGCTAAATCCCACCCTCTAAATACTTCGCCACCGTCTGCACATCCTTATCCCCTCGTCCAGAACAGTTAATCACAAGACGAGGACTGCCCGTTAATTGAGGACAAAGGGTTTCTAAATAGGCGATCGCATGAGAGGTTTCCAAAGCCGGAATAATGCCTTCTAACTCCGCCAAACGCTGTAAAGCGGCGATCGCCTCCCCATCCGTCACACTATAATACTCCGCCCGTCCCGTCTCCTTCAAATAACTATGCTCAGGCCCCACCCCCGGATAATCTAACCCCGCACTAATCGAATGAGCCTCAATCACCTGTCCCTCCTCATCCTGCAATAAATAGCTCATCGCCCCATGTAACACCCCCGGACGACCTTTTGTGAGGGTAGCCGCGTGTTTATCCGTTTCCGTGCCTTCTCCCGCCGCCTCCACGCCAATTAAGCGCACTTGGGAGTCCTGCACAAACTCATAAAACAGACCCATCGCATTAGAACCGCCCCCCACACAAGCCAACAAAATATCCGGCACCCCGCCCCACTTTTCTAAAGCCTGTTGACGAGTTTCCTTGCCAATCACCCCATGAAAATCCCGTACCATCATGGGATAGGGATGAGGCCCCGCCACCGAGCCTAAAATATAGTGGGTGGTTTCCACATTGGTCACCCAGTCCCGAATCGCCTCCGATGTCGCATCCTTCAGCGTTCCCGTACCCGCCGCCACAGGTTGCACCCGCGCCCCCATTAAGCGCATCCGAAACACATTGAGCGCCTGCCGTTCCATATCCTGAACGCCCATATAAATCACGCATTCCAGACCAAAACGAGCGCACACCGTCGCCGTCGCAACCCCATGTTGTCCGGCTCCCGTTTCGGCAATAATGCGCCCTTTCCCCATGCGTTTAGCTAACAACACCTGACCCAAAGCATTATTAATCTTATGGGCTCCGGTATGGTTTAAATCTTCCCGTTTCAAGTAAATTTGCGGCCCGCTGCCATCGGGTTTGGCGTAGTGTGCCGTTAAGCGTTCGGCAAAATACAGGGGATTGGGTCGTCCCACATAGTCCCCTAATAAGCCATCGAGTTCCTGTAAAAAATCCGGATCCTTGCGATACTGCTCATAGGCCGCTTCCAGTTCCGCCAAAGCAGGCATGAGGGTTTCAGGAACATATTTCCCACCAAAACGGCCAAAGCGGCCAAGAGAATCCGGCTGTTGTTGGGCAGGAGTGCTAGGGGAGAGAGGAGTAGTCGTCACAGTTGTTCTGGGATTGAAGGGACAATTTTTTATTGTGACATACTCTCTCGTTCACGGCTACGCCAGATCACGGGAATCCATCCTCAATTCCCCTATTCCCCCGATTCGTGAGCCATAATCGAGGTAGCAGCCATTGTGTGGGGTAACGGATCATGAGGAATCAACCAAGGTTACGTTCTATCCGTCGCGTTGGAGTTTATCTGTTTATTTTCCTCTGCGCGAGTCTGGCTTTTCCGGTTTTTGCTCAACTGCAACAGACGATAGAATTTCGGCCGCCCCGTCGTGGGACTCCCTCCCGGACGATTCCCGCCGGTACTCGGATGACGGAACCTGAACCCTTTGATGATCCTCAACGGGGTTCACCGACAGCCCCCATTGCTCCGGCTCCCCCGATAGTTGCGCCTGTTCCCTCTCGAATACCGGATGATGTCCTATATTTGCGCGGCCCTGATGCTTGTTATGATGAAGTAATGCCGCCCTTACAGGTGCTATTCCCGACTCCCCGGGAACCCGATGTAGAAGATGATCAGGTGGTGGTTTTACCCACTGGCACCACAACTCAAAGCAACCCCAGTTTATTTGTATATGTTCCCTCCAGTTCAGCCCAAGAGGTAGAGTTAACAGTGGTCAGGGCAGGAGATGGGGAAACGATTTTCCACGAGTTTGTCACGCTACCTGAAGGGGAAGGGGTGATCTCGGTGTCCTTGCCGGGGATTTTAGAACCGAATCAGGAGTATCTCTGGGAATTTGCTTTGATTTGTGACTGGCAAAATCGAGAAAGCGATTCCTATATTCAAGGCACCCTCACCCGTTTACCCAGAAATTGGGTTTTAGATCGGCAAATTGCCCGCACTCGGGATTCCCTCACCCAAGCGCAAATTTACGCCCAGAATGGCGCGTGGTTGGATGCGCTCAAGATATTAGCCGAACGCCGTCAAGACTACCCCGAATTATGGTCACAGTTGCTGGAGTCTGTGGGCTTAACTGAGGTGGCGAATCAACCGTTTTTAGGGGATTCCGAGCCGTTTTAAAGGTTTTTGCTTCCCAGAGTCGGGAATCGGGAATTGGGAATTGGGAATCGGGAGTCGGGAATAGGTAGGGCTTGCTGAATAAGTCCGAGAGTTGGGGAATCGGGAGTCGGGAGTCGGGAATAGGCAATCGTGCCAGTTTTAGATGATCTGTTCCCTGTTAAGAGTTCCCTGTTCCCTTATTGAGCCTAGCATCTGGTGTTATTCAGCAGACCCTAGGTAATAGGTAATAATTATCAACTCCCCTGCCCCCCTGCTCCCCGTTCCCTAGCCCAGTTATTGAGCAAGCCCTAATTGACCTTAAACTGCCGCACCACCTCCTGTAACTGTTCAGCCGTGGCTAAAGAATCTTGGAAGGTATTCGACAACTGCACCGAAGCAACCGACGTGCTATTAGACACCTGGGCCACTTCTCGCATGGTTTGGGTGACAGATTTAGACTGCTCCAACTGCGCCGTCGTCGCTTGAGTAATCCCGGCCACTAATTCGCTAATCTGTGCCGTTGCCGCCGCGATCGCATTTAAATTTCCCTTCGTCTCCTCTACCAACGTTGTCCCTACACTGACCTGAGAAATAGCCGCCTCCGTCACCTTAATCACCTCGCTGGTTTGTTGACGAATTTCCGCCACCAAGTTGGAAATCTCCAACGTCGCACTGGCCGACTGACGCGCTAAAGACCGCACCTCATCGGCCACCACCGCAAACCCCCGTCCGTACTCCCCCGCCCGGGTTGCCTCAATGGCCGCATTAAGGGATAACAATTGGGTCTGGGTGGCAAAATCACTAATCAAATTGACCACCCGATCAATTTTTTGGGAGGACTCACTCAACTCGCGAATCTTCTGGGAGGCCTGGGCTACCGTGTCCCGAATCGCCAGAATCCCCTCCACCGTGCGATTCATCGCCGCATCCCCAGAGTGAACCGTTTGGTTGGCATTCTGCACCGCCTGCTCAATGGCCGCCGCGTTTTGGGTTACGTTTTGGGTCGAATTAACCATTTTCTGCACCTCCGCCAAGGCCTCATTTAACTCTTGGGCCTGTTCTTGGGCTTGGGCGGCTAAATTGCGGATTTGGGCATCACTCCCGGCCGAGGTTTCCGCGACCCGTGCCGTGGCCGTCTGGACCTGCATCACAATGGCGCGCAAACTTTGCAGGGTGTTGTTGTACACATCGGCAATGGTGCCTAACTCGTCTTCTGAAAGGGGCGCTCGCACCGTTAAATCCCCCTCCAAAGCCGGACGCACGGCCGAGAGGAGTTCAATCGCCCGCCGTTGTAACAATTGGCGCTCCGCCTTTTCCCGTTCGGCCGCTTGGGCTAACTGTTGGGCTTGGTCTTGTAGGGTTTGTAAATCCTGCGCCCGTTGGAGGGCAATCCCTAACTGAAGCCCTAACTGTACCATTAACTTAATTTCCGCATCGTCCCACTGCCGAGGCCCAGAGCATTGATAATTCGCCATTAGGCCCCAGAGTTTATCCCCCAAAAAGATGGGCACCGTAATATAGGCGCGGGCTTGGAAACTCTCCAATAACTCCACATAACAGGGAGGAAACCCCGACTCATAAATATCATTGCTGGCGCGGAACTGTTCCCCTTTGCGGTAGGTTCCCCCTTGGGTTTGTTGGAGGTAGGTGTCTTGGGAGGCTAACTGAGACACCCGCATCTGTTTAATGGTGCAACCTTCCGTGTCGATGTTGGCCTGGGTTTGTTCTAAAATGCTCCCATCTTCAAACTGCGCCCCCAATAAGGGCAACCAATCGGCCCCCACAGACTCCGCCACAAATTCCCCACTCCAGTCCTCATTAAAGTGATAAACCCCCACCCGGTCGGATTTAAACACCTTCCGCGCTTCCGTCGTAGCAATGCGGAAAATGGTTTTGATCTCGCTGGATTGTTTAATTTTGTCGGAAAGAAGTGCGATCGCCCGTTCCCGTTCCACCGCTTCCTCCAACTTCTGGGCTTGGAGCCGCAATTGCTCCAAATCTTCCCCCCGTTGTAAGGCAATCCCTAACTGCGCCCCCAAGTTCACCACCAGATTAATCTCTTCCGAGGTCCACTGCCGAGGCCCCGAACATTGATAACTGGCCATCAAGCCCCATAATTTCTTGCCTAAAAAGATTGGCACCGTCACATAAGCCCGGGCTTGAAAACGCTCCAACAGTTCCAAATAACAGCGCGGAAACCCTGCCCCATAGACATCATGACAAACCCGGTATTTATCCCCCGTAACGTAGGTTCCCCCCTTCGTCCGTTCTAAATAGGTGTCCTTGCTGACCACTTCCTTGGTCGTCATTTGTTTAATCGTGCAGCCTTCGGTGTCAATATTGACTTTAGTCGCTTCTAGTAAACTTTCGTTTTCATACTGCTCTCGTAACAAGGACTTCCAATTCCCCGTCACCGACTCGGCGACAAATTCCCCACTCCAATCGGGATTAAAGCGGTAAATCCCCACCCGGTCGGCTTTCAGCAGTTCTCGCACCTCTTGGGTGGCAATACGAAAAATGGTGTCTGTATTCAGGGACTGTTTAATTTTGTCACTGACCACCGCAATGGTCCGTTCCCGTTTGACGGCCTCTTCTAAGCGTTGGGCTTGGGCTTTCACTTGGGCTAAATCCTCCGCCCGTTGTAGGGCAATCCCCAACTGGCCGCCCAAGTTGACCACCAGGTTAATTTCCTCATCCTGCCAGACCCGGGAGCGAGAACACTGATAGTTCGCCAATAAACCCCAGAGTTTATCCCCCAAAAAGATGGGAACCGTAATATAGGCCTTGGCTTGGAAACTTTCTAGTAGCTCAATATAACAATCGGGAAAACCGGACTGGTAGATATCATTGCTCACCCGGAATTTTTCCCCTTGGCGGTAGGTTCCCCCCTTGGTGCGTTGGAGATAGGTGTCTTGGGCGGCCAATTCCTTGACCCGCATCTGTTTAATCGTGCAGCCGTCGGTGTCAATATTGCCCTGGGTTCCGGCTAAAATGCGCTCATCCGTCTCCTGAGCGCCCAGAAGGGATAACCAGCCGGGGGCGACGGATTCGGCCAAAAACTGCCCACTCCAATCCTTATTAAAGCGATAAATCACCACCCGATCGGACTTTAACAACTTGCGAATCTCTTCCGTGGCTACCTTAAAGATGGTCTGGGTGTCGAGGGACTGTTTAATTTTATCGCTGACCAGTGTGATCGCCCGCTCCCGTTCCACCGCCTGCTTTAACTGTTCGGCCTGTAACCGTTGTTGACGCAGAGAAGCGGCCTGTTGTAGGGCAACCCCCAACTGGTCGGCAATCTGCCCCACCAGCGCGATTTCCTCCTCCTGCCACTGGCGAGGTCCAGAACATTGATAGGTCGCCAATAATCCCCAGAGTTTATCCCCTTGATAGACCCCCACCGTGAGATAAGCCCGGGCTTGAAAGCGTTCGAGCAGTTCAATATAACAGGGGGGGAAGTCTTGGGCGTAGACATCATGAGCCACCCGGAATTTTTGCCCTCGGGTATAGGCGCCCCCCTTCGTCCGTTCTAAATAGGTGTCGGCAATGTCCCCACGGGTGCGGTTTTTAATCGGGCGATTTTTGGGGTCTTTAGGACCGATCATTAACTGAAGGTTGCAATCTTCGCTATTCTCTTGCAGTAAGGCATCTTGGGGCGGGTTTTGCATCAGGGAAGCCCAGCCCCCGGTGACAGACTCCGCCACAAAGCGGCCACTCCAATCATTATTAAAGCGGTAAATTCCCACCCGGTCGGCCTTGAGGAGTTGGCGCACTTCTTGGGTGGTGGTTTGAAAAATGGTTTTAATATCGAGGGAACGACGAATGCGGTCAATCACTTTAGCCACGGTCTTTTCCCGTTGGGCTTGTTTTTGTAAGCGATCGCCAAATTCATAGGCCACCAAATGCAGAGCGAGGGCCGTAGCAATTTGTTCAATTAAGTTAATCTCCTGTTGATTCCAGCGCCGTGCTTCATTGCACTGCTGCACCGTCAACAAGCCCCAAATCTGCCCGGAGAGCAAAATCGGACAACTCACACTGGAGCGGACTTGAAATTTCTCTAACAATTGCAATTGATAGGGCGTGACCTGGTTAGTCGCCACATAATCAATCGTGCTACAGTCCAAACGTTGATAATCCCCTTGATGTTCTGCGCCAAAAAACGCCACAGGCAAGCTTTCACCCCGTGCCGGAGTCCAGCCCCGGTCTACACTTTCGGCTAAAACCTCCCCTTGACTGTCACTGGTGAAGCGATAAACCAACGTCCGGGAAGCCTGGGTAAGTTCTTGTAAATGTTGCGTCGTCAGATTCAGCAGGCTTTCTGATGTGGTGGCCTGACTCATTTGATCCCGAATCCGGGCTAAGGAGGAGCGCACCTGTTGGAAATGCTGTTCTAGGGTATTGCGCAAAGACCCGGCCGCATCGGGAAAGGTTAATTTTGGGTTGCGCTGGGTTTCTTCTTGCCGCCCATTATCGGGAGTCTTGCCTTCAAACAGCAAGGGGGGATCGGTTAGTGGCTGAGTGGAAACAGTGGGAGAAGGGTTAGAGGGAGAAGTTTGAGTCATATTGAGGAATGGATAGTGATTAATCTAAGGGTTTTTGGTCATCCGGGAACTACGGATTAGGCTTAGGGGAGTTGTCAACTTGTCGTTTCCACGAAACGCTGCACGGTTTTTAGAACCCGTTCGGCATCAATGGGTTTAGACATAAAATCATTAGCCCCTACCATTTTCGCACGGACACGATCGACGATTCCATCCCGTCCCGTTAAGATAATGACCGGAGTTTTTTCCAGTTGAGCCACCCGGCGAATTTGGGCGCAGAGTTCATAGCCATTAGCAATGGGCATCACTAAATCCAGAAAAATCAGTTGGGGCTTATATTGAATCAGTAAGGGCAGGGCATTCAGCGAATCGGCAATGGGCAGAAACCCATATCCGGCCTCGGTAAAAATTTCCTCCATCACCTGACGAGTTTGGGGACTATCATCTATACAAGCAATCAGGGCTTTTTGAACCGACTTTGGGGGCGGGGTGGGAGTAGGGCGACGACGTTCTTGGGGTGGGGTGACGGTATTGGCGGGAGGGGTGAGAAAACTGGGGATGGGGAGATCGGGTAAACTGTGCAGACCAATAATTCTCTGCTGGATATAGGGAACTAAAGAGCGCGTCACATCAATAGCGTCTTGTTTCATCATCCAAGCTAAATCCCGCAGGGTGCGCTTGCCCGTAATCAGGGTGACTAAATTTTTATAAACATTTGGAGAGGTTTCCTCTTCTAACTCAGGCAAACTGTTAATCACCGGGGCAACATTGGGGGAAATACTCTTAAGGCCGGCCGTTTCCCACTGCTGCCACTGGCGTTGTACCGTTTCTACAATGCCCTCCAATTCTAAAATTGAGTTCTGTAATACACCCAAATGGGAAGGACGTACTCCCGGGGATTCTTGAATTGAAATGGCAGGAATCGCCGAAGTTGCCCGGGGGATTAGGCTAGCATTTTGTAAAATATCAAAGACCACTTCACTCACAATCCCCTGAATGGTGCTTAACACCGGCTCCGTTTGGGAAAGTTGACGACGCACCAATAAAACCAAAATATTGTAGTCCCAGCATTCGGTTAAGTCATTTTGTCGCAGGGACATCTGACCCGGGTTAATTTGGGGGCAATGTTTTAATAAATGCCGTCGCCACCGTCGTACAGGATGCTTGCCGCCCATTGCCCAAACCAAGCGCCCAATGCTCAAATATAACACCCATTGCTCTTGGGCGGTCAGGTTAATAGTCACTTTGCCTGTGAACTTGTCCTGAGCATAGCGACCCAGTTCAGATAAAATCAAGTCTATAGGGTGTTGGGCGGAAGCAACCATATCGGGATTATCATCATGTAAGGCTTTGTGGAATTGTAGCGTTTTCTTTTTCTTAATTGATCAAAAACTTGCTGTTGTGCTAGTTTTCGCAAGGGAAAATTGATAATTAATAATTTGTGACGGTTTACTGATTCCTTTTTAAGACTCGACCATGTTGGTTGTTTTGGTGTGTTTCCGAATTACACTTAGGACTTTTTCTGAATCAATGGGTTTGGCTAAAAAGTCGGTTGCACCTACAATTTTCGCCCGGACCCGATCCACAATTCCATCATTGCCTGTCAAGATAATTACTGGAGTTTCTTTTAAGATGGCAACTCGACGAATTTGGGTACAGATTTCATAGCCACTGGCAATGGGCATCATTAAGTCCAAAAAAATGAGGGCGGGTTTATTCTTTAAAATTACAGGTAACGCGTCTACCGCCTGTTGAACTGTAATACATTTATAGCCTGCATTGGTGAGCAATTCCTCCATCATTTGACAGACTTGGGGGCTATCATCTACACACACGACTAAATCCTGTTCGGGGGCAAGGGGTTTTTCTGCACTTGGACGGGCAGCGTTGGCGATTTTTAAATTGGGTTCAGGAAGATCGGCAATTTCCACTAAGCCAATATAATGGGCGCGGAGATAGGGTAGCAAGGAGCGGGTTAAACTTAACAGGTCTTTTTTGGTTAAAACGGCTAAATCTCTTAAGGTGCGCTTCCCGTTAATCAATTCCACTAGGTGTTTATAAACTTGGGCAGAGGTTTTTTCTTGTAATTTCTCCTGCTGGGTCAAAACGGGGGCTAAATTGGGCGAACAAAGGGCTAGACCGGATTTTGCCCAGTATTCCCAAACTTTTTGGGTCATGTCGAGGGCGGGCTGAATCTCTAAGGTCCAGTTGCGGGGTAAAATCCCGGTGTCTGTGTTGGAGGGGCGCACGCCCAGAGCCGGAACAATTTTAATGAGTTCCTCCCCATTGCCATGACTAGGATTGGGTTCTCCTCCTTGATCTGGGGAACGGGCGGCCACTTGGCTTAAGGTGGCGAGTTGGGTGGCCTGAAGAATCTCAAATAAAACTTCGGTGACGGTGCCGCGAATAACGGCAATCACCTGTTCCCCGTTGGCAATCCGACGCTGGGCTAATAGGGTTAGGACTTGGTAATCCCAACATTCAAAGCGGTCATTTTGGCGCAGGCGGACTTTACTAGCACTGCTGAGTAGGTCATTGCGAATCATCTGCCTACGCCAGCGCCTTGTGGGATGGACTCCACCTGTCGCCCAAGAAAAACGGCCTAGGGTCAAATATAAGCTCCAGTGCTGTCCGGGGCTGACTTCAACATCTAAACGCCCGGTAAATTGCTGCTTGTGGTAAATCCCTAAGATAGATTCTAAATTGTTCGGTGTTGGCTGTTCCCCGTGCATTGGTGTATTGGGAGGGTTTTGGTATTTTTGTGGTTGATGCTCTTGGGTGAGTTTCACCACAGGAGAGTGGGTTTTGTTTAAAACGATACTATTCAGTAATCGGCTTTTCACTAATCGGATTTATCTGTAATATTTTTTTAACGTTGTATTTTATTTATGATCATAGGATAAAATCCCGAGAAGGTTGAGAGGATAGGGAGATGAGTTGGGTAAAGAATTGTTGAAGGTTGAGGAAAAATACTTAAATCTTGATCGTTTTGATAAAGAATTGTTGAAGTTGACCAGAAAAGACAATAACTTTCAGACAAATTGACGCAGTTATGCTAGTGAAATCTTGGATCCGCCCTGTGATTGGCGCGATCGCCTTTTTGGGAATGACCGTCACCGGATACTTGACCTGGGCGAAGTTCACCGGACACCCGGTTAGTTGTTTGGCTGCTTCCCCGGAAGCTGTCAGTTCCTGTCAAACCGCCCTCGACAGTTCCTATGCAACTTTATTGGGTATCCCCTTGACAATTATCGGTCTATGTGCTTATGCCATTATGGGGGGGTTAGCCCTGAGTCCTTATCTTGTAGACCCCGTGGAAAACAAAACCCTGAGAGCCGGGGTTGAGCGGGTCACAGGTCAGGGGTTGCTGGTGGGTGCGATCGCCATGACCAGTTTTAGCGCCTACTTAGTCTCTATATTAGTCTTTGAACTGAAAACCTTCTGTCTGTACTGTACCATTTCAGCCCTTTGTTCCCTTAGTTTCTTGCTGTTGACCCTGTGGGGGAAGAGTTGGCAAAATTTGGGGAAAATTGCCCTCAATGGTCTGTTAGCGGCCGTGATTATCTGGACAGGGGCGGGGTTTCTTTACGCTCAAACGCCCCCCACCGTCACCGATGGCCGCATCCCCATCCCCAAATTAACCACCTTGCCGGAACCGGGGATGGGTTGGCCCGTAACGACGACTTCCGGGGCGGCGGAAATAGCCCTAGCGGAACATTTGACCACCCAAGGGGTGAAAATGTACGGGGCCTATTGGTGTCCTCACTGTGCGGAACAAAAATTGCTGTTCGGCAAGGAGGCGTTTGGGAAAATTGATTATGTCGAGTGTGCCAGTCAGGGCAAAAATGGACAACCGGAACTCTGCCGGGAGGTGGGGATTGAGTCCTTCCCGACTTGGCAATTTGGCGATCGCCTCATCTCAGGAATTCGCTTCCCCGAGCAACTGGCGCAAGAGTCCGGGTATCAAGGGTTAATGGAGTTTCAATACACCATTCCGGGGCTGTATGGTCGATTTTAAGAAAGGGGAACAGGGGGGGGAGGTAATAGGGAATAGGCAATTTTGACAACTTAAGCCTGTGTACATTTTCTCAAGTCCTAGGGAACATCACAAGGAATAACTTGGGTAACAACCGAATCACTTGATCTCACTGAGAGAACGAGCGGAACGTTTTCGACGCTTACTCTTGGAAAACGGGATTAATCCCGATGAAATTTAAGTTCTAAAACGATAGGATGAGTCAAAATGTCCTGATGGCTGTGCTATGGTTAATCTCACCCCAAGGCAGAAAACCCTGCCTACAATGTATGAGCTACCCAGTGAAGAAGTAGGAGAACCGGGTTTGCCCGACCAATTCCACCCCCTACAAGCCGAATTACTGCGTCTAACATTTCAACCGGGCAATTACGACCCAGAACAGGTTTTTTCGGCAATGGATCTCAATGTTTATTACGATGAGAACCACACCAGACGATATAAACGCCCCGACTGGTTTGGGGTGGTGGGAGTGCCTCGCTTATACGAAAATCGAGACTTGCGCTTAAGTTATGTAGTGTGGCAAGAAGGAGTTAGCCCTTCTCTGGTAGTGGAATTATTATCCCCAAGTACCCAAGGTCAGGATTTAGGACAAGTAGAAGCGGAGGCGGATGGAACACCGACCAAATGGGAGGTGTATGAGCAGATTCTGAGGGTTCCCTACTATGTAGTATATGACCGGACGATGGGGGGTTTTCGAGGGTTTGAGTTAGAAAGGGGAGCAACAGCAGAATCCCCTCGCTATGTGGAGGTAGAAGTAAGGGAGAATCGCTGGTGGTTGGAGGGATTGGAATTAGGAGTGGGTTTGTGGCAAGGGACTTATGAGAATGTGAATCGTTTATGGTTACGTTTCTATGGGAGTTCGGGGGATTGGATTCCTACGCCGACGGAAGAGGAACGACGGGCTAGAGAGTCCGCCGAACAACGGGAAGCACGGGAACGACGGGCTAGAGAGTCCGCCGAACAACGGGAAGCACGGGAACGGCAAGCCAAAGAACGGGAACGGCAAGCTAGAGAATCTGCCGAACAACGGGAAGCACGGGAACGGCAAGCTAGAGAAGCAGCAGAAGAACGAGCGGAACGTTTTCGACGCTTACTCCTGGAAAACGGGATTAATCCCGATGAAATTTAAGTTTTAAAACGACAATTTTGGACACAACCACATTTTCCCGACTCCCAATGCTTTGACTTATAACTGTTTCCCTATTCCCTATTCCCCAAAAGGCGCAACAGATCACCCTGGAACCTGAACTGAGCGCACGAATCGCTGAAGTTGCCGACTTTCTAACTCTAGAACTCGTCGGGCAAAGTCAGGATCATGATCCAGTAAATCATCAAAGGCATCCACCGGAATGGCGAGGATGCGGGTAGTTTCACTATCCGCCACGATGGTATTTTCTGAGTTGCTATGGGTTAATACCTCTAACTCGTCTAGGGTTTGTCCGGGGTGCAACTGCTCCACTCGCCTCTCCCCTCCTGTTTGATAGTGAATATTGGCATCTCCTTCAATTAATAACAGGAGTTCCCGACAAGTATCTCCGGCTTCTGTGATTACATCCCCTCGGTTATAGACTTTCACCACTGCCCGATCTGCCAGAGCAATTAACGTTTCGCTCTGCATCCGGTGGAAGAAATCGCTGTTCAATAAATAAACGGATTTTTCTAAGCCAGGAAAATCGCTGAGAGTGGGGTGAGTGGGGGAGGAGGAGGGCCAGGATAGGAGAAGATCCACCATCTCCCGCAGGAGGAGAGAATTGAACTCATGACCATGCTGGCGTGCGATCGCCTGACTCCGTTCGGTTTCCCATTGGGCAATTAGATAAAGGGCGGCGGCCTGAACCATTGGATTGGGATCTTCAAGCAGGGCTTCTAAATGACCCAGAATGATCTCAGGGGAGAGATCAAGGGAACAGGATGCGGGGGTTACTCCGGGCTGGGTGAGGTATTGCAGGATTTCCGGGGAGAGGCGATCGCGCCAATTTTCCCGCTCTAAAAGCTCCCCTAAAATGGCAGGGGAGGCCTGTTGTAACCCCCCCGCTAGGGTGAGGGCGACGGAATCCGTTTGGAGTTGTTCTAGGGTTTCGAGGAGCGATCGCACAATCAGTTCTTTTTTGTGACTGATATTTTCCCGCAGCAACGTTAACACCCCTTGATGTTCCCGTAACAGAGGCTGATTGAGGGCGCGGTAACAGTCAATTAATGCAGGGAGTTGGGCAAGCAGAAATTCCGCCTTTTTCACCAAACTAGCATCCGGAGAAAAACCACTCAAAATCCATTCTTCCTCTTGGGGCGTGATGGAATATTGGCGGCCCAGGGAGCGAACATCCGCCGAATCTTGCAATGATAACACCTTGGGATCGGGCTGTTGCTGTTGGAGTCGCAGCAACCGTTCTAAAGATTTCCGGTAGCCCGTCAAGCGAATCTGATTCTCTAAACTACGTTGACGATCTGGATTGAGCAACTCTGGATCCTCAATGCCCAATTCCTCTAAAACAATCCGATGCTCCTCATCCGTAATGCCCAACTCTTGGCGCATTTGCTGCAAAATTTCCAAACTGCTGGAATAGTTCACATAACCCTCTGCCAAAGCGTCTCGCACCACCCCCTTATAGGCCTGATGTCGTTTCTCACGGGTAAAACCGGGCAGCACTTTCGCCAACACATACACCTCATGGGTATTGAGATCACTCAGCGCCCGGCCTTCCAAAAACGATCCCACATTCAATTGCAATTTTTCCAACTGTTTGCGGAAGCGATTGGCCAGATTTTCACGGGAATAAAGCTCAGGACTCCGCCGCCAAGTTTTATAAAGCCAGAGGGTACTGAGCGTTACTAAAGCGAGATCATAGAGATATTGCACCGAAACCGGGAGAAGCTGCACTAAAGGACGACCACTAAAGATAAAGAAAAAGTTAAAAATGCCAAAAGTACAAAGGGTAAAAATCCGATGGCGCAGGGTTTCAATCCTTATGTGATGTCGCCGACTGTAGGATTTAGCCCGTTTTTCAATCCACCGTCCCCCCCAATAGCCAAGAGCGGTACAGGTCCCCAACACAAGCGGCACGGCCACCAATTTGGGAATATTAATCACCTGCCCAAAGAGGTAAAGTCCGGGATTCAATAGGGAAGCCAGTTGATCCGTTTGTCCCAGCCATGCCCCAGAAAAATAATAGTTCCAGTTGCCTGCATAGAGATAGTAATAGCTAAAATAGCCAATCACTAACCCCACATAGCCATAGCGTAGAAATTGGGTTTCGGGTTTGTTTAAGCTGTTCCAGTAGGTGCGTTCAGCGTCAATGTCAATGCAGGGATTTTGACAAGCAACGCAAGCACTCTGTTCTTTCCCATCCGATAGCACTGTTCGACACATAGATTGAGTAATCAATGGCTCACTGGTATGAGCTTTACTACCCAACAGCCCCCCCGGTTCACTGTAGATACTTTGCACCGGAGCCATCGGACAAAAGTATTGACACCAAGACTTGCCCCCGTACCAATAGCCCACAAAAATGGCCATAGCAATGGTGAATAAAACCCAACTTGCTAACACAAGACGATCCGCATTAAAAAACAAAATGCGCCCACATAACCCCACAAAAAGCCAACCAAATTGGAGATAGATATAGTTTCGCCCTAACCAAGAATCGCCTTGAACCTTGGCCAATTCATAACGCACTTTACCCGTCTTTTTATTCTCCCGCTTAAATTGACGCTGCCATCCCAAAGCGCGGGGGATTTGAGAGAGGAAAGAGAGGGGACAAATCCGCCGCCATAACTCATGGCCAAAGACTAATAAAATAAAAATGGCACTTGGTACAATTGCCCCCCAGAAGAGGGTTGTTCCCAAAGGATAGGGCTGCTGGGCTAAACATTCTCCCTGCACCTCCACACAGGCATCCGCTAGCCGCAAGGGACTCCAAGGGTGATCCGGTTCAGTGAAGGCCCGAGTCCAAGGATCGTAAAATAGGGAGGCAATCACCAGGAGCCAGGCGATCGTCAATCCCCAGCGAATCCAGTGCATTCGGGTTTCTGAGAGCTGTGCAAACATGGATGATTCATTTAATCATTTTGACACTCCCAGTTTATAAAGATAGCCGAGAAAACCCCATCCCCTTCTGGGTAGGGATGAGAGGCAAGGCTGGCGATGAGGTTCAATACCCCGCTCGCCGGCCAACAGTATATCGGGATAACAGTTAGCCCCTCTGCCTCTCGCGAGTCCTAATGAGACGTGAACTCTGGGCTATGGTCCTATCCCGATTGCAGCCGAGCCTTTTTTGCACGACTCAGGTAGGTTGGCTAGAATAAACTTGTGCCAATGCAGGTTAGTTACAAGCCCCATGCCACAAGTGGAGTGGGGCAGTTGACTTAATCATTTTGACGCAAGAGCGGGGAGCATCAAATCTGTAGGGTCTGCTGAATAACACGCCTATGCTAGGCTCAACAAGGGAACAGGGAACTCTTAACAGGGAACAGATCATCTAAAACTGGCACGATTGCCTATTCCCGACTCCCGACTCCCGACTCCCGACTCCCGATTCCCCAACTCTCGGACTTATTCAGCAAGCCCTCTGTAATTGTTCCCACTAATCCTTAGCAAAAACCCGCTTTCTGGATGTTCCCCATTAAGGCCAGAGCGAGGACTGTCCAATGGGTTTCGGTTCAAATACTCCGAGATGCCACTACATCTACCCCTAATCCTAAAGCATTGGGCAAAATCACGTCTCCCAAGGTCACAGGAGACTGAACTCTAACTTGGCGCAGGGTTTGACAAAGTTCCACCACCCGATCCTTGGGGATCGGTTCTTGGGTTTTGACGGGTAAACGCGCCCAAATGCCATCATCGACTTGGACTGTTGTTGTCACCATCCGACGAGGTTCTGTGTGTTCTTGGGTGGCATATTGTTCCCCCCGTTTACAGGAAAAGCCTCGGATTTCAACGATGTTTCCTTCTGCTTCTTCGACTTCTAAACGACAGCCCATGGGACAGCCAATGCACAGATAATGGCTAGTTTGCGGTTCTTCGTTGGTTAAATAGGTCATGATCTTCCTCCGAGAAACCCCCTCCTCTGGTGGGCGGGGTTGTTAATGATCTATCTCAATTGGGCAACTCAACGGGACTGTATTTGATTGACCAATAACCAGCCCCCACTGGCATTATATTGTCCGGTCAGGATTAAACGGGAATGAGCGGGACAATTTAACAGTTCTTCTTGTATTAAGGGGTCAATAGTGATCACTTGCCAAGTGTCCTGACTCTGGAGGGGGGTAAAACGATAATCATTGTCTCCTTGGTAAACTAAATCCCCCGGATAAGATGAGCCAAGGCTGGGGGAAGGACAGGGGGAACAGGGACAATTGCCATTGAGGGGATACTGGTCTGGGTGGTCTAAATAATACCGTTGCCACTGTAACCAGTCGGGATGGTGGGGGGGGAGGTTGAATAGGGGGATGAGGGCGGCGGGGGCGGTTGGATCGGTTAGGAGGGCTTCTTGAAGGGTGCGCCGGGGGAGATCCCGAGGTTGACAGTTTAACTCGATACAGAGGGCGGCGGCCATGCCTGCGGCTTGTCCGAGGTTGAGGACGGTGGGCTGTAACCGGGTGGAGCCGTTGGCGATGTGGGAGACGGAGATATTTTTTTCACAGACTAAAAAGCCGTCGGTTTGGGCGGGAATGAGACAACCGTAGGGTAGGGTGAAGGGGGTGCCAGTCCAACGGCCGCCCCAGCGTAGGGATTTGGGGTGTAGGGGGAAGTCATGGCCGGGGTAGTGATGATCGTTGGCGTAGTTGCCAAAGGCGATCGCACTCACCTGTTCTCCCTCTATCGGTAAGGCGGCTACCGTGCCGGAGGGTTGGGGTAAAATAGCTTGCTCAATGACTGTGATTTGCCCCTGTAGACGGCGACTTTCCCGGAAATAGGGATGGAGGGCAAATCCCCCGTTAGAAGGGGCAGGAAAGGCGTTTTTTGCCCAACCTAGATGGGGATTTAACTCCTGTTGCACCCAACGGGCAAAGGCTCGGCTATGGTGTTGGGCTTCTTGCTCATAGTCCCGTCGGGCGCTGGCGGATTCAATTAAGCGCCCTAACTGTTCGCCGTAATCATTGCCCTGTTGTGGCCAGTTGAGCATATATAAATTTTCGGGTAAGCGGCCATAGGTGAGGAATTTTTCCCCGCCATACCCTTCCCATGCCCCCACAAAGGGACTAAAGTCTAGTCCCTCGGCCTCTATGGGGGGCGCAGGTTCTCCATAGTCTTCTAATAACACAACCCAAGTAGGAGACTGGACGGGATAGCGTTGGGTCAGTTCATTAGCATTAATCGGCGCGCTGGGTTCGTCAAACTCCCCGCGCCACTCCCACCCCCAACGGTGGGGAATCTCTCCCAAGGCGAGTAAATCCCCTAATTCTGTGCCATCTAGGGTAATTTGGGCGGTGATGTCGTAGTCGGCAAAACGAACCCCGGTGATGCGTTGGCCTTGGCGATGGACTTCGAGGGGGGTTTGTCCTTGAATCCAGTGCAGTTGGGGACATTGCGCCACCCACTGGGCGAAGATCTGCGCACCGAGGGCGGGGGGGTAGGCGAATAAACTCACCCAACTGGTGTTGAGGTTGAGTTGACTTTGCAGGGTGCGCACATAATGCCCCCAAATCCCGGTTTGAAAGGCGAGTAATTCGTTGCCATCGGGTACGGCTACCCCGGCACTGGTTAACATTCCCCCTAACCAAGGCCCCTCACTGACTAGGATGGTGGAGACTCCCCGACGGGCGGCTTGTAGGGCGGCGGCTGTTCCTCCGGTTCCTCCTCCCACGATGAGGAGATCAGTGGTTAGGTGAGTGGTCATGCTGTTGGATCGACGGTGAATGGGTTGGGGTTATTGTCTCATATTTGGACAAGGGAACTATTGTATTGATCTTGAAGGGGGGATTTTTATCATCCCAAGGGGCTGAAGATGAGAATTGGTGCAGGATCAGTCAAAGAAAAGTAAAGAAAAAATAAATTTGTTAAATATTATACGGTTCGCCAAATTTGGCCTAGCGAAAGTCCTAGACTAGATATACAATATTCCGTCCTGATAAGGGGGAGGGTTAATGGCTATAGCAACGGTTAGTCCAGTAACCGGAGAAACACTGAAAACCTTTACACCATTGACGAGTGAGGAAATTCAGTCCAAGATTGCGATCGCCCAGACCAGTTTTGAAGCTTATCGAAACACGACATTCGCCCAGCGGAGCCAATGGTTACACCAAGCCGCCGATCTACTGGAAAAAAACAGTGCTGAGTACGGTCGGATTATGACCGTGGAAATGGGTAAAACTTGGAAAAGTGCGATCGCCGAAGCGAAAAAATGCGCCCTCGTTTGTCGCTACTATGCCGATCACGGGGCTGATTTTCTCAAAGACATTCCGGGAGAAAGTGATGGCAGCGCGGCCTTTGTGCGCTATCAACCCCTCGGAGTGATTTTAGCGGTCATGCCTTGGAATTTCCCGTTTTGGCAAGTCTTCCGTTTTGCCGCCCCGGCCTTGATGGCGGGCAATGTGGGACTGTTGAAACACGCTTCCAATGTCCCGCAATGTGCGATCGCCATTCAAGAGATCATAGAACAGGCGGGCTTTCCCCCTGGGGTATTTCAAACCTTACTCATTGGTGCTTCTCAAGTAGAAGAAGTCCTCGCCGATGAACGAGTACAGGCCGCCACCCTCACCGGGAGCGAATACGCCGGAGCCAGTTTAGCCGCCACCGCCGGGAAATATATCAAAAAAACGGTTTTAGAATTAGGGGGCAGTGATCCCTTTATTGTTCTCAACAGTGCTGATGTAGAATTGGCCGTTTCAACCGCCGTCACAGCCCGGATGTTAAACAATGGACAATCCTGCATCGCCGCCAAACGGTTCATTTTACAAACAGGTATAGCCGATCAATTTATTGAACAACTTACCGCCCGGTTTGAAGCCCTAAAAATGGGTGATCCGATGGATGAAAATGTAGACGTGGGGCCTTTAGCCACCGCCAGCATCTGTCAAGAAATTGACCAACAAGTTGAGAAAACCGTGGCGATGGGGGGCAAAGTGCTAATCGGAGGTAAACCCTTAGATCGTCCCGGTAACTTCTATCCACCCACCATCCTCACCGATATTCCCCCCGACTCCCCCGGAGCCTTAGAGGAGTTTTTTGGCCCGGTTGCCCTAGTGTTTCGGGTGAAGGAGCTAGAAGAGGCTATCCGTCTCGCTAATGGGATTAATCTGGGCTTAGGGGCTAGTGTGTGGACTCAAGATGAGGGAGAGCGCGATCGCCTGATTAACGACATCGAAGCCGGAGCCGTCTTCGTCAACGGTTTAGTCAAATCGGATCCCCGTCTGCCCTTCGGCGGTATCAAACGATCGGGCTATGGTCGTGAATTGAGCATTCAAGGAATCCAAGAATTTGTCAATATTAAAACAGTTTGGATTCGTTGAACCCCTTACTCTAAGCCAAAATAGTCTAAACCAAGCCTTGAGTCGGGAGGTTGGTCTGCTCCCACAAAACTCAAGCTTAAAAACGCCCAAACCCTGACCATTCACTATTATAAAAGGGCATCTTTTAGACTCATTTTCATGCTCCGAATCTTCATAATTTTTCGATCATGAACTTTGATCTCATGATCTGTACTGATTTGACACTTCATTTTGCAGTTGCTCTAGCTGACCCCTAGAGCAGTCTGCTGTCCTTAACCAACCTACAATTTACTGCAAGGATTAACCATTATGGGCGAATTAAACACAGCCGAACTCTTGATTCAATGTTTAGAAAACGAAGGCGTTGAATACATTTTTGGCGTACCGGGTGAAGAAAACTTACACATCCTACAAGCTCTCAAACATTCCTCGATTCAGTTTATCACGACCCGTCACGAACAGGGAGCCGCCTTCATGGCCGACGTTTACGGACGATTAACCGGAAAAGCTGGAGTCTGTCTCTCCACCCTCGGCCCCGGTGCCACTAACCTGATGACGGGAGTTGCCGATGCTAACCTAGATGGGGCCCCCGTTGTGGCCATTACCGGACAAGTCGGTACCGATCGGATGCACATTGAATCTCACCAGTATCTTGATTTGGTGGCCATGTTTAATCCCGTCACCAAATGGAACACCCAAATTGTCCGACCCAGCAACACGGCCGAGATTATCCGCAAAGCCTTCAAACTGGCCCAACAGGAAAAACCCGGCGCAGTGCATATTGACCTCCCGGAAAATATTGCCGCTATGCCTGTGGATGGTCAACCCTTACAAAAAGACCAACGGGAACCGATTTATGCCTCCTATCGAAGCTTAACCAAAGCCGCCGAAGTGATTTCTAAAGCCAAAAATCCCCTGATTCTAGCGGGAAATGGAGCCATTCGCGCCCATGCCAGCGAGGCCTTAACGGAATTCACTACCCGAATGAATATTCCCGTGGTCAATACCTTTATGGGGAAAGGAGCTATTCCCTATACCCATCCTCTCTCCCTCTGGACCTTTGGCCTACAACAACGGGATCATGTTACCTGTGCCTTTGAAAAAGCCGATCTCGTGATTGCCGTGGGTTACGATTTAGTCGAATATTCCCCCAAACGCTGGAATCCCGAGGGCAATATTCCCATTGTCCATATTGGCACCAATCCCGCCGAAATTGATAGTAGCTATATTCCTCTAGTGGAAGTGATCGGAGATATTGCCGACTCCCTCCATGAGATTAGTAAACGGGGGGATCGTCATGGCAAACCTACCCCCACCTCAGCCAACTTAAAAGCCGAAATTCGCCAAGATTATGAACAGTATGCGGAGGATGCCGGATTCCCCATTAAACCGCAGAAAATTGTCTATGATTTGCGGCAAGTCATGGGGCCTGAAGATATTGTTATTTCTGATGTGGGCGCTCATAAAATGTGGATGGCGCGTCATTATCATTGCGATCGCCCCAACACCTGCCTAATCTCCAACGGTTTCGCCGCCATGGGCATTGCTATCCCCGGTGGATTAGCCGCTAAACTGGTTTATCCAGATCGTAAAGTCGTCGCCGTCACCGGGGATGGGGGATTCATGATGAACAGTCAGGAATTAGAAACCGCCCTCCGCGTTGGCACCCCCTTTGTCACCCTAATTTTTAACGACAATGGCTATGGTTTGATTGAGTGGAAACAACTTAATCAATTTGGAGAATCCGCCTTTATCAAATTCAGTAATCCTGATTTTGTTAAACTGGCCGAAAGTATGGGCTTAAAAGGCTATCGGGTAGAATCGGCGGCTGAACTTGTTCCTATCTTAAAAGAGGCCCTCGCCCAAGACGTTCCCAGCGTCATTGATTGTCCCGTAGACTATCATGAAAACATCCTCTTTTCCCAAAAATCCGGCGGTTTGACCTGCCCCATTTAGGAAAAAATTGGAAAAAAAGTCTCGTAGGTTGGGTGGAGCGAACGCGAAACCCAACCAGCCCCTACATTTTATTTGGTAGGGGTTTCGTTCGCGTAGCGTTATTCAGCAGACCCTAACTAACCTTAAAAATAGCACTCCATCAGGAGGTTTATCAAAGAGAAAAATTATCCCAATTTTTTCCATAATCTCTAATCTGATATTGAACCCAACAACTTCTTAACCATTCTCTTCCTTTGTCCTTGAGATACCAATGGACACTACTTTCGTGCCAATCATAGGGGGATTTAACTTGATTATGTTTGACTGGATTATAGTGAATATAATTTAGTGTTGTATAGTAATGGCGTTCTGAACGAATGGCGCGATCGCTATAGGAACACCAAACTTTCCCAGTGCAGCGATCTTCAATGTTCCACTGACGGGCAAAACGCCCATGAATGAGGCGTAGTTGTTGACTTAACCATTTAAATTCAACAGTGGTAATTAAGAGGTGATAATGATTAGGAAGAATTACCCAAGCGCGGATTTCAATACCTTGATGGGTCAAGGTGTCAACTAAACAATTCCATAATTCTTGGCGGCGTGTGGGAGTATTTAATCGGTGTTTATGTTCGTAGCAAGCGGCAGTAATCAAGTAATAATCTTGGTTTTGAATGAGATGCGGGGGTGAATGGGGTGGGTATTGCTTTTGAAGTCTAGATTGGACAATTTCGGCTTTTTGTTCATCTGTAAGTTTACGGTACTCGTACATTTTCCCTTAAAATCCCATCAAAGGTTCGTCGTTGCGCTTCAGCGCGCATTTTAGGGCTAAAGCCCAACAACGAGCAACTGGGTTCGTCGTTGCGCTTCAGCGCGCATTTTAGGGCTAAAGCCCAACAACGAACAACTGGGTTCGTCGTTGCGCTTCAGCGCGCATTTTAGGGCTAAAGCCCAACAACGAACAACTGAGTTCGTCGTTGCAAGATTCCCCATCAAACGCCAACCCCCCCTTTGGGACTTGCAATTTCAGCCCAGACCGATATAATGGACGATCCCCCTGTGATCATCCAGGACCGAAGGCCTCATGACGAGGGGTGGATTAAATACCTCTTCTGCCTAGATCAATCCCTCAAATCGGATTGTAAGATCACTAAAGCGGTGGACAGTAAAGCTTGCACTGTCCACAAACCCTTATCAAAAAAATCAACCGTCAATCAGGTTAACGCACAATATGGAAAATCAAACCCTTAAACATACTTCTACAGTAGAACATCCCTACCCCGGTCAGCCTTGGTTAGTGGAAGAACGAGATGCTTGTGGGGTAGGCTTTTTAGCCAATACCACCGGAAGCGTCAACCATGAAATTATTCAACAGGCACTGGGGGCGCTCGGTTGTCTCGAACATCGGGGAGGCTGTAGCGCTGACTACGATTCCGGCGATGGGGCAGGCATTATGACGGGGATTCCTCGTCTCGTCTTCGAGTCTTGGTTTAGCGAACATCAGATCCCCATGCCCGGAGTGGATCAATTGGGGGTGGGGATGGTGTTCTTGCCCCAAGGAGAAGCCGAAGCCCAAGCGGGACGGGCTTATATTGAAGAGATGGTGCAACAGGTGGGGGTGCAGGTGTTGGGGTGGCGGGTAGTTCCCACTCATCCTGAAGTGCTAGGCCCCCAAGCTCGGCAATATATGCCCCGGATTGAACAGATCATGGTGACATCGGATACCTTGAGTGGGGCGGAATTAGACCGGGTTTTGTATATTGCGCGATCGCGAGTGGGAAAAAAACTCTCCGATGACTTCTACATCTGCTCCTTCTCCTGCCGCACCATTGTTTATAAAGGTATGGTGCGTTCCGTCATCCTCGGCGACTTTTACTCCGACCTCAAAAACCCCCAATACACCAGTCAATTCGCCGTCTATCACCGCCGTTTTAGCACCAATACCATGCCCAAATGGTATCTCGCCCAACCCATGCGTTTACTGGGGCATAACGGCGAAATTAACACCCTCTTGGGCAATATTAACTGGATGGCCGCCCGAGAAAATCATCTCACGGTTCCCGGTTGGACAGCCGAAGAACTCCAAGGCCTCACCCCCATTGTCAACCCCGCCAATAGTGATTCCGCTAACCTGGATAGTACAATGGAACTGCTAGTGCGCACAGGCTACAGTCCCCTAGAAGCGGCCATGATTTTGGTTCCCGAAGCCTACAAAAATCAGCCCGACTTAGAACCCTATCCCCACATTGCCGACTTTTACGAATTTTACAGCAGCATCCAAGAACCTTGGGACGGCCCCGCCCTCCTAGTCTTCTGTGATGGGAAAACCGTAGGGGCAAGCTTAGACCGCAACGGATTGCGCCCCGCCCGCTACTGTTTGACCCATGATGGCCTAGTGATTGTCGCCTCGGAAGCCGGGGTAGTTCCCATTGATGAAAGTCGCATTCTCGAAAAAGGACGCTTAGGCCCCGGTCAAGTGATGGCTGTAGACTTAGAAACCCACGAAGTCCAGAAAAACTGGGAAATTAAAGAACGCATCGCCATTGCCAAACCCTTCGGGGAATGGGTCAAAACCCATCGTCAGTCCCTGTCGGCTCAACCCTTTAGCGACCAACGCACCTATCACCACTCGGAACTGTTGCAACAACAAACCAGCTTCGGCTACACCGCCGAAGATGTGGAAATGATTGTGATTTCTATGGCCTTGGACGGTAAAGAACCCACCTTCTGCATGGGAGATGATGCCCCCTTAGCCGTCCTCTCGGAAAAACCCCGTCTGGTCTACGATTACTTTAAGCAACGGTTCGCCCAAGTCACGAACCCCCCCATTGACCCCCTACGGGAAAGTTTGGTCATGTCCCTAGTGATGGAATTAGGGAAACGGGGGAATCTGCTTAACGTGCAACCCTCAGACGTGGCCACGCTGAAAGTCTCTACTCCCGTCTTAAACGAAGGGGAATTAGCCGCCATTAAAGCCTCCAATTTCGCCCCGGCCACCCTCTCCACCCGTTACCCCGTCGCTGCTGGTCCAAGTGGATTAGAACAGGCCTTAAAGACCCTCACCCAGCAAGCGGCCGAAGCGGTGAAAGGAGGGAGCCACATCCTGATTCTGAGTGATGCCATCTCCCCCGAAGGGGCAACAGAACCCCTCCGGGCCGACCAAACCTATATCCCCCCCATGTTGGCGGTGGGGGCGGTGCATCACCACCTCATCCAGAAGGGGTTACGCCTAGAGGCCTCTCTGGTCGTCGAAACGGCTCAATGTTGGAGTACCCATCATTTCGCCTGTTTAGTGGGTTACGGTGTCTCCGCCATTTGCCCCTATTTAGCCCTAGAAACCGTCCGGGACTGGTGGCATAGTGAAAAGACCCAGAAGATGATGGAACGGGGGCAGATTGCTAAATTAAGCCTCTCTGAAGCCCAATCCCACTATCGCAAGGCGGTAGAGGCCGGGTTACTGAAAATCCTCTCGAAAATGGGGATTTCCCTCCTCGCTTCCTATCACGGGGCGCAAATTTTCGAGGCCATTGGTTTGGGCTTAGATGTGGTTGACCTCTGCTTTAAAGGCACAACCTCCCGTTTAGGGGGGATGACCTTAGGGGATTTAGCCCAGGAAAGCATGACCTTCCATCAGCGCGCTTTCCCCGAACTCCACGCCAACAAGTTGGAAAACTACGGCTTTGTGAAATATAAACCCGGTGGGGAGTATCACATGAACTCACCGGAAATGGCCAAATCCCTGCATAATGCGGTACGGGGCTTTAAAACCATGCAGGAACAGGGGACTGGGGCTAAGGCCTTGATGGAACAGGGCTATGATCACTATGAAACCTATTTGAAGTATCTCGAAGACCGCCCAGCTACGGCCTTACGGGATTTATTGGACTTCCAGAGTGACCGTTCCCCCATTGGGGTGGATGAAGTGGAAGGGGTGGAGGAAATTGTCAAACGCTTCTGTAGTGGGGCCATGTCTTTGGGGGCTTTATCTCCTGAAGCCCACGAAACCCTAGCGGTGGCCATGAATCGCATCGGGGGGAAATCTAACTCTGGGGAAGGGGGCGAGGACTCCCTACGCTACCGGGTGATTAATGATGTGGATGAGAAGGGTTTATCCCCCTCCCACCCCCATCTGAAAGGCCTGCGCAATGGTGACACGGCTAATTCTGCGGTGAAACAAGTGGCATCGGGACGCTTTGGCGTGACTCCAGAATATTTGATGAGTGGCGACCAAGTGGAAATCAAGATGGCGCAAGGGGCAAAACCGGGAGAAGGGGGCCAACTGCCGGGTAAAAAGGTGAGTGATTATATTGCCATGTTGCGGCGGTCTAAAGCGGGGGTGACGTTGATTTCTCCTCCCCCTCACCATGATATTTATTCCATTGAAGACTTAGCACAATTGATCTTTGATCTGCACCAAATCAACCCCAAGGCTAAGGTTTCGGTGAAGTTGGTGGCGGAAATTGGTATTGGTACCGTGGCCGCTGGGGTGGCGAAGGCCAACGCTGATGTGATTCAAATTTCCGGCCATGATGGGGGAACTGGGGCCTCTCCCTTAAGTTCCATTAAACACGCGGGGGTTCCTTGGGAATTAGGGGTGACAGAGGTGCATCGTTCCTTACTGGAAAATCATCTGCGCGATCGCGTTCTCCTACGAGCCGATGGTGGGATCAAAACCGGATACGATGTCATCATGGCCGCCCTCATGGGTGCTGAAGAATACGGCTTTGGGTCGGTGGCGATGATTGCCGAAGGCTGTATCATGGCTCGCGTCTGCCATACCAACGCTTGCCCCGTCGGTGTCGCCACGCAACAGGAACGTCTGCGCAAACGTTTCCCCGGCACCCCCGATGATGTGGTGAATTTCTTCTATTTTGTCGCCGAAGAAGTGCGCCAACTCCTCGCCCGTTTAGGCTATCGTTCCTTAGAGGAGATCATCGGTCGTTCTGACCTGCTCAAAGCGCGGGAAAATAACCCTGTGAGCAAAACCCAAGGCTTAAACGTCACCTGTTTAACCTTACCCCCTGTAACGGAAGAACGGTCTTGGTTAGTCCATGAAGCGGTTCACAGTAACGGCCCCGTCCTTGATGATGAGTTATTGGCCGATGCAGAAGTTCTGGAGGCCATCACCGACCAAGGCCAAATCACCAAAACCGTGAACATTGTCAACACCGACCGCAGCGTAGGCGCTCGCCTTGCCGGAGAAATTGCCAAACGCTACGGCGATGAAGGCTTTGCCGGACAGCTTAACCTCAACTTCCAAGGGGCGGCCGGGCAGAGTTTCGGGGCCTTTAACCTCCCCGGCATGATCTTACACCTGACCGGAGAGGCCAATGATTATGTAGGGAAAGGGATGCACGGGGGCGAAATTATCATTACTCCCCCCGCCAATGCGCCCTACAATCCGGCCGATAACGCCATTGTGGGCAATACCTGCCTCTACGGGGCCACAGGAGGCACCCTCTACGCCAATGGTCGCGCTGGGGAACGTTTTGCCGTGCGGAACTCCCTCGGCCAGGCCGTCATTGAAGGGGCTGGCGACCACTGCTGTGAGTATATGACCGGGGGCGTAATTGTGGTGTTAGGGTCTTGTGGCCGCAATGTGGGCGCAGGGATGACCGGGGGACTGGCTTATTTCTATGATGAAAGTGGTCGTTTTCCCAGTCATGTTAACCCGGAAATCGTCAAGATTCAGCGCGTTGTGACTCCGGCCGGAGAACAACAACTCAAGGGGTTAATTGAAGCCCATGTTGAGAAAACGGGCAGCGCTAAAGGTCGGGCGATTTTAGCCGATTGGGAGCAGGCGTTACCCAAGTTCTGGCAAGTGGTTCCCCCCTCCGAGGCGGATAGTCCTGAAGCGGGAGAAGTGAGCGCAGATAAAGCGCTGTCGGCGGTGTAATCTTGGGGATGAGGGGCGGGGTAGACCCGCCCCTTGATTACCGTCGGCACTTCACCCAGACCCAAGTGCAGAAACCACAGAATACACTCGCCCCTAGACTCAAGAGAATAGCCAGAATAAAGGGGTGTAGACTCTCGCCCTGATTGGCTTGTCCCGGCCAGGTGAGGGGGTGGTCAAAGATCAGGGGGGAAGTCGAGGCGACAATGGCTCCGGCGGCAATCCCCACCCCGATGATTTGAATAGAGTCCTGGAGTTTTTGGTTTTGGTTTTGTAGGGTGCGATCGCGCTCCGCCTGATCAACCTCCACTAGGCCGCGAATCGAATTAATCGCCGTATCCAACAACCCCGATCCGTGACGAAAATAGTTCAGATCCGCAGTAATTTGGTCTTGAAACGTGACAGCCTCCTTTTCCCCAAACACGCGCAGCACCTCTAAAGGCTGTTGCGCCAATTGTTCCATCTGGTCAAGAATAGCAAGATAATTCTTGTGATTAATAGCAATGGTATTGTGGGCATATTCCAGATTGCGTAACTGCTGGGAATAATTTAAAGCAGTAGTCAGCAAATCCTTCAGCGTCTGTTTTAGCTCCGTTAATTGTTGCTCAGTCAGGGCGTTACGTTGCTCATTTTGGAGATAATCCCGGTTTAATGTTTGCAGATATTCTTCATTTTTATTCACAATAGTATCTGCTGTTTGATAAAAGTCGCGGCTCTGTCGAAAAGTTCCGCTAATTTTGTGATAATACAATAAAAGCTCTGGCAATTCCCAATAACATCGCTCTAAAATCAAACTGGTTTCCTCTGTAAAGAAAAACCAAATGAGTAGATGACCAAAAGGATTCACCCTTAAATCATCTTCAGGATTCCCATACTCATAAAGGTAGCCCCCCCAAAACTCATAGGCGCGATACAATCGGGGGAAAGAACCCACCTCTTGCCCCTTAAAAAAATTTTGCCAGCAGCTGTGGGCTAAGGGTTCAAGTTTCGCAATTTCTGAAGGGCGAGGTTGATTGACATAGGCAGTTAATAATAGCGTTTGTCCTAAATAACCAAAAGGGGGCTTTTTCGGGGGAGTAAAACAACCTTGACGATTGAGTTGGTCTAAGTTTTCAACCAGATATTGATCCGCCCCCGGATTTTCTGGACAGAAGAGATTGAGATTCAGCCCATAGCTATCATGGAGGCATTGAGGATAGACAAATCCCTCTAAATTTTGGGTGGGAATCTGGAAATATTCATATTGTCGTCCTTGCTCCAAATCGGGATTATTCAGTAGGTCAAAATCGCGGGTTATTCCCTCATCTTGCCATGCTGAAGTGAGCGCAACACCAAAGGGAGATAAAACCCTATCATATTCTTGTTTCACCCAGTCTAAATCGGCGAGAGTTGGGTCAGAAGCCCCTTGAGTATCCGCCACCACCAACCCCTCACGATAGCGATAGGCAAACCAATAAAGACTAGGAGCGTAGAGATAATCGCTCATGTTGATTGTTTCGGGAGAGCATTATTAATTGACTCAGTAATTACAGCCTTATTGTAGACCTTACTAGCTTTTTGTCCTGCCGTTGGCGTAGGAATCTCTTGCCCCTTTTTAAGCACACTTACCCGCAGTTGGTGCATGGTGGCGGGGTCAATTGTTACCTGAAATTCTCGACACCACGATTGAATAAACAGCGCTAATTTTAAGGGGCGATCTTCCACCGTTTCAAGTTGAGTCCGAAAACTTTGGAGATTTGCCCAGAACGGGTCAGCCGTCGGGAGAGTGGCGCGGGCATTCTCAATAAATGTGAGAAAGTCTTCAATAATTTGGATTTCTTCGGGAGGCATAATTTGAAATCAGCAATAGAGAGAAAAATTGGCACCCCTAACACACCGGGGAAGTGGTTCAGTGTTGAATGTCTTAAACACCGAGAGAAATAGGTTCTAACTGTGGCATTCCATAGCCAGTATAGGGGCGTTTATAGGGAGGATGTAGCCCTAAAACAATATCTTCTGGTGGGACTCCCATCTTGACTAATGCTTGAGCAATATCGGTTTCTGTGCGATTGCGTTGAATCCAGATTTTCCCCTCCTTAATATCCAAATGCAGAAAGCAAGTATAAACCGATTCAAGCTCAACCCAACCCAGATCAATCCAGAGGTAATGGTCGCCCTCGGAGTCAAAAATAAGTTGACTTTCGACATCAGATGTGCTTGAATTATGACCCGATTGGGTTTGTAATAGGGTTTTAATACAGTGGCGATAATGTTCTAATTTATCCATTGGGCAATCTCCGAGTGAATAGGATTATAAACAATCAGCTTAATCTGATAAGAACGGATAACTTCTTGGGGGAAACGCTCTCTAAAAAAAGCATTGAAGGCATCGGCGGGAACGGCTAAATACAACACTCGCTCTGACTGCAACATCCTAAGAGCCGTCCGGTAATTGATAAACTGTCCAACGGCTAAATGAAAATCAGTAATGAGGGAGTTACTGATAAAACTCTTAATTTCAACCGCGATTTTTTCCGTCCCTTTGTTGGCAACTAAGAGACTATCCGCCGCTAAATCTATCTCCAGTTTAACCTGATCAATTTTGAGCAATAAAGGGTCAGCCGTAATCTGCCATTGTTCCTTTTGTAGCCCTTCCTTAACTGCTTCATGAAACAGGTCTTTGGCTGCCATGTTTTCCCCTAGTTTTCTCGCGGACGCTTTTTCTATTCTAGCCCGTTGACGCGGAAGGCGGACCAGTAGAGACGCTGGTTAAAAGGAGTTTGGGGATTGTAGCGGTTAAGTCTGATTTGGCAACGGTCTAAATCGTCCTCTGAGAAGTCGAAGGTCTGCTTGCACCAGTTTAGGATTTGGGCGGGGGTGCAGGTGCGGAACCAAGTCTGGGCGGCTTTTAAGGCTTGGGGAATGGTGCGGTTGGGGGTGAGTTCTTCATGGAAGCGGACGGCTACAAAGGCAGTGGCGAAGTCATCGACGCACCAGAGGGTATCAACGACGGTGTTACTTCCAGCATAAAGGAGGGCGTTGGCGAGGCCGATGTATTCGTCGGTGGTGCGGGTGTCGAGGCGGCCGGTTTCGCAGGCGGAGAGGATGACGAGGCGGCAGGCCAGTTTCAGGTTGCGGTAGATTTCGGCGGCGGTGAGGCCTTGGTGTTCGGTGTCGAAGCGGCGGCCATCCCGGAGGGTGAGGGTGCGATCGCCGTCGGGGGGGGCGGGTTTGTCTCCGGCGAGGATCAGGGCGGAGTTGAGGGGGTTGGTGCTGTTGAAGCCGCCATGACAGGCGAAATGGATGATTTCGCTGTTTTCCAGTTGGGCGCGGGTGGTGGGTTGGGCGAAGGCGGGTTTATTGGCGGCGGCGTGTTTGAGGATGTGGGCGGGGTCGAAGCGGCGGCGGATGAGGTCAATTTCTACGTCGGTATAGGGGAGGTCTTGGGTGGGGTTTTGGATGGCGAAGAAGGGGGCGGTGGTTTGGGGGCGGGGGCGGTTGTACAGGTAGGCGAGAATTTGGCAACTGGGGGCATAGCGCACCCCTTTTTCAAAACAATCCTGTAGGGGCGCAATGCTTGCGCCCTCTGGATTTGTGGCGGTTTGGATCGGGATGGTGAGGGCGTGGAGGGGGAAGAGGTGGAGGTAGAGGTGGGGGATGAGGATGAGGTGATCGCAGGGGTTGGGGCGATGGGTGAGAAGTTGGGGGAGGTCGAGGAGTTGGGCGAGGTGGTCGAGGCGTTGATCGAGGGCTTCGTACCAACTGTTTTGGCGGTAGTCGTCGTTATAGGTTTGGTTGAATTGGTCGAGGGCTTGGCGTTGGGCGGGGCTGTAGCGGTGGGGGTGGATGTGGGTTTGGCTGTTTTGGTGGGTGATCAGGAAGGCGTAGGCTCCAAGGTCGGAGTCTTGGGGGAGGAACCATTGGAGGATGGCGGTGGTGTTGTTGAGGAGTTGGCTGAAGTCGGGGAGTTCAGGTTTGACGGTTTCAAAGGCGTTGAAGGTAGGGTCGTTGATTTCGGCCAGGAGGGCTTTGCGTTGTTGGATGAGGGTGAGGAGGGGGGTGGTTTGGGGGGCGGGGTTGGGGAGGTTGTGGCTGCGTTGGCCGGGTTGGGGGTTGGTGGGGTCGGTGGGGGGTTGGTCGTTGAGGGCGTATTGCAGGGCGGCGATTTCGCGGTTGAGTTGTTGGTAGCGTTGGATTTGGTCGGGGGTGGCGTTTTGGGGGAGGCGGTTGGCGTTGTGGAGGAGTTCGGTGAAGGTGCGGGCTTTGCTGCGTTCGACGGTGAGGAGGGCTTGTTCGTAGCGTTGGAGTTGGAAGCAGGCTTGGATCATGCGCCCGTAGAGGGGGAGGGCATCGGCGATCAGTTGTTGTTTGGTTTGGGGGTTGGTGGCCCAGTCGCGGCTTTGTTCGACGGCGCGGATGGCGTTGTCGTAGCCTTCGATGGCGATTTCCCAGTTTTGGAGGTTGTAGCCGAGGTCGCCGAGGTTGCGCCCGGTTCTGAGGCAGTCTAGGGGGAAGGAGGAGGGGGTGTAGACTTCTAAGGCGGCCTGGTAGCAGTTAATTGCGGTTGCGGCCTGACCTTGTTGCTCGTAGGCAGCCCCCAAGTTATTTTGAGTTGTTGCCCATTCATAGGGAAATGCCTTGCGGGTGAGGACTTCTAAGGCGGATTGGAAGCAGCGAATCGCCGACTCGATATTGTCGGTTCGCTCTCCCCGGATGCGTCTCCAGTAGGCAGCCCCCAAGTTCATTTGAGTCCTTGCCCATTCATAGGGAAATGCCGTGCGGGTGTAGACTTCTAAGGCAGCTTGGAAACAGCGAAGTGCCTCCTCAATATTGTCCGCTCGCTTTCTCTGGATGCGGTTTGAGTGGGCAATCGCCAAGTTATTTTCAGCCCTTGCCCAATCTTCAGGAAAAGCGTTACGCAGGCGGACTTCTAAGGCGACTTGGAAGCGGCGAATAGCTTCCTCAATGATATTGTTGGCTCGCTCTCTCCGGATGATACGGATTTGGTAGGCAGTCGCCAAGTTATTTTGAGGATCTGGCCATTTTTCGGGAAATGACGTGCGGCTGTAGAATTCTAAAGCGACTTGGAAGCGGCGAATTGCCTCCTTGATGATATTGTTAGCTCCTTTTCCCCGGATGCGGTTACTATAGGCATTCCCCAAGTTATTTTGAGTCTTTGCCCAATCTTCGGGAAAGGCGGTACGGGTGAAGACTTCTAAGGCGGCTTGGTAGCAGCGAATCCCCTCCTCGATATTGTCGGCTCGCTCTCCCCGGATGCGGTTACGGTAGGCTTCTCCCAAGTTCATTTGAGTCGTTGCCCAATATTGGGGAAAGGCAGTGCGGGTCAAGACTTCTAAAGCCGCTTGGAAGTAACGAATCCCCTCCTCGATATTGTCGGCTCGCTCTCCCCGGATGCGGTTACGGTAGGCATTCCCCAAGTTATTTTGAGTCCTTGCCCAATCTTCGGGAAAGGCGGTGCGGGTGCGGACTTCTAAGGCGGCTTGGTAGTAGCGAATCCCCTCCTCGATATTGTCGGCTCGCTCTCCCCGGATGCGGTCACAGTAGGCAGTCCCCAAGTTATTTTGAGTCTTTGCCCAATCTTCGGGAAATGCAGTGCAGGTGAAGACTTCTAAGGCAGCTTGGTAGTAGCGAATCCCCTCCTCGATATTGTCGGCTCGCTCTCCCCGGATGCGGTCACAGTAGGCAGTCCCCAAGTTATTTTGAGTCTTTGCCCAATCTTCGGGAAATGCAGTGCAGGTGAAGACTTCTAAGGCAGCTTGGAAGCAGCGAATCCCCCGCTCGATATTTTCGGCTCGCTCTCCGCGCAGACGATTCCAGTAAGCAACCGCCAAACTGTTTTGAATCGTTGCCCAAGCTTCGGGATTATCTTGACAGTCCCAAAAATCTAGGGCTTTGATGTAAATCGCAATGGCAATTTCTACATTAATCGCCCGTTGACCGTGGGGAAATTGCTGCACCAAATTGGCAAAATTGAACAAACCACTGATGTTGCTGCGAGTGGCAAAGGCGGGAATGAGTGCGATCAGATCCTCATTCAGCTTGTCTTGCTGGCGTTCAAGGAAGGGATAAACAACGGAGGGATTAAAGCTGCTCTCATAGGTCAAGCGCAGAGCTTCTTGTAAAAACGCTTCGTACTGTTCCATCGCCACACCACCAGCAAAGACATCCCCCCCATTTTAACCCCCCAACCCCGAAACCGGGTTGCGTTCATCCCCTCGTTTGCCCCCCAACCCCTACCAAAAACCCGGTTTCTCACCTCAAGCCTGAAACCGGGTTTCTTGCACCAACCCCTTACCCCCCGAACCCCCTCCCCAACAAGTACAATTAAAACAACCCACAACTGAGGTAGATCATGAGTCCTCTCCTAGAAAAAGTCTTAGCAGAAATTACCCAACTCAATCAGCAAGAACAGCGACAACTGATCTCCTACCTCATTACCCACTATCAACAACAGCCCCACCCATTAACAAACCCAACCATCAGCCGCAAAAACCTCTTTGGCTGTATGCAAGGCAAAATCAAAATTGCCGACGACTTTAACGCCCCCCTCAAAGACTTTGCCGAGTACATGGAATGAAACTATTGTTAGATACACACATCTTTATTTGGCTTATCGATGGCAATTCAAACCTTAGCCAAACCGCAAAACAAGCCATCGAAGATCAAAAAAACACCCTACATCTCAGCATTGCTAGCCTCTGGGAAATAACCATTAAAACAAGCCTGGGTAAACTCGAACTTGCTATCCCACTCGAACAAATTTTAATGAACTATATCCTTCCCAGCGGTATTGAAATTTTACCGATTTATCTTCCACACTTATTAACCCTAAAAACTCTACCGTTCCATCATCGAGATCCCTTTGATCGATTGTTAATTGCCCAAGCCAAATCGGAAACATTCGCATTGGTATCAGAAGACCGTATATTTAAGCAATATGACGTAGAAATATTTTGGTGATTTATAAATAAATTCCCTCTCGATGAACATTCAGTAAAAAAGGACTTTTTTCGTGATTAAACCGAAAATCAGAAATAAAAGCACGGGAAATTACCGTATCATACCTTAAAGACAACTCTTGAATAAACTCACTCGTTCTCTCAATTTCCTGAGCATAGTCAAAACCCGACTGCAAAACAATCAACAAATCAATATCTGAATCAAGCCGCGCTTCCCCCCTTGCCTGAGAACCATACAACACAATCTGACTCACCCGCTCCTGATAATGCACCCCAAACCAACCCTTGATCAACTCAATAATTTCCGATAAATTTTGATGTTGCATCACACGAAATTTGTCCCTAGCGCAAAAATTCTAATCACCTCAGCCATTGCCACACCATCAGCAAAGACATCCCCCCCATTTTAACCCCCAACCCCGAAACCGGGTTTCTTCCGTAGAGGCAATCCTCAATAGGTCTAAAATCAGCAATACTAGATCCAGTCAGCATCAAAAGGAGTAGAGTCGCCATGACCGAATTACTCGAAAGTGCGATCGCCCGATTACAAACCTTGTCCGAAAGTGAGCAAAATGCGATCGCTGCCATCATCCTAGAAGAAATTGAGGATGAGCGCCGTTGGGATGAAGCCTTCTCACGTTCTCCGGATCTTCTGGCTCAACTCGCCGCTTCAGCAATGGCTGAATATCATGGGGGCAAAACTAACAACTAGCTCAAATTCTTCTTTGGTCATTTTACACACCTGCTTACAACTGTTTATTTTACCCCCCTTCCCCCCCCAAGCCAAGAAACCGGGTTGTGTCCATCCTCTCGTTTGCCCCCCAAATCCCTACCAAAAACCCGGTTTCCGACCTCAAGCCCGAAACCGGGTTTCTTGCACCAACCCCTTACCCACCATCACCCCCCTGAAACCCGGTTTCTTTCCCACCACTAGCCACTCGACTTAGGACTGATAAGGACAAGTTCAGGGAAATAGGTTTGGTAACGGGTAGCATCACGAGTGAGCAGATTGTACCCAGACACAACCCCATGAGCACCAATATAGAAATCCGGTAAAGGCGATCTTTTCACACCACCCCTACGACGATAGGCTAAAAAAGCCTGACCCGCTAAAAATGCCGCCTCATAAAGTAATCCATCCCTCTGAAAAAAGCGAAATACTGATTCCACCTCCGTCACAGCCTTAAACCCAATCGAAACTTCCGCATAAATAATCGGGTTGATATGCAATGTTCCACTCTCAGCACAATCAGCCAATTGTGCGGCTGACCAGTCAAACCAATAAGGATCTTCAGTTAAGACATCCAGAATCACATTACTATCCACGAGGAAATCCGTCATTCCTCACCCCGCGTTAAACTCAAAATCTCATCAGTACTCAGATCCCCCGTCGCCTTTCCTCGCAGACTCGCAATTAAATTTGCTCCTTGATGCGAATTATTTTGATACCGCCAAGCCAAAAAATCTAAAAATATTTTCGCCTCATCCAGAGCAGGCTGGGGCAGATTACGCAAAATCGCTAAAATTTCAGTTTCCGTAGTGAGCATCGTCAATTTTTCAGAATACTACCCCCAATTCTACCCCATTCCCAAAATCGAGAAACCGGGTTGCGCTTATCCCTCATTTTCCCCCAACCCCTCCCAAAAACCCGGTTTCTCACCTCAAGGCCGAAACCGGGTTTCTTGCACCAACCCCTTACCCACCATCACCCCCCTGAAACCCGGTTTCTTTCCCCCCACTAACCAAGAAACCGGGTTGCGTTTATCTTCTTGTTTTCTCCTAAATCCCTACCAAAAACGCGGTTTCTGATCTCAAGGCTGAAACCGGGTTTCTTGCACCAACCCCTTGCCCCCCATCACCCCCCCTGAAACCCGGTTTCTAACTGCTTGTTATTCATCGAACATTAAATGCTGAATCGCAGTAGTTTGGATCGAACTTTCTACAAATAAACGGTAATTGGCGGCTGACTCAAAATAACCCTGCATTGCATCCAACTTAGGTAAACTTCCCCGTCGTAGCCCTAAATATTCTGGATAACTCGAAAACTCCCAATCTTCAGGTCGATTGACGAGGTTTGCTTTCACCGGGTTTAAATGAATGTACCGGGTTAACTGCCATAAATACTCATCTGAATCAACAGCGATCGCTTGAAATCGACCCTGAAATAAACTACCCACTCGTCGATATCGCTGGTTGATGGCTTTTGTATAAGATAATCCAAACTACTGGGATCACCTTTAGACAACAAGAAACCGGGTTGCGTTCATTTTCTCATTTCCTCCCAACTCCTACCAAAAACCCGGTTTCTGACCTCAAGCCTGAAACCGGGTTGCACCCATCCCCTCGTTTTCCCCCAAACCCCTAACAAAAACCCGGTTTCTGAACTCATCCCTCCCTAAACCCTGCCCAAGTAGTACAATCAAAGCAATCCAAAAGGTAACTCGTTTTCTGTTTCATCACCTGTTGACCCTTGCTAAACTCTACCCCTAGTCCCCCACACATTGAACAACGACTAAAGGAAATCCCCTTGGAACCGGGGGTGTATTTGATGCGAGATAGTCATGGGCAGATTCTCTATATCGGCAAATCCAAAAAATTGCGATCGCGAGTTCGTTCCTATTTTCGCTCCTCCCAACCCCTAAGTGACCGCATCGCCCTGATGGTGCGTCAAGTGGCAGATATTGAATTTATCGTCACCGATACTGAATCTGAAGCCCTAGCATTAGAAGCAAATTTAGTCAAGCAACATCAACCTTATTTTAATGTTCTGTTAAAAGATGACAAAAAATACCCCTATATTTGCATTACTTGGTCAGACGATTATCCCCGTATTTTTATCACCCGAAAACGACGACTCACCCAAGCCAAAGACCGCTACTATGGCCCCTATGTAGACACGGGAGTTTTACGCAATACCCTCCACCTCATTAAGCGGATTTTCCCCTTGCGTCAGCGTCCTAAACCCCTGTTTAAAGACCGTCCCTGTTTGAATTATGACATTGGGCGCTGTCCGGGAGTCTGTCAAAGTTTAATCACCCCCCAAGACTATCAGAAAATTGTCCAAAAAGTGGCGATGATTTTCCAAGGCAGAACCGGGGAATTAATTGATGCACTCACCCGACAAATGGAGGAAGCGTCGGCAGAATTAAACTTTGAACTGGCGGCTAAATTACGGGATCAAATTCAGGGGTTAAGTCAACTTCAGGGGGAGCAAAAAGTCTCTTTACCCGATGATACAATTTCCCGAGATGCTATTGCTTTGGCGACCAATGAACAGCATTGTTGTATTCAACTTTTCCAGATCCGTGCTGGGAAATTAGTAGGTCGTTTAGGCTTTTTTGCGGACGCTCAAAGTGGGACACCGGGGGCTATTTTACAACGAGTGTTAGAAGAACACTATTGGCAAGTTGACCCGGTAGAAATTCCCAGCGAAATTTTAGTTCAGTATGACCTGCCCCAAGGGGATTTATTAACCGAGTGGCTGACGGAAAAACGGGGGCGAAAAGTGCATCTGTTAACCCCCCAGCGCCAGACTAAGGCCGAATTAGTGGAACTGGTGGAACGCAATGCCCAGTATGAGTTAGACTGGACTCAGAAAAAATGCGATCGCAATCTAGAAGCCCTACAAGACCTCGCCCAAGTCTTAGACCTCCCCACCCTTCCCAAACGCATTGAGGGTTACGATATTTCCCACATTCAAGGGTCTAATGCCGTGGCCTCCCAAGTGGTTTTTATTGATGGCATCCCCGCGAAACAACATTACCGCCACTATAAGATTCAAAACCCAGAAATTAGGATAGGACATTCCGATGATTTCGCCAGTTTAGCCGAAGTCATCGGCCGTCGTTTTCGCCGTTATTTAGACAATCCCCAACTCTCCCCCCAAGAAGATCCCGATTTTCCCGATTTAGTCATGATTGACGGAGGGAAAGGACAACTTTCTGCGGTGGTGGCTGTTTTGCAGTCTCACCCAGAATCCTCTCTGTTGGCCGAGTTATCTGTAGTGAGTTTAGCCAAACAACGGGAGGAAATTTTTCTACCCGGACAGTCTAAACCGTTAGCCACAGATCCAGATCAACCGGGGGTTCAATTATTACGACGACTGCGGGATGAAGCCCATCGTTTTGCTGTCACCTTCCACCGTCAACAGCGCTTAGAACAGAGTCGGCGATCGCGCTTAGAAGAAATTCCCGGATTAGGATTTGAACGACAAAAGCAATTACTAGCTCATTTCCATGCCATTGACTCTATCCGAGAAGCGACCCCAGAGCAATTACAACAAGTCCCCGGAATTGGTCAAAAATTAGCCCAAGAAATTCACAACTATTTCCACCCCTAACCAAGAAAACCCCCCGTAGGTTGGGTGCAGCGACAGCGAAACCCAACACTCAAGAGGAAAGTGTTGGGTTCATTTCATTGCAGCCAACCTACAAAGCAGAGACTCCTAGGCATTATTCGCCCGTTTGCGACGAGTCGTTAACACACCGAACGCGACAGCACCTAAACCAATTATCATCGTAGGTTCGGGAACGGGTTGGGTTTGTAAACCTACCACCTTAAAGTCAGGGCCATTATAAAAAGCGGCATTTTTGCCCGTATTTTCCAACAATCCCAAATCATCTAAGGAAACAGTGTTATTGAAGAAACTGTTTCCTTTCGCTACTATACGAACCCCATGAATGAGAGAAGAAAGTCCTAAATCCTCAAGAGAGATCCCAATAGAACCCACGTTTTGAACACTATTGCCAATTTCCATCGTACCCATACGGAATCCGGCATCAGCCCACTGACGAGCGTCGAGATTGAGCAAATTTCCTAACAAGTTACCTTGTTTGTCAAGGGCTTGAATAGACATCCCGCTATTTCTGCCCCGTTCCCAGAACAACAGGTTATTCACGGCTGTTTCAAAGAACAGATCCATTGAGACAGTCCCTCTATCTTCCCCATCAATAATGCTGCCCAGGTTCTGATTTCCTAACGCTTCTACAGCCCCCTCATTGGTGAGATCCTCTTGGGATAAACCAATAGTTGCTAAACGTCCCATATCCGCACTGGCTGCCCCCGTATTTCCCCCTGTGAAGGCATCATTGTAGAGGATGTTCACATTATCAACTAAGGAGAAATTGCTAAATGTCTGACCATCAAAGGTGACGGAATCCAGCATGATATCACCGCGCCAGCGATTATCTCCGCTTAAGCTGGGGTTAGTCGAAAAATTTGTCTGGAAATAAAAACCTGCTGCTTGCGCGGCACTACTTAATCCGAGGCTGCTGGCTAAAATTCCTGCAAAGATAGATAAGCTGAGTTTAGTGTTCATTCGTCGTTTACCTTATTTTCTAGTTTTTCTCAATGCTCTAGAAGACCCTGTTGCTCCCTTTATAACTAATAGGTTGAGGGAGCGACAAGGGCAAATCAGGTCTTTTTACGAAAACTTGTTCCTTTTTTGATCTCTATAAAGTTTGTATAAAGATAACTTGCTTAAACTTTTTTTGTAATTGCCGCAACCGAGTTTTCACGGAATTAACCTTGATCGGGTAGTAATTCTAGGGGAATTCATAAATTCCCCTAGAATCGGAAAGTTAGAAACGTTTCAAGGCGCGCTGCATATCTCTTTGATCTTGGCGTTGTTTCGTCGTTTCCCGTTTATCGTGGAGTTTTTTCCCACGTCCTAAACCGAGAACCAGTTTCACCCAACCTCGCTTAAAATACATTTTCAACGGCACGAGGGTTAAGCCTTTTTGTTCCAATTTGCCGACTAATTTATTAATTTCCTTGCGTTTCATTAATAACTTACGCGTCCGACGAGGATCATGGTTAAAGTAATCGCTACTCTCTTGGTAAGGGGAGATATGAACGTTAATTAACCAGGCTTCTCCGTTACGGATCAGCCCATAGCCATCCTGCATATTAACCCGTCCGGCACGGATGGATTTAACTTCGGTACCGACTAATTGAATTCCGGCTTCGTAGGTTTCTACGATTTCATACAGATATCTCGCCTTACGATTATCTGTAATGATTTTAACGCCGCTTTTCTCTTCTCCCATGGTTTTTTCCTGAAGTGATCATTTTGAAAGAATGGGGGGTAAACCCAAAATATTTGAGCAGGAAACCCGGTTTCTGAGTGACGTTCGGGGTTTTAGGGTGATTGGACTGAGAAACCGGATAATGAGCGCCTAACGGGTGAATGGACTCGATCTTGCGTTGTTCGCCTATTTTGAGATCCTACAATATTTTGCCGGGTCTCAAGGGATTAGTTGGCGAGGGGGACGGGGGTTTTCCAGATAGCTAGGGGACGGGTTTCCGGTTTAGACTGGGGGAGGGTGGAGGATTCTAAGACTTCGACTTCAATTTTCACCGCAATCAAGTATTCTCCAGAAGCGGAACCTACGGCCTGGGCGATCGCATTTTGTAAATCTGGCCGTTCCCCAGTCATGGGATTGCGCAACACACACTGATCCCAAGGGTGTTCGGCGTTCGGATCTAAATGGAGGATGTAGTGCTTGGTCATGGCTATTATAGGGGTGGAAGAACTGACAAAAGTTGAATAAAAAATCAACTTACTTTTATTATAGTCCCCTTTTTGAGTTTTGACCAAAATTCTGGGATACAAGCCCCATGCTTCTAGGACAGCTTTTTGTTGTTAGGATACCCACTTTCGGGCAGGGGGAAGTGGCTGATCTAGGTAGTGCCGCAGATCAGCCGTTATTCATCCCATAGGGGCTGATTTTAGCTTCCGTCGCAACGTTTGCTGCTGTTTCCGTAGCTGGCGCTGTCGGGCGGTTCCCCCTCGTCCTTTGTCATTACGCCCTGCACGACGGGGCGATTCCCAGCGCTTCAATCTCATCGCTCTCCCTCCTCTCAATATCCCACTTTCCCAAGTGTAACACGCTATGTATTACAAGTGTAGTGAAAGAATACCTAGGGCTTGCTGAATAACTCTACTCGTGGGACTAGGGAACAGGGAACAGGGAACGGGGAACAGGGGGGTCGAAAAAAGGCAAGTCTTTTTGATGATTTATCCCTAAAACCTTGCAGTTTCTCTCTCTTAAAATGGCTGAAAGTCCTAGTAACACTGCTTAGAGGGATATTCAGCAGACCCTACCTAGAGTTTTTTGCTCAAGGGAACGGGGTGTCGGGAGTTGGGAATCGGGAATCGGGAATCGGGTGTCGGGAATAAGTCTTAATTCCTCATCTCCCTCTCTCCTCTCTCCCCTGCTCCCCTGCTCGCCCTCCCCCGTTCCCTGTTCCCCGTTCCCCGTTCAGTAAATCACTAACCGATAGCGCCCCCGATCGGTTGGATTATAGCCATTGACGAACACCCGATAGATGCCATCGTAGGGTAGGGTCATCTGAACTAAGGAGTTGGTATCATTTTCACTAATGTCATCATTTTGTGCGAGAACCTCTGTTCCCTCTTCATTCAAAATGGCTAAGAAAGTGTCAAAATCATCACTTTCTAGGCGAATGGTGACAGATTGACCTTGTTCTCCCCGAAAACGATGTTCATGGTAAAGACTTCCATCTTCGTACATGGGATCTCCATCTTGTAGCACGCCTTCTTGAATCAAAATGACACCTGCCGAGGTGCTAGTGGGAGGAGTTGAGGTCGGTTGGGTGTCAGAGGGAGTTTCTGGGGGCGTTTCGGGAGGAGTTGGGGAGGGAGTGGCAATAGGTTGTTCTTGATAAGTCCCAGCAAAATTGATGGTACACATATTAGTTAGGGTCGGGTGTGAACCACAAGCTAACCCCATAAATCTAAAATCAAGATTGAACAAATTATTGCGCTGGGTTCGTTGGGATAAACCATCATCGATAATTAAGCGCATAACCATGATGCGGGCGGACTCTTCCCCATAGGTGATATTTTCTGCTGCCGGACCGTTGACCCGACCATAGCGACTCAATCGTTCAAAAAAGGCGCTGCCATCACTGCCTGTATTGCCAGTTTGTCCGGTTTCCCCTTGATCTGCAACGTGATCTTGAGCGGCTTTCGACATTCCGGGAGACAGTTGTAAGGGTAAGAGGGGACGAGCTTCTCTCAGGAAGCGAATGGCTTCATCAAGGGCATCGACTCCTTCTTGGGTTTCAATGGTTGGTTCTCCGGGAATTTCTAGGAGGTTGCCGTTAAAGTGGACACGCTGGGATTCTAACCAGTCAGCATAGGCTGAAGGATTGGTGCGAACACTGTTAATTTCTCGCAATACCCGGGTTTCAAAGGGGGATAATTCCGGGGCAGTTACTCGGGCGGGGTTTTGACTGACTCGGAGGGGGTTTTGAGGTTCTAGGGAAGAACCGTTAGAGGCCGCTAAGAGGGGGGTAGTCGGGGTTATGACTACCGTTAAACCACTTAGGAGGGCGATCGCGCAAAGTTGGATCCGGTGCATAGACTGTTTAACTTAACTGAGTTCAGCAATCACATTTGAAGACTTTAAGAAAATTTAGTTTCTTGAGATTTCATCCCACCGCTAACCCATGGTGTAGGGTAGGGGGGATTTCTCGGTTTGACCTCTGGGGGGAGAAATGCCCTAAGCGGTAAGCCGCTTAATGGATGGTTGTTCTCCGGCTAGAGTGCGGTTGGGATGAGTTTTCATAGGCATATTGTAATCACATCCGGTCAAAGTGGGGGGCAGAAAAGGAGAAGGCTGGAATCTTCGGTCAAAAGATCAGCCTGAATGTTTCACCCCCTGATACATTGGGGAAGATGTCGAGATACAATCGGAAACTAGAGTTGCTGCTCTAGAGCGTTTTTCCCAACACCCTGATTTTTATTGGAGTCAAGATGGCAGAATACCAGAAAATTGAATACCGAATCGGCAAAGATGGCAAAATTGTTGAAACGGTTGTCGATGGCATTTCCGGCCCCCACTGTACGAAGGTGACGGAGGAGATTGAACAGGCAATGGGTGAAATTGAAAGCCAAGAATTTCTCCCGGACTATTACCAGGACTCGAATATCCTCACTCAAACGGAAAGCCAATCACAATCGCTGGAACAGCAGGGATAGTAGAGGATAGCATCATGGTTGATGACCCCAATCTTTTTTGGTTCGGTGTCGTTCTTTGGTTCGGGGGGACTCTGGCTCTGTTAACGGTGGTTGGGTCACGGATGGCGCGGGAGGAGAATCTAGATTGTGTCTATCCGGGAGATGAACTATTGCGCGATCGCCTTTTGCGGGCGAATCTCTCCAGTTGGACGGCTCTACAACGTAAGGCGGGCTTGACTCCTCGGGAGTTGGAACAGTTGCGTCAAGGGTCGATTGAAAAACTGGAGTTGCAACAGTTGCAACGCTTGGCAACAACCCTCAACTGGACTTTAGAGGAGTTGCTACAACAGTTTGGTATTTCTTTCCCGTCTTTGGGGGTGGCTTTCCAAGAAATTGGTAAGTTACATCAAAAATGCCAAAGTTTGTATGATGAAACCGTGATGCTCAAAGGGCAATTAGCAACAGCCGAAGAAGGTTTAGCAACGGCTCAAGCTCAGGTTGCCCAGTTGGAAGAACAGACCACGGCACAAGATCAAACCTTGAATGAGGCGAACTATCAGGTGCAACAATTACAACAACAATGTCGTCGGATGCGGGCGGAATTGCAACAGGGAACTGAGCAGATTCGCGGGGATATTAAGACTGAGGTTTTTGAGCAGTTACAAACCCTGTTGATGAATTTTCCCACCGCTTGCACCATGGCCGAGGCTAAACCCAATTTACCCGCTAAAAATTTAATTGCTTTATTTACCCCCTTAAAAAACCTGCTCCAGACTTGGGGGTATGAACCCATTGGTTCAGCTTGGGAACAGGTGATTTTTGACCCCCAAATTCATCAAGGCGATCGCAATGATATTCAAGCGGGGGATTTAGTGTATATTCGCTTTGTGGGCTACCGAGAGGGCGATCGCATTCTCTGTCCCGCTAAGGTCAGTCGCACCTTACCCAAAACCTAACCCCTCCCCATTTTGACAAATTTAAGCCTGCGCGGATTCACAGTAAACACGAATCACGGAATCAGTCATCAGCCCCGAAGATTAGCCTAGCCCCCAGAAAGAAAATCAGAAATTGATCTCAATTGTGGTTTCTAGAGTCTAAACAGTTCCCCATCCCCCGATTCCCTAGTCCCTTTTTTAAAGCAATGAATACTGTTGCTATTGATTTCGGCACCAGCAACACCGTCGTCAGTTTTTTAGAACCCGATACCCAAACCCCGAAAACCCTACGCTTCGGGGAAATGTCCCGGTTGTTTCGCAGCAAGAGTAAAGACGGGAGTTGGGTAGATGTGCCTGTAATCCCCAGTTTGCTCTATGTGCAGGCCGCCGATCAGATTTTGATTGGGGAACAAGTGCGATCGCAACGCCTCGGCTTTACGGAACCTGAACGCCTCTTTAAAGGCTTCAAACGCGAGTTAGCGGCTGATTTCCAAATGCCCCCCCGTCAACTGGAGGGTTTAACCTACGATGCCCAGACCGTCTCAGAACGGTTTTTAGGGCAAATCTGGCAAAGTATCCAAAAGCAAGATATAACCCCCTCAGAACTCATTTTTACCGTGCCTGTGGGCGCATTTGAACGGTATCTGGACTGGTTTAATGATTTTGCCGATCAATTAGGGGTCGAACAACGGCGCTTTATTGATGAGTCTACGGCCGCCGCCCTGGGGTATGCTGTGCAGAATCCCGGCGCGTTAGTTCTGGTAATTGATTTTGGGGGCGGCACTCTGGATTTAAGTTTAGTCCGCACCGAGGGCGCAATGGGCAACCAGCAAGCGGTTTCTGCCCAAGTCTTGGCTAAATCTGATGCCTATGTGGGGGGAGAGGATATTGATATCTGGATTGTGGAAGACTATCTCAGGCAACAGGGCACCTCCCGGGATGGTGTGGATGAGGTGAGTTGGCAGAATTTACTGGAGTTAGCAGAACGCTTGAAAATTCGCCTGTCTGGGGAAGAAAAGGCGGCGGAAAGCTGGCTCGATGAGGAAAATTTTATGTCCTATGATTTGAGTTTAGATCGGGAGCAGTTCGAGGACATTCTAGAACGCCACCAGTTTTTAGAACAGTTGCGGGAGGCCTTGGATGAAGTGGTGATGACGGCCTTGGGGAAAGGAGTCCAGAAAAGTGATATTGAACAAGTGTTACTGGTGGGGGGCAGTTGTTTAATTCCGGCGGTGCAACAGTTGATTGTCTCCTATTTTGGGCGATCGCGGGTACAACTGGGCAAACCCTTTGAGGCCGTCTGTCATGGGGCTTTAGCCCTCACCCAAATTGAAGCGGTAGATGACTATTTACGCCACAGTTACGCCCTCCGTCTTTGGGAACCGATCACCCGCACTTATTCCTATTTCACCCTATTTAATCGAGGGAGTCAGTATCCTTGTAAACGGGAAGATCCCTTAACCTTACAAGTGGCTAGGGAAGGACAGAAGGAAATTCGCCTTGATATTGGGGAAGTGGCTCAAGTGAGTCAAGCTGAAGTAACCTATGATGAGTTGGGGCGAATGTCGAGCAGTAAACTCCATCGTCAATCCCAGTATCGCTCCCTTGACAGTCATCATGCCCAAGTCTGTGTCGCCCATTTAGAACCGAGTGGACAGGTGGGTATGGATCGAATTTCGGTAGAATTTGAGGTGAACGAGCAACGGGTACTGCTCGCCACGGTCAAGGATTTGTTAACCGAACAGGTGTTAGTCGAAAAAGGTGCGATCGCTAAATTGCAATAAAATCCATGCGTGTTCCCCTCCCCCAATTTGCCACCGACAATCGGCCCCCTGAACATATTGCCGAAGTCATCGAAACCACAACAACCGAGTTTCTGGCGCAATGTTTAGACCCCGAAGAATTAAACTTTCCCCTCATGCCGCCCTTTGGCAGTTGGGTCAAGGCCTGGGACGAAGAATCCGGGAATAAAATCTTTGGGATTGTCACCTATGCCACCACTTCCCCCATTGATTCCGTTCACCGGGCGCGAGCGTTAGGGCTATCCTTAGAAGAATTACGATCCGAACAGCCTCAAATCTTTGCCATGCTCAAAACCGAGTTTCGCGCCGCCCTAGTTGGCTTTGAAACGCCCTCTGGGGGGAATAACGGCCCATCTAGCGCACAGGGGGCTATGTTCCAGTATTTACCCCCTCGCCCTCCCCAAATTCATCAAGGCGTGTACCAGTGCGATCGCCCCGAAATCATCGCCTTCACCGAAAACCTAGACTTCCTGCGCACCCTCCTCCAAGTCAAAAACGTTCCCGTTGAAGCCCTCGTCGCCGCCTGCCTCCGCCAGATTTATCAACTGCGTCAATGCGATCGCCCTTGGCTCGTCAAAGCCGGACGCGCCCTCAGTCAACTCCTCAAAGACGATTACGACAATTTACGTTACATCCTCAGCCAAATTCACCCCTAAATCCCCCCGTTCCTATCATCTTTGTAACATTCGGGTATATTTTTTTACAAAGCTTCGCAAAACAGCAAGTGAAAGTAAATAAATCCAAAAGAACTCCCACGCTTCAAAAACCAAGTCTTACAATGAAGAAGTAAGCCAAGAAAAGGCGTGATTCAAAACTACCCTCGACCCAGAGGAGTGACCCCGGAAACTCCCTAGAGGTAAGGCATACCGCCGATTGCTGCCGAATCAAAATCGGTTCAAGCAGCCCTCTAAGGCTCCCAAACGATTGAATAGCACCCTCTTCTTGCTTAACCTCAAGTTAATGTCAGGCACTTAAACTTAGCAAAAAATCCAAGGTGGATAGAGTACATTGACCTTAAAAATGACTGTTTTTTGCGGCAATCTGATCAAAAAACTTAACCTAAGTTAACTCAAGCTTTAAGTTGCAGCTTAAAGAGAGTTGAATCAAGTTAAGTCCGGTTTCCTATTCTAAGTTTCAGTGTGACATTTAAGTTGTGACATTTAAGTTGAGTGTGATTATGTTTTGGTTTGGTAATGAGTATTAATCCTTAAATAATCTGGTGGATTCCGAAATACTCACTCCAGATCGTTCACAATCAAAAAGCTAGTCCAGAAGATTATCTCATACCGAGGGGACAAAATCAATGATCCCCAGTCGGTTTAAAGCCAATCTCTGGGACTCGCTAGGAAACTTTAGGCTTTGCATTGTTTCTTAACGTACTGAAATACACAGGAGCGAGATTTATGGTTAGCACAAGCCTTGACCGAACCAGTGATGCCTCTAAAGAAAAAGCTTTAATTCTTTGGTTTGAAGAAGTAGGCACCCATGATGTCGGTCTAGTAGGCGGGAAAAACTCCTCATTGGGTGAAATGATCCAATTATTACAACCCAAAGGAGTGAATGTTCCAACCGGTTTTGCCACAACCGCTTATGCGTTCCGCTACTTCGTCAAAGAAGCTGGTCTAGAAGCCAAATTACGGGAATTATTCAGTGATTTGGATGTTAACAACGTTCAAAACCTACAAGAACGGGGTAAACAAGCGCGGGCGTTGGTCTTAAACACCCCCTTCCCCCAAGACCTGCAAATGGCGATCGCCTCCGCTTACAAACGGCTTTGTGAACGCTACGGTGCAAGCTCAGAACTGTGTGATCGTTTCAGCGACCCCGAAGCCCGTCAACTTTGTGAAGAACAAAGCAAAGACACCGACGTAGCCGTTCGTTCCAGCGCCACCGCCGAAGACTTACCCGAAGCCAGTTTTGCCGGACAACAAGAAACCTATCTGAACGTACAAGGGGTAAAAGGCGTTTTAGAATCTTGTCATAAATGCTTCGCCTCCCTGTTCACCGACCGCGCTATTTCCTACCGGGAACACAACGGATTTGATCACTTCTCCGTTGCCCTCTCCGTTGGTGTCCAAAAAATGGTACGTTCTGACCTCTCCACCTCTGGGGTTATGTTCTCCATCGACACCGAAACCGGGTTCAAAAATGCCGCGTTAATCACCGCCGCCTATGGTTTAGGGGAAAACGTGGTACAAGGTGCCGTCAACCCCGATGAATACTATGTATTCAAGCCCACCCTGAAAGATGGTTGCCGTCCGATCTTAGAAAAACGCCTCGGCGAAAAAGCCATCAAAATGGTTTACGATGTCGGCGGTTCCAAACTGACCAAAAACGTTGAAGTTCCCCTGACTGAACGGCAGAAATATTGCATCAGCGACGATGAAATTCTGCAACTGGCAAAATGGGCTGTTCAAATTGAAGAACACTACTCCGAAGTACGCGGTCAATTCACCCCAATGGACATTGAGTGGGCGAAAGACGGGATTACCGGAGAACTGTTCATCGTTCAAGCCCGCCCTGAAACCGTTCAATCCCAAAAATCCGCCAACGTTTTAGTGAGCTATGAACTGAAAGAACACAGCAAGGTTCTGGTCACAGGTCGCAGTGTTGGCGCAGCCATCGGTCAAGGGAAAGCTCAAGTTATCCATAACGTGAGCAACATCACCCAGTTCAAACCCGGCGAAGTGCTGATTACCAACCGCACAGACCCCGACTGGGAACCCATCATGAAACAAGCCAGTGCCATCGTCACCAACCAAGGGGGGCGGACTTGCCACGCGGCCATTATTGCTCGTGAAATGGGGATTCCTGCCATTGTAGGTTGTGGTGATGCCACCGAAAAAATCGCCACCGGACAAGATGTTACCGTTTGTTGTTCTGAAGGGGACGAAGGTCACATCTACGAAGGTTTATTACCTTACGAATTGAAAGAAACCCAACTGGATAACCTGCCTCGCACCAAGACTCAAATCTTGATGAACATTGGTAATCCAGAACAAGCGTTCTCCTTAGCAGGGATTCCTGCCGATGGTGTTGGTTTAGCTCGTTTAGAGTTCATCATTGCCAACCACATCAAAGCTCACCCGATGGCCTTGTTGAAATACGACGAACTCGAAGATGAAAACGTGAAAGCGGAAATCGTCGAGTTGACAAAAGGCTATGATGACAAACCGGAATTCTTCGTCGACAAACTGGCTCGCGGGATTGCGATGATTGCCGCCGCCTTCTATCCCAAACCCGTTATCGTGCGGATGTCTGACTTCAAATCCAATGAGTACGCGAACTTACTCGGCGGTCGTCAGTTTGAACCGAAAGAAGAAAACCCGATGATTGGCTGGCGTGGTGCTTCCCGCTACTATGACCCCAACTATGCTGAAGCTTACGCTTTAGAATGTAAAGCCTTCAAACGGGTGCGCGACGAAATGGGTCTGACCAACGTTGTGCCGATGGTTCCCTTCTGCCGGACTCCTGAAGAAGGCAAACGGGTATTAGAAGAAATGGCTAAACAAGGTCTGGAACGGGGCGTAAACGGTTTACAAGTTTATGTGATGTGTGAACTGCCCAGTAACGTGATTTTGGCCGACCAATTCTCAGAAGTGTTTGATGGTTTCTCCATCGGTTCTAATGACTTAACCCAATTAACGTTAGGGTTAGACCGTGACTCCGCTTTAGTGGCTCACCTGTTCGACGAACGGAACGACGGTGTGAAACGGATGGTGAAAATGGCCATTGAAACCGCAAAAGCTAAAGGTCGTAAGATCGGGATTTGTGGTCAAGCGCCCAGTGACTATCCTGAATTCGCTCAGTTCTTAGTGGAATTAGGCATTGACTCCATGAGTTTGAATCCTGACTCTGTGCTGCAAACCATCTTGATGGTGGCAGAAGTGGAGCAGAAGAACGCCTAGAGCAACGTCTAGAAAATAAGGTGTGATGCCTTTTGAGTGATCTCCAGCACTCCGCCACCTCGCAGAACGCAGGTGGCGGAGTGTTCATTTGGTTTTTTCTGGTCTGCGTGACATCCTCCCGACGCTGACCCTAGGGATACAGCACCGGACTAATCTTGACAAGTTAAGTCTCCCCAGTAATAGACAATTGATCCACCCAAATCCGAGGACATACCCCACCTGGCGTTAACTCTAACTCCGATTCCACATAAATAATCGACTTCAACACCTCCCGGAAATCTCCGGCCACAGTGGCTGAATCAATACTAATGCGCTCTCCCTTGTTTACTAACCAGCCATCAAAGGGTAGGGAAAAAGATCCCTGTAACGCATTTGCTCCGGCATGGAGAGCTTGTAAATCATCAATCCAGATCACATTTTCGGCCTCGGCAAGGCTTAATACCTCTTGGGCAGGCTGTCCGGGGAAGACATGATAAAAGTGAGGGCTAACAGTGACTTTCGCGCCGATATTGGCGTTTCCGGTGGGTTGGGCGTTGAGACGTTTTGCCGTGCCAGCACTATGTAAAAAACTGGTCAGGATGCCATCGGTAATAATTGGGGTGCGACGGGTGGGAGTGCCTTCTCCATCAAAGGTTTCCTTGCCGACATTTTGGGGGTGTAAGGCATCATCACAGACTGAAAGCAGGGGAGAGGCGATCGCATGACCCAGAGAATCCGGCGTAGACAGACTTTGTTGATCGAGAATACTTTGAGCATTAAACAGATTAGAAAACGCCGACAATAACTGAAGAAATGCTTCAGCCGAAAAGACAACCCGATACTTGCCCGTTTTCACCTTTTGATAGTTTAAATGGCTAATGGTTTTTTCCGCCGCTTCTTGAATACAGCCTTGAACATCTAATTGATTTAAACCGTTACTCAGGCGAAAACTTCCAGCACTACGGGGTTTTTTGCCATTTTCTTCTGTCTTACTGTATAAATACATCGACGTAGTATTATGACGTTCATAGCGCACTGCCCCCGCACTATTGAGATAAAAATGATCTAAATCCTGTTGGGAGAGTCCATTGTAGGGAACGCTGGTAATAGCTGGATGAGCCGCCATCAATTCTTTTTCGGCTTGAATTAGGGTTTCAATTAACACCGGAACCTCTGCGGGGGATGCCGTTTGTGGCTCAATTTCCACCACGGGATGGGTAGATTCTGGACTAAAATCCGGGATGTTTTCCTTCACCCCAAAATAACTCGCTTCTTGGGCGGTTTTTAAGGCTAATTCAATCCCTTTAGGATCGACATCGGTTGTAGAGGTTACGCCCATTGTTTGCTGATCATTCCACACCCGCACCACAATACTGGAACGGTTAGAAGCCTTAACCTGTTTGGGTTCACCCTGATCTACTTGGACACTTGTAGAATCAGTCGAAGACCCATAAATATCATATTTGTGAATACCTAAACGCTGGGCGATTTCTCGGGTGTAATTGGATAGTTCTTGAACGTTTGCCATGATTAAATTGAGGGATAAAACAGACTCTCTTCGTAGTAAGAGAGTTTCATTTTTTAGGAGTAGATTGCTCTGTATTTTATTCCCTCAATTTTAAAAGATTGAGGGAATTTAAATCAGAGAATCATAACGGGAAATGTTTTAAAAAGATTCCCGGCTTATTGAAACCTGCCTGGGGGACAGTAACAGCAATTTATCGACCGCCAACGGTGATAGAATCCACTTTTAAATGAGGTTGACCCACGGTGACGTAAATACTGCCACTAATTGAACCACAGAAGCCCGGAGCAAGGCTTAAATCATTGGAACACATGGAAATTTTATTCATAATTTCCTTGGCTTCTCCAATCAGAATTGCACCTTTGAGAGGTTTTGTTATTTTGCCATTTTCGATTAAATAGGCTTCTTCCACCCCAAAATTAAATTCTCCCGTTGCGCCAACACTCCCGCCGCCCATTTTTTTACAGTAAATCCCTTTTTCCACGGAGTTAAATAAATCCTCAAGGCTATAGTCTCCGGGGGCGATGTAAGTATTGCGCATCCGAGAGGCGGCCGCATAGGCGAAACTTTGACGGCGACCGCTTCCTGTGCGAGGATGACCTGTTCGCAGAGATCCGGCGCGATCGCTCAAAAAGTTTTTCAATACCCCATTCTCAATCAATAATGTGCGCTGGGTAGGCATTCCTTCATCATCCATGTCAATGGTGCCAAAGGCATCATCGGAGCGCCCTTCATCCCAAGCGGTCAGATTTTCGTGGGCAATTTTTTCCCCTTTTTTGTCGATAAACGGTGTCGTTTTCCGTTCAATTTGGGTGGTTTCCAACAGATGGCCACAAGCTTCATGGAAGATTACTCCCCCAAAATGATTGGCCATAATAATTGGATAGTCTCCCGACTCCACATAGTCGGCATAGAGCATTTTTCCGGCCGATTCTCCCAAGTTAGCGGCCGTGGTGGTATAGTCCCAATTGCGCAGGAAATCGGGATCACTGGTATTTCCATCCCGGACACTATTAGAACTCCGATTATCTCCATCGGCACAGAGCAAATTGTAGCCCACCGATTGAGTTAAGCGAATATCCCGGGCAAAGGTGCCATCACTGGCCGCTACCAGCACTTCTTGCCAGTCTCGGAAATAAACAGCCCGTCGGGATTGTACATGGGAGGCATTCTGCTTTAATTGGTCATTGGCAGCTAGTAAAATCTCCCCCATTTCCTGCATGGAACTACATTCACCCAGCCAGCGTTCTTTTTCTTTCACTGTGCCATAATCCCGCAGGAGTTCTAAATACACTTCGGGAACGTAGGAATTCGGGGCGGGTAAGGTTAATCCTAAGATAGCTAGCGCTTTCTCTAAAGCTCCTTTTAGCCCTTGGAATGAGAGATCATTCGTGCTAACGTAACAGTCCCCCATCCCCCGGAAAACTCGCACTCCGGCCCCGGTGGAGAGGCGTGGGGTGATACTGGTGATGGTATCTTCTTCCGCGAGACAACTGATATAGTTGACCCGTTCTAGGAAAAATTCAATAAAATCCGCTCCTGCTGCACGTCCTAAGCCCAAGAGTGTGGAGAGTGGGGATTCCCAAGTGATATCAAAGCGTTCCGGGGTAGCAGTATAGTCTAAACTCGGTAATTCTTTGGTCAGGAGTAAGATACTAGATGGCATAGTGTTTATTTTGTGCGGGATGAAAGAGCTAAATCCTTAGTTTAACAAAATGTTGCGGAATTCCCCGTCCCCCGTTGCAGATCCCGAGAGGATGCCAGATGACCAGAGTCTTGTTGAGCCATTGTGTTGGTCACTAGGTGATGATTTCGATTAACATTTTGCATCCAATCCCTAACAAGATCAATCCGCCGAGAATCTCAACTTTACTGCCGAAGAAGTCCCCGCAACGATGACCCACGACCACCCCACAACAACAGAGGGAAAAGGTGGTCATGCCAATAATGGTAATGACGGGGGCGAGGGCGACTTGTAACACCGAGAAACTCACCCCTGCGGCTAAAGCATCAATACTGGTTGCGATCGCTAATCCTAACAAGGTGTAATTATCGAGAGGATCAAAAGCCTGATTTTCTTCGTCTTGTAATCCCTCCTAGATCATCTTCCCCCCTATTCCCTATTAAACTATTGCCCGTCGTCGGAAAGGATACTGAGCGCGACGGGGATAAGTCCGAGCGGCGAGTTGGTGGGAGCGACGCTGACGCAAACGAGCGGCTTCCTCTAGGAGTCCTAAATCCTCAATAATCGCTAAAGCGGCAGCCTCTCCAGTTTCACAAGCCCCCTCCATGTAACCCTGAAATTCGAGGGAGGTATGTTCTCCAGCAAAGAAGAGATTGCCCACACGCTCCCCTTCCACACCGTACATTTGGGTGATTTGCCCCACTTTATAGCAACTGTAAGAACCACGACTGAAGGGATCACCGACCCAAGCGGTGCGGGCGGTTTTGCCCGGAATATGAACTTGGCGCAGGCCAGGAAACACTCGCTCAAATTGGGGAAGAACGCGGTTCACTGCCTCTGGTGTTGTTAACCGTTCAAAATCTACTCCCAGACGACCCCCCATATAGTGAACGAGAAAACTAGGACCCGGTGTAAAACGGGTAGAACTGGCTTCCCGGGTTTCTTGGTAGGGGAGGTCGCTAAAGGTTAATCCGGTGGCTTGATAGCGATCGCGCCAAATTTTCTCCTCATAGGCCGTCACCAGCTTATTATTAGTCCCATAGCCCAACTCATTAATTGCCAAGCGTTTGGCTTCCGGTAAAGGAATATTTAACTCCACATCCCGCAACACACTAAACGGCACCGTTAACACCACCCGTTCATAGGAACGTTGCCAAGTTCTCAGACCAGACCGCATACTAGCTTGATACCAGCCATCAGGTCGTTGCCGCAGCGACTCCAAAATGGTATCAGTTTGAATAAAATTGTGCAGGCGGTCAGCAATCATCCGGGGCATTTGGTCATTGCCTCCCCGGGTATAAAAGCGCTCATCAGACTCCCCATAAAGTGCCAATTCATCTAGGTCTGTGCTGACAACATAGAGCAAATTTAGGCAACTTTGCTCCTCCGCAGGCAACCCCACAAAGGTCGTGTAAGAGACTTTTAACAAGTTGCGGATCATCTCGCTGGCTTCGATACTATCCACATAATCGGCCAGAGAGATTTGATCCAGCGCCACAGCAGCCGGGATAGGAGTTGTATAATCCTCAAAATCCTCAATTGTGGCTAAATCAGCCTCAATTTGGGCAGCAATGGGGGCAAAATCCCGCAGGACTTCCTCCTCACTTACCTTACGACCGCCGAAAAAGTAGGTTTGAGGGGTTAGTCCCGCTTCCACTTCAAATAGGTCTACGAGTTCTAACTCCAGTTCCTCGGCTAAACTGCGGATAGCGACGTGATTGGTGTCAATCCACTCCCCGCCAATTTCCATTGAGGCCTCACTTCCCAGGGCTTGACGACGGCTATACATCCGCCCCCCGATTCGGCTACGCGCTTCCATAATTTCCACAGGAACTCCCGCCTCATGGAGACGATAAGCCGCCATCAGACCTGCCATTCCTGCCCCCACAATTAACACAGGGCGCATCTGTTGAGCAATGACAGGTCGGGAGGATCTTGGCCAAGCGGTACTCGTTACCATAGCAGTCGCAATAGCCAAACTCCCCTGCAACATTCGCCGTCGGGAAATTCCCCGATTTTGCGCTTTTTCCTTCGCCTGATCCATTAGTTCATCTGCTGGAATCCCCGTTTTCCGCGAGACATAATGTAATCGGTAGGCTTTGCGCAAAAGCCTAAGCAATGACGAGCGAGCCATGTTCAATATCTCCAAAATCTGAGCAATTGCACCCTTACTGATGGCAGAAACCACTGAGACGATGGGGGTGTATTTCTCCGTCATGGGCAAGGTCATTTTATTTCAAAAAAGATAATTCGTCCATTTTTTTATAATTCATTATTTTTGATTAATTAATCGCATAACAATATATCGAATTTTTTACTTTAGTTGCTCAATAGTTTTGCCCTGACTCAGGGGAGTCGTGTTATTTTAGGGGATGATCTACCGTCAATCTCCCCGCCCCGATGTATCTCAAATCGCTACATTTACAGGGTTTTCGCAATTATCGAGAGCAAAAAGTCCTGTTTGATGCCCAGAAAACCATTGTGGTGGGCAATAATGCTCAAGGGAAGTCCAACCTCCTCGAAGCCGTGGAATTGTTGGCGACCTTGAAAAGTCATCGGGTGAGCCGCGATCGCGATTTAGTCCTAGAAACCGCCGAAACCGGGCAAATTGAAGCCCTCGTAGAACGACAGTATGGCCCGGCTGACTTAACCCTAACCCTACGCAAACAAGGCCGACGCACTGCCCAACTCAACCACGAAACCCTACGCCGTCAACTCGACTTTCTGGGCGTTCTCAATGCCGTTCAGTTCTCCAGTTTGGATCTCGATCTTGTGCGCGGCAGTCCAGAAGCCCGTCGCAATTGGTTAGACTCCCTCTTGATTCAATTAGAACCTGTCTATGCCTACATATTGCAGCAATACAACAAAATTCTGCGCCAACGGAACGCCCTCCTCAAGAACCTCCGAGATCTCCACCACACCCAGACCCCCACTGCTCCCACTTCCCAGATATTGACTCAATTGGCACTCTGGGACGCACAACTCGCGGCCCACGGGTCACGAGTCACCCGCAGACGGGCGCGGGTCTTACAACGTTTAACCCCCATTGCCCAAAATTGGCACTCTTGTATTAGTGGGGAAACCGAGCAACTCGCGATTTGTTATCGTCCCAATGTTATTTGGACAGAAGATGAAGCCACAGAAGTACAACAAGCCTTTCTAGATAAACTAGAACAACGTCGCACAGCCGAATATTTTCAGGGCAAAACCGTAGTCGGTCCCCATCGAGATGAAATTGAGTTCACTATTAACCAAACCTTAGCCCGTTCCTACGGCTCTCAAGGTCAACAACGCACCCTTGTATTAGCCCTCAAGTTAGCGGAATTACAACTCATTGAGGAAGTGATTGGAGAACCCCCTTTATTGTTATTGGATGATGTATTAGCAGAATTAGATCCCCATCGACAAAACCAACTCCTCGAAGCCATCCAAGACCGTTTTCAAACTTTAATCACGACGACTCACATCACAGCCTTTGATGCCCAATGGCTACAAGCTTCTCAAATTTTATCAGTAGAAGCCGGAGAAATTGCGTTTTTTTAGAAGCGATAGGGACTAAGTAGGATTCTCATTCTGAGAAGCTTCACTAGCACACCAAGTCGCTAATTCTTCCAAAGTGTTTAAGCTGGGTAAGACAGTGAGTAAATCATCGAGTTGAGACTCTGAGAAGCCCTCAATAATCTCTCGTTGACGGGCGGGAAGTTCTCCAAAACGACGGTTGATTTGGCGGAATACCAGTCTGAATTGACCTTGTTCTAGACCTTGCTGTAGACCTTGTTGAAGTCCTTCATTCAAAATTTCCTGATACCAAGGCGACTCTCTTAAAATAGCCATATCCCACCTCAGAATGTCTTGAACTACTTGCAAGTTTAAGACAAAGGAGGCAAAGAATGCCAGTAGGGGTTCTAACTCTTGCAGGTCTTCCTCTGCCCTTAATTCTTGTAGGGCTTGTTGAATCACTTCTCGCTCATTCCCACCCCGCAAAATGGGAACGAAGGGCAGTAGACTGGACAAACCCTCACGAAACACTAACGCCACATCGACCTCCCAAAGATTAATCACCCGATAACTCTGTACCGCTTCAATCCCTAAGAATTGGGAACGATAGGCGTTGGGGATGTTGGGGTTCGCTGAAGGGGGCAAGATGTTGATTAAGACCGGATAAACGGGCAAATTGTAACGCTCTTCTGCCAAGGCGGTATAGGCTCGTATTCTCAGGGGGATTTGTCTATCCGGGCGTAGTTGAAGTTCAGTCAGCACAAGGAATGGGCCGTGGTCTGGACTATTAACTTTCAGCAGAACGTCGTTTTCCCGACTAATCCATTGGAATTCTGAACTGAGGAAGGCTTCAACGGTCAGGTCGTTGCGTTGTGTCACCCAATTCACCCAAGCCTCTGGAGCAAGGCTAATCAGTCGTTTGCTGCCAATATCGGCTTTTTTGGTCATGGTCAACCCCGATGAATGCTTGTCTAGGCTTAAAGTATCAGGGATTAGGGAATTTTCTGATTCCTTACAATCCTACCCTCCTCTTGCCGTCCGTGTCGGGAGAGTGTCACAATAGAATAAAGACTTGTCAAGGCCTTTTTGTTCCTTTCCTCCGGCTCGATTGTGGTCAGGAAAAACTAAGGTTACAGACATCATCCGTCCTGCGTGGACGTTGTGATCCGCATGGAGCAAGCCGAGATTAACTTATTAGGTCGTTCCTTACGACGTATTGATCAGAAACTACTGACTACTGAAGGGGATCCCCACAGGGTTCGCATCTGGTATCAGGGGGGAGAACCCTATTTTGATCTCTTTATTGAATTACAGCGTGAAACTATCGAATGGTTTCAGATGACCTTGCGCGGACGCTCTATTTCGTGGCAACGTCAAGATCAGGTGTGGCAAACTGGGATTACGAATGAACTGCGCACTGATGATGTGATGTTCTATCCGGCCAGTAAAACCATAGAAAGCGATCGCCAAACCAACCCAGATTTTTTTGCCCTGGCCGAAGCTATCCTCACCACACGCAAGGGAGAACCCTTATTTGATCAGCTTTTAGAGATTTTTCGGGGTCACTATAGCACCTCCCCCCTAAAAAATATTTATTGAAGGGCTTGCCTATTTCCAAAAGGCTATGCTACATTAGTAAATCGTGTGAACAACATAGTTTCAAGAGGGTCGCTAACTCAACGGTAGAGTACTCGGCTTTTAACCGATTAGTTCCGGGTTCGAATCCCGGGCGACCCATTCCCAGCCTAAAAATACTGGATTCCAAAAATTCCCCAGAGTAAAAATACTTAAGTCTGAAAAAAACTTTAAGATTCTGGTAAACTAACTTAAGATTACCTAAAAGACGACAGGGAAATCACAGGATAATCCCGGACATCCTAATCTCGGGTTGGCTGTGGAAACCTGTCAAAGATCAAAAAAAACGTTTATCTGGCTTGTGCTAGCTGAAAGCTCAACCCAATAACAAGACCGAACAAACCATTAGGAGGATATTTTATGGCGCTTGTACCTATGCGGCTGCTCTTAGACCACGCTGCCGAGAATGATTATGGGATTCCTGCTTACAATGTGAACAACATGGAGCAAATCATCTCCATCATGCAGGCAGCCCAAGAAGCTGACAGTCCTGTAATTCTACAAGCTTCTCGTGGCGCTCGTAGCTATGCAGGGGAAAATTTCTTACGTCACTTAGTGCAAGCAGCAGTGGAAACCTATCCTCATATTCCCGTTGCCATGCACCAAGATCACGGGAACTCTCCTGCCACCTGTTATTCTGCCATCCGCAACGGTTTCACCAGCGTAATGATGGACGGTTCCTTAGAAGCAGACGCTAAAACTCCCGCCAGCTTTGAATATAACGTCAGCGTTACGGCTGAAGTCGTCAAAGTCGCTCACTCCGTTGGTGTGAGTGTAGAAGGTGAATTAGGGTGTTTAGGGTCTTTAGAAACCGGGAAAGGTGACAAAGAAGACGGTCACGGTTTTGAAGGCACCCTGAGCAAAGATCAACTGCTGACCGACCCCGACGAAGCCGTTCAGTTCGTAGAACAAACCCAAGTGGACGCTCTCGCCGTTGCTATCGGTACCAGCCACGGTGCTTACAAATTCACCCGCAAACCGACGGGCGAAATTTTGGCGATTAGCCGCATTGAAGAAATTCACAAGCGCTTACCCAACACCCACTTAGTGATGCACGGTTCTTCCTCCGTTCCTCAAGAATGGATCGACATGATCAACCAATACGGTGGTACTATTCCTGAAACCTACGGTGTACCCATTGAAGAAATTCAAAAAGGGATTAAGAGCGGTGTGCGTAAAGTGAACATCGACACCGACAACCGTTTAGCGATTACGGCCGCTATCCGTGAAGCGGCGGCGAAGGATCCCAAAAACTTCGATCCTCGTCACTTCATGAAGCCCTCCATCAAGTACATGAAACAAGTGTGCTTAGAGCGTTACCAAGCATTTGGTACCGCCGGAAATGCCAGCAAGATCAAACAAATGACCTTAGATGAGTATGCCGCGAAGTATGCCAAAGGCGAATTGTCTGCTTCTGTGAAGTCTGCGGTTTCCGTTTAGATTCCGAGGGACATAAGGGAGAGTATCGTTGACTCTCCTTTCTCAACATTCCTAGACCAGTTCTTTTTTACTGGTCTATTTTTTTGGCTCAAGCTCTCCCCACCTGCTCCCAAGTAGGGAAACACAATAAGCTATCCTGATGTGGACTCATCCCATTTTCCCTGACAATATGTCTAACCCCCTACAAACTCCCCACAGTGGCTATCATTGGAACGGCAGTTCTGAGCGTTTCTTTGAAGGGTGGTATTTTCGCGTCACCCTCCCCACCATTGAACAAACCTTTGCCTTTATGTACTCCATTGAAGATCCCCTAGGAGGACAAGCGTATAGTGGGGGGGCTGCCCAAGTTTTAGGGGCTAATGATGAATATTTATGTCGTACCTTTCCCGATGTTACTCAATTTTGGGCGACTCCAGATGAACTGGGTTTGGGTCATTGGGGAAAGACGAATTTAACGCAAAATCCGCAACTCTTAGACTCCAAAGACTTTGAAACTCACGTTCAAGAAGGCTACCAATCAACGGCCTATTTAAATCAAGGGGTGATTGGGGATCGGGCCACTAAAAAATACTGTCGCTGGCAATATGAAATCAAGCCCATTTATGGCTGGGGAAATCCCAATCAGACACAACAATCAACGGCGGGCTGGTTGTCTTCTTTCCCGATTTTTGAGCCGGGATGGCAGATTTTAATGGCGCATGGTTTGGCGACGGGATGGATTGATTGGAGCGGACAACTTTATTATTTTGATGATGCTCCTGCTTATCATGAAAAAAACTGGGGGCGTGCGTTTCCGCAACGTTGGTTTTGGGTCAATTGTAATGTCTTTAAATCAGAATCGGACTTAGCGATTACGGCCGGAGGAGGTAAGCGGGGGGTTTTGTGGTGGATGGAATCTGTGGCGTTGATTTGTCTCCATTATCGCGGAAAATTTTATGAGTTTGTGCCGTGGAATTCGGAGGTGAGTTGGGTTATCGAACCTTGGGGATACTGGAAAATGCAGGCGAAAAATGCTCAGTATGAGGTGGAATTAGTGGGGAAAACGCAGCATTTAGGAACACCTCTGCGCGCTCCTACTTCTGAGGGGTTAGCGTTTTGTTGTCGGGATACCATGCGGGGTCATTTACGCTTAGAATTGCGGGAAAAACAAGGCCAGGTGATTGTGAGGGCGGAAAGTTCGGTTTGTGGTTTGGAAGTGGGGGGGGGCCCTTGGGATAAACCTTGGATTAAGGATTGATTTCCTGCATCACTCGCCCAATATCTAACAAAAAAATAGGCTTTTTCCCCTGTTCAGACTGCCACAGTGCCACATATTGAGCAAATTGGGCAGGGCTGGTTTGTTTCGTCGAAGGGGGGAGGGGTTGGATGATGTGGAGGGGTAAATCAATCATGTTGGGCAACTCGGCCACTTGAATCCCACATAACTGTTGTCGAGGGTTTTTAATTAAGATCAAAAAAGGACGTTCCGCTTGAGAAATAGGGGTTAAAAAAACATCCTCTTCTCCAGTTTCTTGTTCTTTTAATAAAGCTTCTAGGGGCAAAAGTAAAACGGTTTGACCTTCTAAATCAATTAATCCCACTTCATCAAATCCGGTTTTGGCATCAGGGGGACAATGGTAAATTTTTAAAACGGCTTTCATGGGTAAGGAAAATAAGTGATTCCCCAAGGGGAATACAATCACTTTAACACTATCAGCGCGCTGGGGGGATGAGGTCATGAATCGCTTCCTCTAAGGTGGAGAGAATTTCCTGTTCTAGGTAGGGTTTGGTTAAATAAGCATAAGCCCCTAAAGACATGGCGATATGTTGGAATTTGTCCCGACTGCGGGAGGTTAACATCACCACGGGAGGATGGGGAAGGGTTTTATCCTGTTGGAGACGGCTGAGGAATTCTAAGCCGTTCATCCGGGGCATTTCAATGTCACAGAGGATCATTTTGACCTCTGGGGCGGTTTTCAGGGCTTCTAGGGCTTCTAAACCGTCTTTAGATTGAATAATTTTATACCCGTTCCGTTGCAAAATTAGGGTCAAGGTTTGCCGTTCGGTGAGGGAATCATCGACGACTAAGATTGTATTCTGAGTGGGGGGGGATGGGGCTTGTCCTTCTCCTGCTTTGGGGGTAAGATTGGCGCTTCGACGTTCCTCGGTGTCCGTCGTGTCTTCGGAGGGGGCGACAAAAAGGCCTAATTGTTGGGTGGAAAGGGGGGAGGAGGACACATCAACGGTGAAGGGGGTGGAAAATTGGGAGCGCATTTCCGTTTCATCTAGGACGCGAATCCCTTTCTTTTGGGCTTGTTGGAGTAGGGCAGCACCATCTAAAATGAGGGTGAGACGACCATCTGCTAGGATACTACAACCGTAGAGGTAGGGGGGAGGGGCGATCGCACTAGAAATGGGTTTAATCACTAATTCCTGTTCCTCAATCACCTGATCCACTTCTAAGCCAATTAACCCCTCGGTTGTGCGTAATAATAACACAGGGGGAACATTATCCGGCGTTCGGAGAAGAGGACTTAATCCCTGTTCTGAGGACTCATGAAACAGTAGACTTTGATGGTGGGTGAGGGAGTGACCTGAGTAGTGAAACAGACTGGATAATTCATAAACAGGGATAGTGCATTCTTCCCCTTTTTGTTCCCAATCTAAGACCTTTTGTCCGGCTAACCAGCGTAAATTATCTCCCGGAATTAACACTTGTTCAATTTCATTGGAAACAAAGCCATAGATTGAGTTTTTAGCCCGACAGATGAGCAGTCTTGCACTCATCAAGGATTCCCGAATCTGCACATAGAAAATTGTCCCCTGTTGGGGGAAGGAACGGACGGAGAGATAGCCTTTAATATTGGCTAGTTGGGTTTGTACTACATCTAAACCTACCCCACGGCCGGATAAATCGCTCACCTGTTCGGCTGTAGAAAAGCCGGGCATACACATTAATTCAAGAAGTCGATCTTCGGGGTGTAGGAGTTGTTTAATTCGTTCTGCTTCAACTTCAGTAATTAACCTTTTGTGTAAAGCTTTTTGGCAAATTTTATCGATATTTAAACCCTGTCCATCATCCCGCAACTCGATAATGGTACGGTTGCCTTGATTATAGGCATTAATTTCCAGTTGTCCGGTTGTAGGTTTGCCTAGTTTTTGGCGAATTTCGGGGGATTCTATCCCATGATCAAAGGCGTTGCGGATCAGGTGTAAGAGAGCATCATAGAGGTTTTCAGTGATGGTTTTATCCACCATCACTTCTGTTCCTTTGAGGGCTAATTCTACTTCTTTTTTATGGACAAAGGAGAGTTGTTTCACCATGGGGGGAAACCGTTTGAGCAAGGTTTTTAGCGGAACCATGCGGGCTGATTGGATATTATCCCGCAGTTGTTTGGAAATTCGTTTTTCTCGCTCAATGGTGGAGGTCGTTGTCCGGGATAATAGGCTAATATCTTCTGTTGCTTGGGTAATTTGGGAGGTTTCTTCAAGGGCAGAATATAGCAGTCTTTGGGTGGGGGTGAGTTTTTTCTGATCTTCGTTTTTGTATTCGGCAATATAATCCCGCAGTTGGGTTAGGGTGAAACGGTGTTTTTTCAGCCAGTCGGAGAGTTTTTGGACGGCTCCTTGGAATTGTTCATCCCGTAGGGTGAGTTGGTTTTGATTAATCAGTAATTCCCCGACTAAGTGATTAATATGTTCGAGTTGTTCGAGTTCAAGACGGAGAGTTTTTGTGCTGACGGGTTGGGGGGTGGATTGTGCGGGGGCAGCAGGAGGAGGAGAGGGGGCTTTTAGGGGGGTGGGTTGACTGGTTTGTTGAAGAGGGGTTACAGGGGCAATTGAGGGGGTTTGGGAGGGTTCTGGAGTAGGTTCAGGTTCGGATTCTATTAAGAATAATTCATCAGCATCAAATTCGGCTAAAGATGGCTCTAATTCTAGTCGGCCAAAGGTGTCCTCAATGCTGGGAACGGTGTCTAATTGTTCGCTGTTATTCCAATCATCGCCGAACAGAATATGATCAGGGTTTTCTTTGTCAATTGGGGGGGAAGATTCTGGGGGCGCAATGCTGGTTTCTTGAGTGATGTTTTGCTCTTTTTTTATCTCGGGAGATGTTTGACCATAGTCTAGTTCTTCCTCATTTTCTACGGGAGAGGGGGCTGTTTCGGGGAGACTCTCTAGGGGTTCTTCTTCTGCCATTTCTGCGGCAGGATCTGTCCATTCTAAATCACTATAGAGGTCTTCTGTTGGTTGTTCGGGGGCTGTTTCGGTAAAGGTAAAGTCAATGAAGTTATCCTGATCTGGGGTTAGGTTTTCAGGATCTCTGCTAGGTTCTAGGCTGAAATCGTCGGGGTCTAAAATGAGGCTTGTTTCATCGGGGGAGAAGTCTATAAGAGGGGCTATTTCTTCTGCTTCTGCTGCAAAAGTAGGAGCATTAATCCAGTCTTCCTCTGGGTTAACGGGGGCAAGGAAATCTTCGTTTATTTGCGGGGTTTGTTCTAAATTGGGGGCTAAATCTTCCGAGGTTGAATGGGTGGGTTTCACGGGGGGAATGGGGGCAATATTTTCTGGAAAAATGAAGGTATTTCTGCCTTCATTTTCTGGTTCTAAATTTGGTGCATAGTCCGAGAGATCTAGGCTATAATCAAGGTCGTCTTCACCAATATCTAGACTATATTCGTCGTCTAGAAAAATCTGTTCTAGATCCTCGGAAGACTCAGGGGCAGATGGGCTGAAGTCGGGGTAAGTGTGGGAGGGATAGCTTGTCTCTTGGGGGTGAAAATCTAGAGGGTCTATTTCTGGGGTCTTTACGGCTGGATTGGTTATGTTTTCATCGAGTACATTTGGGGCTATCTCTTGATTGTTTAATTTTTCAGAATCTAAGTCTTCAACATCTAATTCTAAACGGTCGGGACTAACGGTCTGGTTTAACTCTTGATCTAAGTCTGGTTGTACAAGGTTTTGGGGGTGGAATAATTCAGATTCTAGCGGTATTGGCGCTGTCGTTTCTTCTGCTTCTGGATTGAATGGGGATTCACTGCCAGAGTCAAAACTATCCTCTAGGGGGATTTCTTCCTCGTCCCAAAGTTCTGAGGAGTTAAAGGGATCTTGGACTAATTCTAAGGGGTCTAATGTGAAAATATCCTCGTTGGAGGGGGTGGCATCCCCCAAAAATTCGGGGTCTTCTAGGGCTTCGGGAGGGTCAAAAGGGGCTAGGGGATCTAAGTCCCAGCTTTCGGGCTGTGGGGGGTCTGCTGGGGGGCTGTGGGGGCGTTCTGTGGGGGCGGTGGTATCAAGGAGTATGGCATCGCTGGGGGCGAAGTCTTGGGAGTCTTCGAGGTATTCTAACTCGCCAAAGTCTTCGGGGAGGGGGGCTTCGTCGCTGAGGGATGCTCCTGACCATTGTAGCAGTTGAGGGCTGGGGGTGCCGCCTTGGGTGCGATCGCCTGCAAAAACCGCTTGTTGTGCTTGGTAGAAGTCCTGATAAACCAGGGGGGCAATCTCCAAAACCGCGTCAGGGTGGTAACTGAGGGCGTTTAGGGTCGATTGGGCGATCGCACAAAATCCCGATAATCCCAAAGATTCCCCTAATCCTAGAAAAACTTCGGCACTTTCTTCTAAAAACACTAACAAATGTTCGGAACTTTCGGGATTCTCCAGCATTCCTTTCAACTCACTCAAGCGCTGTTCTACCCCCATTTCAAAAATAGAACGAGTCAGATCAAACCCCATTTCAGAAGAGCTAGGAAGGGGTGCCGGATTTTGAAAACAGTCCCCCAATTTTTCCTCAAAACGAGCAAATAAATCCGCCGCCCGATTTAATAAATCATCGGTTTGACCATACTCATGGGCTAACTCGGCAGAAAGGGCTAAACGCAAGCATTCGTAGCCCTCAAATAACATGGATTCTAACTCTGGATCAATCACCGCTTCCGGGGATAACATTGCCCGAAAAACATCCTCTAAGTTATGGGCAATGGTTTTAATTGTCTCTTGTCCCACATTGGCGGAAGCCCCTTTAAGGGTATGAGTTGCCCGCATTAAGCTATAAATTTGAGCCGTATCTTTTTGTCGGTTTAAGTTAAATACTTGTTCTTCAATTTGTACGAGTAAATCTTGAGCTTCTGTGATAAAATATTGATAGCTTTCTGGGTTACGCAGAACTGGACTTTGATGGCTAGATGTTGGGGAGGAAATGGGAGGGTTTAAATTAGGTGAATTTAAATTGGGTTGAATTTGTTCTGGATTCGGTTGGGAAGAGGGAATAGAAGGAGATGGGGAAAAATCACCTGTTTCGTCTTCGGTTACGGCCTCAATGGTGATTTCGGTAAATTCGGATTCAGGAGGTTTCCCGGCATCCTCAGACGGGTGAATATTCCATAAACTATCGGCAGAAGCCCGCACTTGTTGCCCGAGACTATCTCGGGTAAAATAATCCCAATCCCGGACGGATGACCAGATACCGCCCACCACTTGGCCTGCTATTTTGCCCAAATCCCATTCTTTCATGATCTTCCTCCGAGAAACCCTATCCCCTTGTGGGTGGGCTTATTGACATAATTGATCAAATTTTTATCAATTGAGTCTAATCGTCTCCTATTCCTGAGCTTCACTGATTCAGTTGCCACAGATCCGATCAGCCTTTACAGATTGTTACTTTTGGCGTTTAGAGTAATTTTAGCAAGAAACCGGGTTGCGTTCATTTTTTCGTGAGGCTCTTTACTCTCTATGAAAAACCCGGTTTCTGGATTTAAAGCTAATCCGTAGTAAGAAACCGGGTTGCGTTTATTTTCTTGTGAGTATCTCTACTCTCTATGAAAAACCCGGTTTCTGGATTTTCAAGAGTGGAATTAGACGAGACGACCATAAATCATCCCAGCGAAGGTGGCCATCAGGACAACTAAACCGACAAAGACAAGGGTTTTTTTCGTTCCTAAAATGCTGCGAATGACCAACAAATTGGGGAGGGAAACGGCGGGTCCGGCAAGGAGGAGGGCGAGGGCGGGGCCTTGACCCATGCCGTTGCCGATTAAGCCTTGTAAAATGGGAACTTCGGTGAGGGTGGCGAAATACATCAGCGCGCCGGCTAGGGCAGCAAAGAAGTTAGCTCCGAGGGAGTTTCCGCCTACAGCCCAAATAATCCAGTTTGAGGGGATGAGGGCTTCTTGTTCCGGGCGACCGAGTAGGGCTCCGGCTAAGAGAACTCCGAGCAAGAGTAAGGGGAGGATTTGCTGGGCATAGTCCCATGTGGCCTCAAACCAGTCTGAGGCTTCCCCTGGGCTGCTACTGGTGAGCCACGATAGACCTATTACGGCGGTCGAGAAGGGAATAAGGGGGTATTGGGGAAATTGCCAGCAGAGGACGGCGGTTAGACCTGTGATTAGGATCACTTTGCCGGAGTTGAGATGGTGCCAGAGGATGAGAATGGCGGCTAGGGCGAGTCCAAAGCCTCCGGTTATCCACCATTTCAGGGTATAGAGGTTATACCATAGCCCAATGGTGCTGTCGGGTTTTGCCCAGTTCGCAAAGATGAGGATGCCGACTAATACACCCAGAAATAGGGTATTTTGCCAGAGGGGGCGGGTTTCTTCGTCTTCTGGGAGGGGGGCGGGGGCTTTAATGGGGATAGGTTGCTCGTGGCGAAAGATGAATTCCATCGCTAAACCAATGACAATACTAAAGAGAATGGCTCCGATGGCGCGAGCGATGCCGAGTTGTAGCCCTAAAATCCGGGCGGTGAGGATGATCGCGAGGACGTTGATGGCTGGGCCGGAGTAGAGAAAGGCGATCGCCGGCCCCAAACCCGCCCCCATGCGATAGATGCCTGCAAATAAGGGGAGAACGGTACAGGAACAGACGGCTAAAATTGTGCCGGATACGGAGGCCACGCCATAGGCTAATCCTTTATTCGCCTGGGGCCCTAGGTAACGCATTACGGAGTCCTGACTGATGAAAATGGCGATCGCTCCGGCAATGAAGAAGGCGGGGATCAGACAGAGCAGGATGTGTTCTTGGGCGTACCAACGGACTAAATAGAGGGCTTCCCAGAAGGCACTGTGCAACCGTTGGGACTGTTGAAGGGCTTCGACGGGCAGGTAAAAACAGACTAAAAAGGCGATCGCAATGAGACCAAGGGATCTCCCATGTTCTCGCCAAAACGGGGACAGTTGCATAATAGGTAATGGGGAATGGGGACTTGGGAATCAAGCACGATTAATTCCCTATGGTTGACCTGTTAAGAAGGCTGTGCTTCTAACAGGGTTTGCAATTGTTCTGGGGTGGCAACTTTCCCCTGACTCATCACCTGACCGTCCACGATGAGAGCGGGGGTTTTCATGACACCCCGTTCCGCAATTTGTAGGGGATCGGTAATATGGAGAACTTCGGCATCCCAGTTTAATAATGCGATCGCCTCTTTCACATTAGTTTCCAATTGCTGACACTTTTTGCAGCCCGTGCCGAGAATTTGAACGGTTCGTTTTGCCATGAGGATTCTCCTAGGGATATTTGATACTCTCTCCCTCTAATGGGGGAGGAAGGTTCAACTTTATCCTAGACCCTATACCTGGGTATAAGGTCAAGCCCCTAGAGCCAAATTTCTTAAACCAGATCCGGGGATTGGTCTAAAACAACACATTGCTGATCCAGTTTTTGCAGATTGGTCTGGCAACGCTGCGCTAGTTTAGCTAGTTCCCCATGCAGGGCTTGTAATTGTTCCATCTGAGCCTCAATGTCCCTAAGTTTTTGAGTCAAATGCTCATATAGGGCTTGGCAAGTGAGCGATCGCCCATCTTTGAGCGCCAAGATCTCCTTAATTTCCTCCAAACTCAAGCCCAAGGTTTTCGCCCGACCAATGAATGCCAGTCGTTCCACATCTTCCGGGCTAAACAAGCGATAGCCCCCCTCACTACGGTGGGGGGGTGGAATCAAGCCAATCCGCTCATAAAAATACAAAGTTTGGGGGTTCAGATTTAACTGACGTGCTACTTGCCCGACTTGCAACATGGTTCTCTCCGCTAGATCAAACTGCCCCAAACTTATCCATGAAGGCTGAACTAACTCCAAAACTCATCTAGATTAACCTCCGACATCTCTTGCTGTACCTCTTGGAAGTAGCTACTTTCGGTTAACATTGCCACCTCTCGTTCTCGTTTTTTGTGGTCAATTTCAATCTGTAACTCTTGCAGTTGTCGCCGTAATTCCTCCTCCTGTCGCTTGCGGTCGGTAATATCTTGAACCATCCCCTCATAGTACAATATATTGCCGTCTTGATCCTTCACAACCCGAGCATCAATTTGAGTCCAGATAATACTCCCATCTTTGCAATAACACCGATATTCAAAATCTTTAACGGAGTTTTGTTTTTGCAATAAAGCGCGAAACTCTTGGCGTTTTTCTGGGTCAACATAGAGTTGTTCGCTAATGTTGGTAATACTGGTAATCATTTCCTCGGGGGATTCGTAGCCGTAAATTTTGGCTAAGGCCGGATTAGCATTGATAAAACGGCCTTCGGGGGAGGATTGAAAAATCCCCTCTAAGGCGTTTTCAAAGATGCTGCGGTAGTTTTCCTCAGCAATGCGTAAGGCTTCTTCGGCGCGTTTACGATCGGTAATATCCCGCACCATAATTAAAACCTCGTCCTCTGCCAAGACTAAAATCCGCACCTCTTCTTCTTGGACTTCACCGTTAACGGTGATGCGATGCTCATAAACTTGCAATTCCCCCGTGGCTAAGGCCTGCTGAATATAGTGCATTCGCTTGTCGGCTAAGTCTTGGGGGAGGGATTCATGGACGGTGGTTCCGGTGCTGAATTGCTTGACTCCGTGGACTCCCCGGAGGCGATCGCATCCTACAATATCCACATAGACCCCATTCCCTTTGGCGCGAATCATTAAATCCGGAATCGTGTTGACAATGGCGCGATTAGTCGCCTCACTTTGGCGCAGTGCATCAAAGGATTCTTTGAGTTGCCGTGCCATAGTGTTAAAAGAACTGGCCAAGCGGTCAATTTCAATGATAGAACTGGCTTTAACCTGTTGCTCCAATTTCCCTTGAGCCAATTTATCAGAGGCCTGGGAAACGCGCAAAATGGGACGAGTGACCCAGCGCGAGGTGAAAACTCCCAAGAGGATGGCAATTCCTAACGCTAAGATACTTAAACCCAAGGTTTGCTGACGACTGGCGGTAATTTGCGCCATAAAGTCTGACTCAGGAATAGTCAAAACAACCAGCCAGTCTAAGTTTTCATCCTGAAAGGGGACAATCTGCACATATTGCCGTTCCCCATTCAGTTCAAACTCTAGGGACTCGATGCTTTCAATATTGCTCAAGTCGGCAAAACGTTCTTGCAAATATTCGGCCGTGCCGCGAATGGTCTTATTTTCGCTCTCGGTGGCTAGAATGCGATCGCTCTCTTCTCCTTCTCCCGTAATGGTCGGTTCCGTCGTAGAAGTCGCCACCACTTGCCCAGAACGCTCTACAATAAAGGCCGTGCCTGTTTTGCCAATATCCAGACCTTGCAGGAAGTTGTTCAACTCTTCGGGGAGAAAAAAGTCTGTCCCACAAACTCCCATAAATTCACCCTCGACCACACTATAGACCGGAGCACTGGCGGTAACAGTGGGTAAGAGGGTAGAAAAAGAGAGATAAATGGCACTCCACATCACTTTCCCCTCAGCCCTTGCCGCCTTATACCAAGGCCGTGAACGAGGGTCATAGGGACGATCTAAACTCCCCACTTGTTCAGCGCGATTACCGCGACGATTAAAGGCGAAATCTTGGCGCTTATACTCCGTGTCGGCGTTGCTATAGACAAACGTCAGCTTAGACCGATCCGCTTGGGACAAACGACCGACCCCGAAAAAACTGCCTTGTTCATCCCCACAGTAGACGTAACTCAAACTCGGATACAGTTGCATTTGTTGCCATAATTGATGCTCTCCTTGGGGATTACTCACGGAAATATCCCCATGAGCGAAAGCATTGGCATTTAGGCGATTAATCGTATGGGGAACCTCCGTATAAGAAGATAATTTTTCAGTAATACGGTTGGTTAATTCTGTGCGCAATTGATCCGCCACATCATTAACGGCTTGTTCTCCACTGCGATAAGCGATCCATCCCACTAGGCCAACGGCGGCTAGAATTTGTAATAGAAACGGGATTAGGAGGGTTGTCCGCAGGCGAAATCGACGCACTGGGACGTTATTTTGATGGATCATTTTCGGTTCTCCTAAATGGCAACAAGAGAATTTTCTCTCAATATTTCAATGGTATTTGAGGAACGTTACCAGTCGTTGATACCCTCTCCGCCAGCCATCCATTCCTCTACATTGCGATCGCTCTTGGCCGCGTTAAACAAATGCAGACCAAAATCCCGGGAGAGTGCCTCACACACCTTAATTCCCCGGACACTATTCCCCTTAACATCCAAAGGAGGGGAAAAAATACCAATTCCCAATTTACCCGGCACCAGAGAGACAATCCCCCCACCGACACCACTTTTAGCAGGCATTCCCACGCGATAGGCCCACTCCCCCGATGCGTCATACATTCCACAGGTGAGCATCACACTAATCACATCCTGCACATAGCGTTCATCAAGAGCGCGTTCCTTCGTTACCGGATTCACTCCCCCATTGGCTAAGGTAGCGGCAATCATCCCTAAATCTCGCGCATTAACCAGAATCGAACATTGCTGAAAATAGAGGTCTAATGTTTCCTCAATTTTGTCGCTAATCATCCCGAAATTGAGCATTAAATAGGCCATCGCTCGATTGCGGTTTCCCGTCGCTTTTTCCGACAAAAAAACCGGGACATTGATATCATGTTCCCGTCCGGTATAACGTCTGAACATTTCCAACAGCCGTTTTAGCCGTTCCGTGCTACCATTGCCCTTAATCAAGTCAGCTGTTGCGATCGCCCCAGCATTGACCATCGGGTTATAAGGACGGTTCGTAGCTTCATCCAACACAATGGCGTTAAAAGCCTCTCCCGTTGGCTCAACACTCACCTTGCTATTAACATAATCTCGCCCACAATCTTCTAAGGCTAACCCAAAAACAAAGGGCTTAGAAATGGATTGAATCGTGAACAATTGGTCACAATTCCCCACCTCAAAAACCTGCCCATCCTTACTCACAACACAAATCCCAAACCAGTCCGGTTTTGCTAAAGCCAACTCCGGGATATAATCAGCCACTTTCCCCTCATTTAAGGGCTTATATCTTTCGTATAACTCATTCAGATAGCCCCGAAAGGGAGACGTTACCGCACTAATAGAACTGGCGAGGGACTTTAAATCTCCTAAATCTGACATAAGCCTTACCCCTCTATAATTTGTTGGGCAACTTTAGCAAATTCTTGGCTCACAGGATGCTCAGGATACCTAACACAAAATACCCCCTCACTGGCCAGTTGAACAATATCCTCCGACAGGGGAAACACACCAGCCACCGTTTCTGAGTAGGTTTCCTCAACCTTTTGTTTTAAAGCCTCCAAATTTAGCTTACTATGAGCCTTATTCACCGCTAAAAGCATCTTGCGAACCTTTAACTGACGCGCCACATCCACCGTCACCGCCGTTCCTTGATAATCTTGCTTATCTGGGCGTAAAATCAAGATTAAAATATGAGAAATAGCAATAGAAAGAAACGTTTCCTTCGACAAACCAGGGTGAGTATCAATGAACAAATAATCCAACTCTAAAGCCTTGACCAAGCGACGAAAACCGTCATTCATCAACTTAACATCATAGCCATTTTTCAAAATGCGAGCGATATCATCTGCTTTCACACTAGAAGGCACCAGATACAGTTTCCCATTCCCCGTTACACCGACATTCGCACTGACATCATAGGCCGCATCTTCAATGCCACTTTCCCCCCATAAATAATTATTCAGGGTTTTGTCCATTTGTTCGGGTTCAAGGCAGAATAAATTATGAATCCCCGGAGAAGGAACATCCGTGTCCACAACACCCACCCGGTAGCCTTTCGCGGCCACGGTAGTTGAAAGATTGGCCGTAAAGTTAGATTTACCTGTTCCCCCCCGGTAGGAGTGGATAGAAATGACTTTTGGCATAGTTTTTAATTAAGTCTCAGTAGGTCTGCAAATCAAGAGAGAACCGCAAGGATTCAGCCTTTCTTAGATAATCTCTCTCACCCCCCCCAATATAAGGAAATTTTGGCGATTTTTCCTCAATCAAAGAAAATTTTCCTGATTTTACCGCTTGGCATTAGCCTAACATTTCCTATTGCAGGGGATTCAGAGGGGATTTCCGGCTATGGTGAACCCTTACCGGGGAACTACCCAGCGCCAAGGATGCAAGGGTACAGTTTACACTTCCTGCTTTAAGGACTAATGCCTTTAGGTTTATACCCCCGCAAGGTCTGATTCAGCGCCCACAGGTCAAAGCCCTGCTCCCCAAAGCTTGTACAATGTTAGAGGATACTGGGTTTTTGTGCTACCGAATACTGTCGTATTTTTAGGATTAAGTGGCGATTCATCCCTTTGTCAGCCTTCCATTCGGCAATTTCCCCGCACTTTTTAATAATCAATTAGAAAACACTGTTTTATTCTTATGGAGTAGTTAATTTTGGACAAAAGTGCATTCTCCCCATTCCCTCGTAAACCATCGCGCCTTTGGTTAAAACTCCTCCCCCTCCTCACTCTCCTAACTAGCTGTGCCAGTTACCCCAGAGTGCTAAATTTCCCCTACGATATCGGGGGACGAGGCCTCAATAGTCCCAATTCTGAACTTACCCCTCACATTGCCTCAGAATATATTGTTTTTACCTCAGACCGTAACCGTTCCCAAGATGTGTATTTATTCGATGCCAGTAAGCGGCAACTGGTGGAACTTCCCGGACTCAATGCCTTAGATGCCACAGCCTCTCATCCGGCCATTTCTGAAGATGGGCGCTATATTGTTTATGCTTCCAGTCGTTTGGGACGGTCTGATATTTATTTATATGACCGGGAAACAGGACTCAATCGCAATCTTACCGAAGGATTACAGGCCCAAGTGCGACACCCAACGATTAACGGAGATGGGTCAATTATCGCTTTTGAGGCCAATAAAGATGGACAATGGGATATTTTAGTCTATGATTCCTCCGGCCAGCCTCTGCGTTAAATTTAGCCTATTCCTGCTGTTGCTGGGGGGGTGTGGGAGGAGTCTGTGGGTGAGTCCTCAAATTCCCACAGGGGGATTGAATAGTCAAGCGCCGGAGGAGTACCCCAGTTATAGCGCCGATGGTCGTTATTTGGCCTTTGCTTCGGAGCGCAACGGCCACCGGGACATTTTCCTTTATGATCTGCAAAATCGAACCCTAGTAAGTTTACCGAATTTAAACCGTCGGGACTCGTCCCAAGACCAACCCGCGTTAAGTCAGGATGGGCGTTTTTTGGCTTATATTTCCACAGAACGGGGGAGGAGTGATGTTTTTGTGTATGATCGTCAAACGGGGCGATCGCAACTGCTCACGGCCAACTCCAGAGGCAGCGCCCGTCATCCCACCATTACCGGAGATGGTCGTCAGATTGCCTTCCAAACCAGTGAACTCGGACAGTGGAATATTGCTGTTGTGGAAAATAATGCCGCACCTTGAATCAATCTTTAATACTCAATACTCCAGTCGGAAAACGAACCGTTTCTATACTAATTTTTTCGCTCTAACTAACCCTACATAAACTCAATCCACAATGAATTCCTTGTTAATCACGGCTCTTTTTCTCCTTTCTACTCCATCTCACCCCGGGTTAATGGGAGAACTCCCGGTTCAGCTTGAAGTAAAAACGCCACAGTACCTGAGCCAAACCTCTCAATCTATTAACTTTGAGCGACATTTTCAAGACCTTAACGTTGAGGGGTCAATCTTGATTTATGATTCCCAAAATAATCGCCGTTTTGAACATAACCCTCAACGGAATACTACCCCTTTCCCTACAGCATCCACCTTTAAAATTCTCAATTCCTTGATTGCCCTAGAAACAGGTGTCATTGCCGATGATTTAGCCCTCTTAACGTGGGATGGGATTGAACGCACACTACCCCAATGGAATCGGGATCTAAACCTGCGAGAAGCGTTTAAAATATCCGGGGTTTGGTTCTATCAAGTTTTAGCCCGACGGGTAGGGTATGAAAGGATGCGAAACTGGATTAATCAAGTTGAATATGGCAATCAAAATATAGGTCGTCCAGAGGATATTGACCAATTTTGGTTAGAAGGACAATTACAAGTGACTCCTCAACAACAAGTTGATTTTTTGCAGCGTTTTTATAACAATCAATTGCCTTTCTCTTCTCGTTCCGTTAGTCTGGTAAAAGATATTATGATTATGGAAAAAACGCCAGCCTATACCCTTTCAGGAAAAACGGGTTGGTTCGGGTTTGGTAATCCTAATGTAATCAATATTGGCTGGTATGTAGGATATTTAGAAACTTCGGATAATGTTTACTTTTTCGCCACGAATATTGAGATGAAAGAACAACAAGACGCGGCGGCACGTCTTGAATTAACCCGTCGCTGTCTCCAAGATTTAGGAGCATTCTAGGGATTTATTCGCTTTATAAAATGGGTAGGGGTAACATGAATTACCCCTAAAATTTGCCTTAAAATTCAAACAAGATTACTGCTTGTCTTGCGTCTAATTTTCTGACCATATAAGCGATTTGTTGTATAGCATCAATAGGGTCTATGATATTATCTGATTTCTCCCATTATTGGTTAAACAATGCCCACTGTCCCCCTTGTTTTTTACCGCCGCAATTTGCCTCTAAACCCACAGAGGAGGGATTTTGTCAAGTTAATTTAGAAATTAAACAGGGAAAAATTCAGCAGATTTTACCCGCCACGGAGTCCGGTTTATTGCCAAATACTATCTCGTCATGGGATTTGAAAAAGCGGATTATTTTACCTTGTTTTGTCGATATTCATACCCATTTAGATAAAGGTCATATTAGCCGCAGAACACCTAATTTACTGGGAACTTTTGCCGAGGCCGTGAAAATTATTCGGGAGGATTGCCGTGAGTTTTGGCAAGCAGAGGATCTTTATCGACGGATGGAATTTGGCTTAAAGTGTAGCTATGCTCATGGAACTCAAGCGATTCGTACTCATCTTGATGTTATAGAGCAACAATATAATATTACGTTTGAAGTGTTTAAGACTTTACAAAAGGAGTGGAAAAATCAGATATTTTTACAACCCTCTTCTTTATTTCCGGTGGAGAACTTTCTGACAGAGGAGGGGGTAAAGATAGCGGATGAGGTGGCAGAATTGGGGGGAATTTTGGGGGCGGTTGTTTATCCTCATCGGGAGGTTGATCGGCAACTGGATCGGATGTTTGAATTGGCGATGGAACGGGGGCTAGATGTAGATTTTCATGTGGACGAAACCGATGATCCCCAGTCCCAATGCTTGTTACAAGTGGCGGAAGCGGTGCTACGTCGTAGTTTTTCGGGGCGGGTGCTATGTGGTCATTGTTGTAGCTTGGCGGTGCAGTCTCCGGCAGTGGCTCAGAGGACGATGGAAGCGGTGCAGAGGGCGGGGATTGCGGTGGTGAGTCTACCGATGTGTAATTTGTATTTACAGGGGCGAGAAGGGGGAAAAACCCCCCGTTGGCGAGGGGTGACGCTGGTGCATGAGTTGAAGGGGCAAGGGATTCCGGTGTTGTTTGCCAGTGATAATTGTCGGGATCCCTTTTTTGCCTTTGGGGATCATGATGTGTTGGAGGTGTTTAATCAGTCGGTGCGAATTGCTCAGTTAAATCCAAATTATAGTGACTGGATTGAGTCGGTGACGACGGCGCCGGCGCAGGTAATGGGATTGGGGGAGCAGGGCGGTTTGAAACCGGGGGCAGGGGCGGATTTGATTATTTTTCGGGCGCGGTATTGGGAGGAGTTGTTATCTCGTTCTCAGCGCGATCGCATCGTTCTCCGTCAAGGTCAGCCCATTGATACCACACTTCCCGATTATGAGGAGTTGGACGATTTAAAAAGATTGCCGGGAACTCCCCATCCCCTCGTGGGTGGGGATGAAAGGCCAGTCAATCAAGCGGTTCAATGCCGCGCAGATTGACAATAATCTATCGGTCTTGCCATTAATCCTTTTTGTGTTAAACTTGGAGAATGAGAAGTGTTGTTAAGGTCAGAATCTATCCAACCACTGAGCAGCAAGTAGCCTTGTCAAAGGCGTTTGGCTGTGCTAGGTGGTGGAACTACGCTCTAAACCTGAACAATGAAACCTACAAAGCAACCGGGAAGGGACTGTCAAGACAGGGGTATAACGACCGCTTACCAGCACTCAAAAAGGAGTTTCCTTGGTTGGCCCAATGTTATTCCCAAGTTCTCCAGTCTGTATCCCTGAATCTTTCTCAGGCGTTTATCAACTTCTTTGAGGGAAGAGCTCAATATCCCAACTTCAAGAGCAAGCATGGTAAGCAATCAATCCAGTATCCGCAGCACGTCAAGTTGTTGGATAAAGCGATTAAATTGCCTAAAATCGGTGATGTCAAAGCAAAACTTCATCGTGTTTTTGATGGTAAGCTGAAGACCGTTACCGTCAGCATGAGTAGGACGGGCAAATACTACGCCTCTTTGCTTGTTGACGATGGACTACCTGAACCTGAAATAAGCAGCCAAGGTAAAGCGGTTGGGATTGACCTAGGGTTAGCCCATTTTGCCATTACGTCTGATGGTTCTAAATTTGATAATCCCAAACCGCTCAAGAAGAGAGAGAAAAACCTGAAACGCAAGCAGCAAAAGTTATCTCGTAAACAGAAGGGTTCAAAGCGTCGGGCTAAAGCAAAACGTATCGTAGCGCGAGTGCATGAGCGGATTGCTAACACTCGCAAAGACTTCCAGCACAAACTCTCCCGCAAATTGGTGAACGAAAATCAAGTCATCGTTGTGGAAGACCTAGCAGTTAAAAACATGGTGAAAAACCACAATCTAGCCAAAGCGATTTCAGATTGTGGATGGTCAGAATTCACCAGACAGTTAAAGTACAAGGCTGAAAAAGACGGGAAAACCTATCTAGAAATTGGTCGGTTTTTCCCGTCCAGTAAGACTTGTCATGTATGCCTCAATCAGATTGATAGTCTGCCTCTTGATGTTCGTAGTTGGGAATGCCCCAATTGCAAAACCCAACATGACAGAGACGTAAATGCAGCTATCAATATTCGAGATGAAGGCTTACGAATATTATCGTTGGGAACCAGCGATACTGCCCAAGGAGGCAATGTAAGACCAAAGCGGGGGCGTAAGTCATCCGTAGAGGCGGTTGCTGTTGAGTTGGGAAGCCCCGTCCCCTTGTGGGCGGGGTAGTTCACGGGCAACCAGTAAGCAGGAATCAGGAATCAGGAAAGCGTGATAGGTTAGAGGGAGTGATGATGTTCTACTATATCTTATGCCGAATCGTTTAAGCCAAGCCCAAAGCCTTTATCTGCGGAAACATGGAGACAATCCTATTGACTGGTGGCCTTGGTGTGAGGAGGCACTCGCTATGGCAGCCCAAACCGATCGACCGATTTTTCTCTCTGTGGGCTACTCGAGTTGTCATTGGTGTACGGTGATGGAGGGGGAGGCGTTTTCTAATCCGGCGATCGCACAATACCTGAATGAGAACTTTCTCCCCATCAAAGTAGACCGCGAAGAACGCCCCGATCTTGATAGTATCTATATGCAGGCGCTACAAATGATGATCGGACAAGGGGGCTGGCCGCTTCATCTTTTCCTCACCCCCGATGAACGCATTCCCTTTTATGGTGGGACTTACTTCCCCGTAGAACCGCGTTATGGTCGTCCCGGATTTTTACAGGTTTTACAAGCCCTCCATCGCTTTTATCAGGAAGAAAAGGACAAACTCCAAGGCATTAAGACCGAAATTCTCTCGACTCTACAACGGTCTACTCTATTACCCAAATCTCCCGAGTCGGTCTTAAAGTACGAACTCCTACAACAGGCCATTGTTGTTAATACCAGTGTGATTAAGGGTAGTACCCCCGGCCATCCCAGTTTCCCGATGATTCCCTATAGTGATTTTGTCTTAAGGGGGAGTCGTTTTCCTGAAGAAATTACCGCCCACAATGCAGCCTACCAACGGGGGGAGGATTTGGCCTTGGGGGGGATTTATGACCATGTAGGGGGAGGATTCCATCGCTACACCGTTGATGCGACTTGGACAGTGCCGCACTTTGAGAAAATGCTCTATGACAATGGTCAAATTATGGAGTATTTAGCGAATTTATGGAGTGCGGGAGATACCAAACCAGCTTATAAACGGGCGATTGATGGCACAATTCAATGGTTAAAACGGGAAATGACCGCCCCCCGTGGCTATTTTTACGCCGCCCAAGATGCCGATAGTTTCGCCACCTCAGAGGATAAGGAACCGGAAGAGGGGGCGTTTTATGTCTGGAAATACGAGGAATTGCAAGCCTACCTGACCTCGGAAGAATTAGCCGCCCTTGAACAGGAATTTATGATTAGTGAGAAGGGCAATTTTGAGGGGTCTAACGTCCTCCAACGTCGTCGGGGGGGTGTTTTATCAGAAGTGACGGAACAAGCCCTTTCTAAGCTATTTATCCGGCGTTATGGGGCTCCGGCCGAGGCGATCGCAACCTTCCCCCCAGCCCGTGACAACCAAGAAGCCAAAACCAAACCCTGGCCGGGTCGAATTCCCGCCGTCACCGACACCAAAATGATTGTTGCTTGGAACAGTTTAATGATTTCCGGTTTAGCCCGGGCTTACAGTGTGTTTAAAGATCCCCTCCCTTGGCACATGGCCACCCAGGCCGCCCAATTTATTCTGAAGTATCAGTGGGTCGAGGGGCGTTTTTACCGCTTAAATTATGAAGGAAATGCCACCATTTTAGCTCAATCGGAAGACTATACCCTGTTTATCAAAGCCTTACTGGACTTATATCAGACCAGTGTGGGACAAGGAAGACCCGAGGAACAATGGCGAGAAAGTGCGATCGCCCTCCAGCAAGAACTCGACCAATACCTCTGGGATAGCAGTATGGGAGGATACTACAACACCCCCAGCGATGCCAGCAGCGACCTGATCATCCGAGAACGCAGCTACATGGACAACGCCACCCCCTCCGCCAACGGAGTCGCCGTCAGTAACTTAGTTCGCCTCGCCCTTTGTACCGACGAGGAACAATACCTCCAGCGCGCTGAAGAAACCCTCATGGCCTTCAGTACCATCATGGAGCAGTCCCCCCAAGCTTGTCCTACCCTCTTCACCGGGTTAGACTGGTTTCTCTGTGCCACCCTCGTCCGCACCCGTCGCGACACCCTAAAATCCCTCAGTCCTCAATACTTCCCCAGCAGTGTTTACCAACTGGAGGAAACCCTACCCGAAAACACTGTGGGATTAGTCTGTAAAGGCCTGAGTTGTTTAACCCCGGCCACCAATCAAAGCGAATTCTTAGAGCAAATTCACCAGATATTGATTCCCTAATCCTTAATGCTCCCCACCTGCGACGGCTTCAAATTAAAAACCATGTATCTTTTTATTGCAATGTGCCGCCAAAAATGATCATGAGGGTCAAAGCAAAACCTCACTGTAGGGGCGCAATGCTTGCGCCCTAACCTTTTCCCCTGTTCCCTAACCTCACCAGCAGACTTATTCAGCAAGCCCTAATTATTAACAATAATTAACAACATTTCTCATATTAAAAAATAGCCTTGTGACCTAGCTCACTTCAGTGCTATTATAGGGACGAATAAAACTAAAAACCATCTGAATATCTGCCCTAGCAAGCTTACGCATTTTAGTTTGTGGGCTTTACTTTATCACCTCAAGTTTCCCTTAGTTCTTGATGAGAGAGCCGAAAAACTAAGCTTCCCTGTTGTCTTGGAACGTGGTATATACCGCCCCACTTCCTCCCTGAAAGTTCTCAGAGATTATCTAGCGGTCAACACCCTAAATGGATAGCAAATATTTTGAAGAATACCAAACCCAACTTCGTGATTGGCAAAAGAAATTTTTTGACACTTGGTTAGAATCCATGTCTATGGGGAAAGATGCCTTGAAATTTCCCGAAACCCTCGACAAAACCTTAGACGCTCAAGAAGAATGGGTTAATAACTATCTGGAAGCCCAAGAAACCGCTACTAAAATCGCGTTAGAGTCCCAAAAACAATTTTGGGATAGCTATTTTAAAGCCATGCGCGCAGTTCCCACGGCTCAAGCGGCCTAACGGCTTTTGCTTTTAAATGGCATCGTTGACGGGATTGGTTTTATCAATATCGCCGGGAAAACCCCTGTGCCTCGTGCTTGGGGATGAGAGGCGAGGCCATGAGGAGCTTCACCCCGGAATAATGCTGCAAAGCAGCGGATGGAGTGGGTGGGCGACGAGTTGCCAAGTGATACAATCGTAATACCTACCTGGGACATGGCATCTTCAAATCAGCATCTCGTCTGTGTTGAATGCGAAGAAAGCGGTTTGTCTGTGACGGTAGAAGTAGCTTTGCTAATCCTCCTGCGGGAGATGCCCCAACAACCGGGAGTAAAGGTTGAATTCTTCCCTCTACCGCTAGTCGGACGGAGGGACAGGGTACGGTCAATTGCCCGTATGCTTCGGAGAACTTCGGGACTCTAGAGGCAAGCCGCACCCGCTCGTCAGTGCGGTGGTTGACGAACTAATCTCCTGAGATGTAAGTTATGAGCTTTTGTGTTGAGTTTTCTTCGACAGTGAGTGAATAGAATGCCCCCCTAGAGAGAATCTGAGGGGGGTTTTCCTCGGATTTTGCCGATGCCATCAGAGCGCATCCGAACATCTTAATGTCGTCGTTTTTCTAAAACCCGGTAAACCTCGCGTAAATCAACATTGTGGTGAGCGAGAGCAACGAGGGTATGGTAGAACAAATCAGCCACCTCCGAGGCGATATCTTGGGGATTATCATCCTTACAGGCCATGACCACCTCGGCCGACTCTTCGCCAATCTTTTTGAGAATCTTGTTATCCCCCCCTGCGAAAAGTTTACAGGTGTAGGAACTTTCGTTGGGGTTAGCTTGGCGCTCCCGGATTACTTCGTACAAACCGGATAAGGTGTTAGCCGGGGGAGCTTGTTTTCCCTCTCCCTGTTGGTGGAAACAGCTTCTTTCCCCTGTATGACAAGCAATATCGCCGATTTGCTCAATGGTTAATAAAATGGCATCACTATCACAGTCATAGCGTAGGGATTTCACGGGCTGGAAATGTCCCGAGGTGGCTCCTTTGTGCCAGAGTTCTTGGCGGGAACGGCTCCAATACCATGCTTCCCCTGTCTCAAGGGTTTTCTGGAGTGCTTCGGCGTTCATCCAGGCCATCATTAATACAGTACCATCGAGGTAGTCTTGAGCGATCGCAGGCACTAATCCCTGTTCATTAAAACGTATTTTTTCCAAGGGAATCGATCCGACAAAGGAGGAGGGGTTGGAATTGGACATCATATCAAGGAGCAGAATGCTCTCAACGCATCGTGAAACATCTATCTTGACACTCCCTCCGTAAAATAGGCAAGAGGCAAGAATCCTTAATTCCCCCTCCCCCGTTGTTCCCTATTTCCTTGTTACCTCTAGCATCCCGTTTTCTTCAGCTAGCCTTAATTCTTGATGGCTAATCCCACCAAGCTCTCAAAGAATAGGGATCTACTTTTAACTCATCAGCATTGTGGGCAAAACAGACAAATTCTTGAATTAAAAAACTGGGAACCTGACCGCGAAAATATAACCCATCCAAGGTGACACGATAATCTCGACGGAAGGGACTAATCGCATACCCCGTAAAGCTAAACTCTAAGCCCTTTTGGGCTTGCCAACGGGCGAATTCTAGAAAAGCGTGATGGGTGGGAGCATAATTCTGTCGATCATTGGGGTCAACATAACCATGCTCAAATAATTGCTCTAGTTGATTGATACTTAAACTATCAAAAGCTACCCGCCCTCCTGGGGCATTATCCCAATCGAGACAAAAGCCAAAAATAATGATATCTCGTCGTTCACTCGCCAAATTATAGACAAATTCATTACCCGAATCAATGGGAAGGGATGCGGGAAAAAATGGCGGAATTTCCTGAGAGTTGATGCCCAAATTTTGCCAATACAATCCTAGGGCGGTTTCACGTTCTAAGGGTGAATTTGTGAGACATTCTGATAAATTAGGGCAATTGTAAATTACTCCGGTCATCATTTGACAATCTAAGCGCATGGGACAATACATGGGGATAACCTCTAGTCAAGAACAGATGGAAAACCCTTCTAGGAATGAACGGCTTCACACAATTTGTAGTAGCTTTTAGGCTCTAGGTGTGAGCTAAGATACCGGAGATTTAACCCGGTTCAAAATTGATCTGTTAATGATTTTAACGTCCGCTTTAATGAGAAATTGAACATAGTAGCGGTCTGCACGACGAATAAGCCTAACGTGACATCCTCCCGACACCGACCCTAGGGGTACGGTGCGGGCTTCCCCATATTACTATGAGGCTTTCCTGCTTCTACGGGAGGCTCTAGATGTCTTTTTAGGGACATCCCTGATAACCTCTTCCTCTACAGGCAGCAGATTTCTAGCCAGTCAAGTAATTCTTTTTCTTGACTGGCATCTGGATAAATTCTGTAGCAATAGTTGAGGTTTAACAAGAATAGTAGCTTATTGACATGAACCGATTATACAATATCTAGGGATAAATCGTCACTCCCTAGTAAATGATTGTTGGTTAATTTTCGGGGCATCGAACCCCTCAATTAACCGTCTTTCATCCCGACACTGACATTTGCTACGCAACGCTTTGCTACGCAACGCTTCGCGAACGCGAACGCGAAGCGTCACGAAGTGAACGCGAACGTACAGTGCGGGGCTTCCCGACGATGAGCTAAAAAGCCGTCCTTCTAGGACGGGGCTTTAGACCTAGGATCTTTGGTAACTGTGCAGATTTCTCGAAAGTCCGTGCTGCTTCCTGGTTTGGTTTTTGCCACCGGAACAATCGCTGGTCATAATTGACTGGCGATCGCGTTCACGGATTCCCTTCCCCCTCTCGATCCGTTGACGAAGGAAGACTCAGAGCCCCCTAATCGTACCCCTATCATACACATTGGGGTGAAACTTAAATCCTCTTCCTCCATTTCTTCTCCTCCTGAAACCAAGGAGCAGCATCCCAAACCACCGCCCTCCACCGGGCTACTCATCGCACTCCCGTATTACCGCCGCCGTTGGCTTAAACTATTCTTCTCCACAGCCCAAACCCCCCCGCTTCCCCTAGGGGCAACGTGGGCGAGAGCAACAAGCCTCCTAAGCCTCAACCCAAGGGGGATGAGGTGGACTGCTCGATCATTTTAGGGTTCACTGCCAGAAAATCTACAGAAAATCTTAAGCCAGAGTTTCTGGACAATAACCCAAACCGCGAGTAAACTGACGGCGGAAGGACTCGATATCACTCTTATCGGGATCGCCGTGAGAAACAACCGCTACTTGATAGCGTCTCATCACATCAATGGGAGATTGTCCGGTTTCCAAGCTCCAGAGTGCCATCTGAACGCGGATTTCCGGCTCATAAGGGATTCCTAATTCGTTCATGTAGGCGACGAAATCTCCATGTTGCTGAGGTGTGATAGGATCATTGAGTTTAACCCGAACGATCCAACCGTCAATCTGGTGTATAACCGTTATAAACCCAACTGACAAATGATCAACATTATGAAGAAACTCTGTAACTCTTAAAGTAAGGCTGGCGTTGGCAAGAAAATAGAGGTAGTACATTCTTCCCTCTCTCCAAATATTACATGGGGTGGTATATTCTTAGTCTTACGCAGAATGGGTTTATTAGCGAAGGGGAGATGCACCCGAATTTATATGGGGAAGTTTACCCAATTTTGCTCTCAGGAGTTTTCCTCAGTACCCTAGAATTGCAAGTAAAATCCAACATTCACTGCTAGTCGTCAATGACCATCGATCAATACCTGTCGAGCTATCAATATGAGTTACCGCAAGAGCTAATCGCTCAAAACCCTGCCGTACCCAGGGATAGTTCTCGTTTGTTAGTCGTAGATTCCCCCAAAACTCATGCTCACACGGTCTTTAAAGACATTGTGGACTGGTTACAGCCTGGGGATCTGTTAGTTCTGAACAATACTCGTGTGATTCCGGCGCGTTTATACGGTCGCAAGTCCACCGGAGCCCCGGTTGAGATTTTATTACTCCATGAAGTTCGGGAAAATTGCTGGCTGTGCTTAGTCAAACCCGGTAAACGGTTTAAGATAGGCTCCGAAATTTGTTTTAAGTTCTCTCCCGATGATGGCCGAACCGACAGCCCCTCAATTTGGGCGCGGGTGATTGAACGAGATGATGCCACTGGAGGGCGTTTATTAGAGTTTCAAGTGCCGGATGGTTCTTCTTTGATAGATTTAGTGGCGCGAGTGGGTCATGTGCCTTTACCGCCCTATATCACGGCCACAGAGGCCGATGCAGACCAGTATCAGACGGTGTATGCTCGGGAGTTAGGGTCGGCGGCGGCTCCTACTGCCGGACTCCACTTTACCAAGGAGTTGCTGGAGAAAATCGCCGCTAAGGGTGTTTCTATGACCAACATTACTCTCCATATAGGGGTGGGAACATTCCGCCCAGTGGAAGTAGAGGAAATTAACCAGCACAAAATGCACTCGGAATGGCTGGAAATTAATGCCGAAACGGTGAAGAAAATCCAAGAAACTCGGGCAGCTGGGGGTCGAGTGATTGCGGTGGGAACAACGGCGGTGCGCGCTTTAGAGGGGGCGGCCACGGCTCAGGGTGTCAGTGGGGCTGTCCCAGCGAAACGGTATTTAGTCGAACCGTTCCGCGATCGCACGGATTTATTCATTTACCCCGGCTATGAATGGAAAGTCGTAGACGGTATGATCACCAACTTCCACCTCCCTGGTTCGAGTTTGCTGATCTTGGTCAGTTCCTTGCTAGGTCGGGAGCGCCTGTTAAAATTGTATGAAGAGGCGATCGCCGAAAAATACCGTTTCTACTCCTTTGGAGATGCCATGTACATCACCCCCGAGGCTGCCGTTGGCCTCACAGGAGTCACAGAAACCGTGACAGAAGTGGACGAAGAAGAATAAGATCCACCGGATCTTAGATCCTATGCCCATTCCATTTTGCCTATCGGCCGATTAACTCGACCCATTAAAAATGCACCCTAAAAAACCTACACTCGCTTAAATCGCCCAGTGTAGGTTTTTTAGTGGGTGTTTTGTCATTCCTAGGCAGCAATTGCTGCTTGAGTTAGTTGCTCTGACTGTTCTTGCTAGCCGTTTGAATATACAAAATGAGCAGAAAGACAGAAGGAACTAACACAAACAAAATACTGGCAACAAAACCAAGATCATTAACTTGCATTGTAATTACGCCCCTAACGGAACTTTTGTCAAAGTTTACATGAGAACAGATTAAACAACCAGCCAAGGGTTGCTCAATCCTAGAATACCATCCTTGGCGCTTGGGGAATCAAGGCTTTGTTTTGACGCTCACAGGCCCATTAACAATGGTTTGACAGGCCAGCCGATAGTTACTCGGCTTTTTCTTCAATTTCCGTTGTTCAAACTCTGTGGGTGCCGATAAATTCTCTAACCCCTCAACAATCTCCACAATACAAGTTCCACACTGCCCGTAGCCTCCACAGTTCATGAGTTTGCCTTTTAAGGTGTAAAGGTCAACCCCATTCTGTAAAGCCTTTTCGCGCAAATTTGCCCCATCGGCGGCAATCACTTCTTTCTGTTCATTGATGAATGTAATATTCGCCATTGACCCTCCTAATGACAACTCCTTTTCTATTTTATGAAGAAATGCAAAGAAATATAAATTTTTTTGCAAAAAAGCCCGCACTTGTTGAACAAAATTAGCGACGCACTCCCCCACCTCGCGCCCTCGCAGGTGGCGGAGCATTCATAGCTCCTGCCTTTTAACCAAGGAATACAACGCAACGACATTTCGGCAACGCTCAGTGACTACGATTTGAAGGGACACAGAAAAATCACTTTATTTTTGAGGGTATTTAGGGTCTGCTGAATATCCCCCTAAGCACTGTTACTAGGACTTTTAGCCGTTTATACCAAATTAAATAGACTTGAGGGCAAAAACCTGAATTTCCCCTGTTCCCTGTTCCCTTGACTTCTAAGAGCGAGAAACTACAGGGTTTTAGGGATAAATCATCAAAAAGGCTTGCCTTTTTCCGATTCCCCCTGTTCCCTGTTCCCTAGCCCCACGAGTAGAGTTATTCAGCAAGCCCTATTTACATCTCGGTCTATTTTTGCATGACTAAGCCCCCCAACGCAAAAGCAGTAACTCTATCTAGAAAGCCTTTCTCTCCTTTTTTGGGTTGAGCCTGTGCGGAGTCACAAAGAACTAAAACAATTCTTGTGTTGCTCCCCATAAAACTAATTAAGGAAATCGGAGCTTTGCTTGGAGTTACTGCTTTTGAACTGACACGAGACAGATATAAAATTAAACAGCGTTCTTACCTCTCTTTGTACATGAACTAGCGTTATCCTTCGGTCTTGGCTGTTCTATCTGCCAGGGAAGCTCTAGTAGCCTCACTTATTAATCTAGCGAGTTTCGCTTAAATAACCAAGGGTTTGATACTAAACTTTACTGAAGTTTGAAGGCTTACTCTAACGCCGTAACTTTCTACAAAATTATGCTATCTTTACCCCCATTTTATGCTAGAATAACCCGCCTAACCATTTTGACGGTCGCGCCAATTTTCGATCCGCTCCACAGGCAAGGAAAGCACTTGAGCCACTTGTTCCACAGTCATTCCCAGCTCTAAAAGTTGGGAAATGGCGTTCAGTTGGGCTTGTTCCGCCTCTTCTGCTCGTTGCCGTTCCTCTGCGGCGCGTTGTCGTTCCTCTGCGGCTCGTTGTCGTTCCTCTTCGACTTGTAATCGGGCTTGTTGAGCTTGTAAGCGAGCTTGTTCCGCCTCCTGCCGGATTTGTTGGTTTTGAGCCACTAATTCCACAAAACTGGTAAAACGTTCCCCTGTGGGATGGTAGACCACTAACTGATCCTCAACAACAGTGAAACGGATGCCCAGTCGGGGACTAATCCAGTTGTCCATGGTGGGAATGGGGGCGAGAATCTCTTCAGAACGCAGCCATCCTTTTAATTCTCCTTGTTCGGGGTAGAACAGATAATATTCTTCTACCCCATAGCGTTCATAGAAGTGATGTTTTGTGACTTCTAATTCTTGACGGGTATTGCTGGGGGAGGCAATTTCAAAGACGACTTGAGGGGGAATGTTATTTTCTCGCCATTGTAAATAAGATCCGCGATCGCCTTTCGGACGGCCAATAGCCACTAAAACATCGGGAGCAACACGAGTCCAAGGTTCTCCTTCTACGGGATACCACAGTAAATCCCCCGCCACAAAAACATTGGGATTATCTTGAAACAAGGCATCGAGTCCCCCTTGTAGGGTGACGATTAGGCGAAACTGTAAGGTATTATCAGCCAAGGGTTGTCCGTCGCTTTCTGGATATTCCAGTTGAGAGAGAGATGAAACTATCATGATCTTTAGCTAGGGGAATCAACAAGAGGCAGGATGCAGAAAGCTTAACGATTAATGATTCACATAATGATTCACGTCCCCCACATCCTCCTCTCACCCATTCTACGCAAAGCGAGGAGGGTCTGGGGGGACATCTTGCCAACGGCCTTGACCTACAGCGCGCACCGCTTCTGAGAGGGATACATCCCCCGTGTATAAAGCACGGCCGACAATAGCCCCGATAACCCCTAATGGTTCTAAAGCTAATAGACTCAGGAGGTCTGTTAAGGAACTCACCCCTCCCGAAGCAATAACGGGAATGTCTACCGCTTGCGCCATTTCTCGCAGCGCTTCCATATTCGGGCCGATGAGGGTACCATCTCGGTGGATGTCGGTATAAATAATCGCACTTGCGCCAAAACCAGCCATTTGTTGAGCGAGGTCTGTGGCGTTGATTTCCGAGGTTTCTAGCCATCCTCGGGTGGCGACTTTGCCGTTGCGCGCATCAATCCCGACAATAATCTGGTCGGGGAAGTCTTGACAAAGTTGTTGGACTAAAGCGGGATTTTCTACGGCAATAGTACCGACAATGGCATAGCGCACCCCTACTTCAAATAAGCGTTCAATGGTGGCTTTGTCTCGCAGTCCGCCCCCGACTTCGACGGGAATTGAAATAGCTTGGGTGACAGAGGCGATCGCATCTAAATTAACAGATTTTCCCTCTTTTGCCCCATCTAAGTCTACCAAATGGAGGCGGGTCGCTCCTTCCTGTTCCCACTGTCGAGCCACTTCAACGGGATTTTCATTAAAGACCTCGGACTGATTGTAGTCTCCTTGATAGAGACGCACACAACGACCCTGGAGTAAATCAATGGCTGGGATAACTTCCATATTCTATTTATTTACTTTGCTCTGATCTGGATTCGCTGCAATTATCTACACAGTTTGTAGAGTTTGTTCGGTTTCCCCATGTTCTTTTAACAAGGCGGCAAATCTGCGCCGCATTAATAGACCCGGTTTATCGGTCATCATGTGTTGTTCTTGACTCACGTCTAGGGGAACATCATAATTGGTGGTTTCTAAAATGCGTTTATCTTCTAATGTCACCTGACGGTCAAAAGCAATTACATCGGCGGCGGATGTATCAGCTTCTGTGTCATTTCTCAGACAAAACTGCACAATTTGCGAGGAAGAATCATTAATGGGAGTAGTTGTGTTTACAATCACATGAACTAAGCCATTTGGGTAGCGAATCCGCAAGCGACAAGTAAAGGGAAGAAACCAATCTAGCTCAAAATAACGGGTCGTTTTTCCTTCCCCCATTTTTAGGTTTTTTTGTTGCAATTCTGGATTGACTACCCCTAAAATCGCTTCACCTTTTAAGCCATAGTCTGTTTCCGTAAGTTCTAATTGCTCAGGAATCGTATGCTCAGGACTACCAAAGGTGCTAGTGTGAACAAAACTGGGATGAGCGAGGTCTAGTTCATTCTCCATCACCCTTATTCCAGCAACGTTCCAAGTTTCGTAAAATTCAGGAATCAGACGAAAGTTAGGGTCTTGGGCTTCGGGAATTTCGGGTATGGGGTGCAGAGGATCACCTAAACAAACCCACAAATAACCATAGCGTTCTTGACAGGAATAGGTAGGGATTTTATATTTACTAGGGATCGGCTCATCTTCGGTCAGTTGGGGAACTTTAACACAAGTTCCCGCCCGGTTAAATTGCCAGCCATGATAAGGACAAGCAATATTTCCATTAACGACTTTTCCTAAAGAGAGTTGGGCGGAACGATGACAACATTGATCCGCCGCAGCGACGGGTTTTCCCACCTCATCTAACCACAGGACAATTTTTTGACCAAGGAGTTGAAAACTTTGGGGAGTATCTTTCAGTTGATCAAGGGGTAAAACGGGGTACCAAAAGCGTTTTAAAACGGGTTGTCGGGTGACTAACATAGGGATTTTTCGGGAGTCTTGTCCAATGATGTTGGTTTATTTTACCGTAAGCTTTTTGATGTAATGTATCACCTGACTCGGTTTTTGGCATGAGGCTGGGGTAGGTTTAGGGTGAGATGCGATCGCCGTGATCACCCTGTCGATGGGCTAAACACCTCCCCCTCTCTCGATTCCCGACTAACCCACTTTTTCCCCAACCCCCATCTAGCTGGATGTCCCCTCATTCGTCCTCTGGTTGAACATTTTTCTTGACCCCTCACTTTGGATGTGTTACGATATAACTTGGGTTGTGCTGGTTTCAATCCCTCTAACCCAGCAGAACTTGTAAGCGGATGTGGTGGAATTGGTAGACACGCACGCTTGAGGGGCGTGTGGCTAGCCCGTGCGAGTTCGAGTCTCGCCATCCGCATAAAGCTTAAAACCTTGTATGTCTAGCAGTTTAGGCTTCACTCAAACCTGATATAGTATCGTTTCACTCATCTTTCACTAAATCTACATTATGCCCAATCTACATTAGGCATAACTGAGTGAAAATCTTGGGTTCTAGGAAATTCACAGACCTAGAACCCAGTCGCTGATTTAGCGTCCCAATAGCTCAACAGCCCGCTTAACAAAATTCTCGGCCGTCAAACCATTCAGCGCCATAATCTGTCCGGCACTAGCCGTTGTTTCGCCACGTTTCCAAGCAAAAACATCCCGCTTCGAGGTACTGCGCAACATCACAGGTTCTAACATGGCACTCGTGCCTCCTGTGACGCCCAGTAAGACATCCCCACCGAACAACTGGGCAAACCCTTCATCACTGAGGAAATCCCCATCCGGTTCTGAACAAGCATCCCAGGCCACATCAGAAGGACGATAAAGACGACGAGGATTAATAATAGACACCACCTTTGAACCGATGCCCTGTGCTTGCAATTGTTCCACCGCTTCCAACACTGGAATTAACGTCATATCACCAATCACAGCAAAAACAACCGTTTGCTCACCCGGTATTTCTTGTAGGACAACACCCCCACTCACCAAACCTTCTCGCGTCTGTTCAAACGTCGTCCGAATCGGTAAAGGAGACTTAGAGGCTGTAATGGTAATCCCTTTATTCTTCGTCTCTAATGCCCACTCATAGCAGACTTGCACACTATTGGCATCACAAGGGAATAACGGGAAAACATTACCATTGCGCATCATCGCCGCAAAATAATTTTCAACCTCCGGCCGTTGGTGTGTCCAACCGTTGCGTCCCTGTTCTAAAGCCCCGGCGGTAAATAGGGTAATCGTCGAAGGAGTGGGACGGCGTAACTCAGCCATTGCCTGCGTTACCGTCTGCCAAATGGGTAAACCGTTAATGGCAAAGGATTCATAGGAACACCACAACGTCCGCGCTCCCATTAACGATAAGGCGGCCGCTAAACCCGCACAAGCATCCTCACTCAAGGGTTCATACACCTGACCTTGAGGCTGCTGATAATAGAGTTCATCCGTTGTGGGATGGACAATATTTAAGCCCACATTAATGTTATTAATCCCCGATGCCGCATTACCATCGGCATTAGTCACCACAAAGCTGGGATCGTTTTGTCCCACATGAACCACTAAAGCCCCCATTGCCGTAGTTGCCACTTTCTTATCACCCCCGACGGCATATTCTTCTAAGGGTAATTGCCCCAAATCAGGAAGCGGGCGCACCTGTTCCGTCACCACAGTTTTAGAGGCAGAACCGCCCCCAGCCCGGACGCAGTTGGTGCGGACTAATTGCCAAGCTTCGGGAGTTAAAGCCCGTTCTTTGAGGGCATTGAGAATATAATCCCGTTCTACTGTATCTCCGGGGTAAAGGTTATGAGACTGGGCGCCTCGTTTGTGAACCCCTGCCCCTTTGAGTTGTTTAATAATCAGAACCGTTAACGTACCATTTAGGGCAGACTGGGCAGCTTCTTCCGTGCGTTTCAGGACTTCCTGCACAAAGGCCAAGCGTTTTTCAAGAGAGAAATTGGTGCTGTCTACATAGTCTCCCGGTTGTTTGGCATCATCAAAATCCTTGGCATCGACTAAAATCACATTTTCAAAGCCGTTGCCTCCCCAATATTCCAGCATTTGATCATTGGTTTTGGTGGAAACCATGCTGTGATGTTCTTGGGAATAACCATTCCAGACCAAAATGGGCAGGATGTTGGTCACGTTGGGATAGGCCGTGTGGAAGTGACCAAAACTGCTCATAATATAGGGTTCTCCTAAACCCCCATCCCCAATCGTCACCGGGAATAATACTCCGGGGTTGAGTTTGGCGGCGGCCATCGCAAAATGTTGTCCTTGTCCTAACGGTCCGGCGGGGTTGAGGAGTCCTGGAATCTGCCCGGAGAGGTGGCCGAGGAGTCCATGAGTTTCTCGGAAGCGATCGCGCAATTCCTGCACTGTAGTAATCCCCATGTCTTCGAGAGAACGATCTAAAAAGACAGTGCTATAGAATCCCGGTGCATGATGTCCCACCTCCGTCATGATGTTTTTGTAGCCCAACATCACTAAAGCCGCAATACCTTCCGCCACACTGGCAAAACCTCCGGGGTGTCCCGACTCTTTGCTGGCCGTAATCTGTAAGGTTAAATAGCGCAATGCATCGGCCGTTAACATCGTCTGATAAGCCGACTCTAAGCGGGTTGGATCGACCTTTGTGGCTTCTGGTGCGATCGCCGCTTCCTTCCCATATTCATTAAATCCCGGCAGCGTTTCAGCAAAAAGCTGAATTCCTTGACAAAATGTAGGAATTGCTGTAGCAACAGTCATTCTATAAAATCCTCATTCATATTTAAAAGCATTAAAGATCAATCTTACCGTCCCAAGGGTAAGCCCCCCAGCAATGTACATCCCCAGACAGAGAAGCCACACCACCCCCCAAAATCTCCAAGATAAAAAACTTTTTCACCCAAAAAGCTGACTCAGCAGTGATTCCAGCGAATGAAGAGAGGCAGACGAAAAAAAAGTTAAAAAAAGGGGTTG